>JBDGTD010000025.1:0-19941 GCA_042217165.1 Haloferacaceae archaeon | reverse complement strand
CCGGGATAGAGACGGTCGCCGCGCTCCGGGCTGCCGAGGAACGGTAGCGGGGTCGACGACTGCCGCCGACCGACGGGACCCGACGACCAGCCGCGCCACGTGGCGCCCCGATGTCCCGGGAGACCGTCGTCGCCGGAGCCGGGTCGCCGTCGTCGCCCGGAGACTCGTCGACGGGTCGCTCCTCGACGACTGCCTGCTCGCATCGGCCGCGGACCGGCCGTGGAGGCGCCCGCCGTCCGAACCGCCGAGACCGCCTGCGCGTTCCCGGTCGCGGCCGACCCGTCCAGCGCGGTCTGCCGTCGCACCGACCCCGAAGCCCGGGCGCCGCGGGGTCAGCGTCGCGACCACACAGTCTGTCGCGCGCGGCCGACCGGGCGGCGCACCTGGCGGGCGCGAGCGAGAAGCGATCCGTGCTACTAGGTGGCGTGGCCCGTGACGCGACGGCTCTGTCGTTCGGCCTCACGACCAGTCAGATCCCGGCTCAGAATGGCTGATTATCAGAATCGGAACCCCGTAAAACGGGACGCTTCGGGGCCTCAACCGGTCGTTTACCGCCGACGAGCGTCGGACAAATAGGAACACTCAAGTCCGGGGCGGACGTGTCGAAATACATGAACGACCAGGGCACGCGCACGTCCGGCGCTCGCCCCGACGACCACTCTGAGCTGTCGACCCGGGTGTCCGTGCAGCGCGTGTCCGCGGCGCTGTGTGCGGTAACAGGGCGGTACACCCCGACGACAGACGCGACCACCCGTAAGGTGGTCGCGGCCGTCCTCCGGGAGTGCGAGACGGGCGTCGAGCGGACGGGGGCGGTCGAGTTCGACGCCGAGAGCGGCGAGTTTCGCACGGCCGCGGGCGACATCAGACTCGCGGTCGACCGGTTCCCGGTCGACGCCGCGCGGTGGGACGGGGTCGTCGGAGCCGTCGCCGTCGTCGGCCTCGTCGCGGCCGGCGCGTCGTGGGCCGGGCTCGCGGGGTCGAACGGGGGCTGGGTCGCCGTCGTCGCCCTCGCCCTGGTTCTCGTCGGCTCGATGATTCGGGAGGCGTTTCGGGCAGACGTCTCGGTCTCGTCGCGTCGAGACTGAGACAACCACTCGTTACGGGGGGGTATTGAATGCCTTTACCCGCGAAACAGATCAGTTAGGAGTGTTGACACACATTTATCTTATGCCCTCGACCGAGCCGCGCTGGGGGGGAGACACATGAGCACCACCGATATCGCGACCAACCAGACCGAACAGCCCACGTCCCGGGTCGAGACACTGAGTCTCCTCGGGAACGACCGGCGACTCCGGGTCGTCCACGACCTCGTCGAGAACGAGGCACAGACGACCACGACCAAGGCCCTCGCGACCCGGATCGCCGAGGCAGAAGCCGACGAGAGAGACGAGACCGCCGACGACCTCTACAAGAGCGTCTACGTCTCGCTCCAGCAGACCCACCTGCCGAAGCTCGCCGACCACGGAATCGTGACGTACGACCCCGAGGCGAACACTGTCGGCCCTGGTCCGCGCCTCGACGAAGCCGAGGTGTACGTCAAGCCGGAGAACGCGACCGAGTCCACGCTGCCGCCGGCCGTCGCGCTCGTCGCCGGGGCCGGGCTCCTGACCGTCGTCGCCGCCCGGTTCGGCGCCCCGGTCGTCTCGGCCGTCGAGCCCGCGGCCTGGGCGGCGCTCGCGCTGTTTACCGTCCTCGCCGTCGTGGTCGCACGGCGTGCGGGCTGGACGCCCTCGGACTGAGGCCGGGGTGCCCGGCGGGTCGACTCGGCCGCCGCGGTCCGAGTGACCAGCCGGTCGAACACGGGTCCCCGCGACCTCGCGTCGACGTCGAGCCGTGCGTCCGCGCTGCTTGCGCGGGTCTGTGAGAACGCTCGCCGGCATCGACTCCCACTGCCGGTCGTGGTGCTTTCCGTCGGACCCCTGCCCGGATGATCCGGGGGGAGGCGGGACCAGCCCGCCGAACCGGGGCCGACACGGGGCCCGCGGCCCCGTCGACCACCGGGACTGAGAGCGGAGAGCCCGGTCAAAAGTCCGTTTCGCAGATGGGAGGCGCCCTATGCTGAAGTGGGACACCGACTAAATGCCGATGCTGGCTCCCCCCCACGGACCAGCACCCCCCCACACGTCGCGGGCGCCACGACCGGCGGTCCGCGACGCCCCCTTCGCCGCCCGAACCTGCCGAGTCCCCCCTCGGCAGGACATCCCCCTTCTGCGGACGCACGAGAACCGTCTCGTCGACGACCGGTCGGACGGGTAGACAGTCCCGATCGGCTGGAAAGTCGTTAGGTGCGCTCGCGACGAGGGCGCGCGTATGACAGACGAGACGCGCGAGGCCCCGGAGCGCGTGGTCGGTGTCGGACAGACGCTGTACACGGCGGACGGCCGAGCGGTCGGGACAGTCCGCGGCGTCGACGAGGACAGTCTGGTCGTCAGCGTCCGCGACGACGTCGGGTCGTTCAGCGTCGAACACGTCCGCGCGGGACACGCCTTCGGCGAGGCCGAACTGGTGTGGCGCTGTACCGAGTGTGGCGAGGTCGGGCAACTGACCGAGTCGCTCCCGGAGGTCTGTCCGGGCTGTGGTGTCGAGCGCGAGGCGTTGATGTACTGGACCGAGGACTAGACGGCGAGAAGCGGGAGCATCAGGACGGCGCCGGCGGCGACGCCCGCGACGAGTTCGCGCCACCCCCTGCCGGGCAGGTCGGCGCCCTGCTCCAGCGCCTCCGGCACGAACTCGGCGAGTACGAGGTAGACCATCGCGCCGGCGGCGAAGCCGAAGCCGAACGGCAGGAACGCACGCGCCCACCGGACGAACGCGAAGGCAATCACGGCCCCGACCGGCTGGGGGAGCGACGAGAGCACCGCCGCGCCGACCATCTTCTGCTCGCTCACGCCGAGTGTCCGGAGCGGGATGGCGATCGCCGTCCCTTCGGGGACGTTGTGGATCGAGATGGCCACGGTCATGAAGACCGCGAGCAGGGGGACAGACACGCCGAGGACCGGGACCCCGCCCTCCAGGCCGAGGTCCGCGAACGACACCCCGATCGCCACGCCTTCGGGGAACGAGTGGACGGTGAGGACGCCGAGGATCAGGACGAGCGTCCGGTAGTCACCGTCGGCGACCGCCGCTGCGAGCGCCGCGTCCTCGCCGTCGGAAGGGCGGTCGGTCTCGTCGTGCGCGCCGTGGTCGCCTTCGCCGCCCACCCCGGTGTCGTGGAGGAGCCTGTCGGTGACGACCACGAGGACCACCCCGGCGAGCAGACCGCCCCCGAGGAGGACCGGGACCCCCTCCGACGCCGCCATCCCCTCCGCGAGCAGCCCGAACCCGGACGCGGCGAGCATGATGCCCGACGCCAGCCCCCAGAGGACGACGTTCCAGCGGTCGGAGATCTCGTCGAACAGAACGAACGGCAGCGCCCCGAGCCCCGTCGCCAGCGCCGTGATCAGGCCGGCGACGAAGACCAGAGCGAGTGACCTCGGAGTCACCGTCGTCACGGGGCATCACCGCCTGCGGAGAGCCGGATCACGTCCGGCTGTTTCGCATCGAGAGAAAAGATGTTTTGGTTAGGCGAACCTAATTTTGGGTTGCCTAACCCCGGTCCGCTACGGGACCGCCCGACCGGGGACGGCGCGACTCTGCTCGCGGGCGAACCGCCAGAGGGAGTCTCCCCCGCCCGCGGACGTTTCGGCCGTCGCCTCTCGCCCGTCGGACCGCCGGACGCCGACACACGCCCATGACGCCTCGCCCGCGGCGCCGAACGCGCCGATTCGGGCGTCGAGGTCGCTAAGGCTCCGTATCTCGAAGCGCCCGTCACGTTCGATGGGTTCCGTGGGTCTCACAGGGTCGCTCGCACGTCCGCGACCGCCGCCCCGTGTGCCTGTGGACTCGCTCCTCCCCGGGCGCTCGCCGGAGGCGAGCGAGCGTCGGGTCGCTCTCGATAGAGACGTTCGTGCCTCCGAGTCGGGCGGCCCCGCTACTCGCCCGGCGCAGTCTCGAACCCGACGGACTCGTGGGTGCCGTCGCAGAACGGCTTCCGGGGCGAGGCGCCACAGCGACAGAGCGCCGTCTCGTCGGCCGACTGCGTGTCGTCGCCCCGGACGAGCGTGAAGGGCCCGGAGAGGTGGACCGGGCCGTCCCGCCGGAGCGTGACGACGAGCGGGGCGTGGGCGTCGTCCTCCGCGGACCCCCCCGACGCCGAGAGCGCGGCGTCCACGGCCGCGCTCGGGTCGACGCCGGCCGCGTCGAACGTCCGCTCGTGGCTCCCGTCACAGAGCGGCCTGTTCCCCGACCGACCACAGCGACAGAGCGCGAGGCGCGTCTCGCGCGTCACCGGTTCGCCCGACGCCGTCCGCACGTCGAGGTCGCCCCGGAGGTGAACGGGGCCGTTCTCGACGACGACGACGGCGTTCCGGTCCGGAACCGCCTCGTCGCCGCCGTGGCTCAGCGCCCCGGTCGGACAGCGCTCGACGACGCGGGCCACCTCGTCGGCGTCGGCGTCGGCGGCGTCGGGGTCGACCCACGGGCGCCGGTCGGCGTCGAAGACGGCGGGAAGCCCCTCGACGCAGGCCCGGACGCCGATACACCGCGCCGCGTCGTAGGTCACGTCGATCCGCTCGCCGGCGTAGTCGTGGCGGTCCTCGTCCATGGAGGGAGCGTGACGCGGCGGCGTGTTAGCCGTTGTCCCGGCGGTCGTCCGCGCGAGACGCCGCTCGCGGGTCGTCGGCGAGGTACGTCTGTGCCTCCTCGTCCGACACCTGGTCGAAGTCGCGGTAGAACCGCCCGACCGCGCCGAACGACTCCGGCGTGTCGACGACCACGACCTCGTCGGCCTCGGCACGGAGCGCCTCGACCGTGTCCGGGGGCGCGACCGGCAGGCCGAGGACGACGTGGGCGGCCCCGGCGGCGCGAGTGCGACGGAGACAGGCCATCGCCGTCGACCCCGTCGCCGCGCCGTCGTCGACGACGGCGACACGCGCGCCGGCGAGGTCGAGCGGCGGGCGTCCCTCGCGGTAGCGTCGCTCCTTCTCGGCGGCGGCCTCGCGCTCGCGGTCGATCTCGCGCTCGAGGTAGTCCTCGTCGACCCCGACCCGGTCGACTGTCTCGTCGCTGCGCCAGACGGTCCCGTCGCTCGCAACCGCCCCGAGCGCGAGTTCGGGGTTGTGTGGCGCGCCGATCTTCTTCGCCACGACCACGTCGAGCGGTGCCCCGAGGGCGTCCGCGACCGCCCGGCCGGCCGGCAGGCCGCCGCGGGGGATGGCGAGAACGACGTCGGCCTGCACTCCTCGCTCGACGAGGCGGTCGGCGAGTCGTTCTCCGGCGTCCGTTCGGTCGTCGAACATGGTGATCTCGTCCGGTCGCCGCGGAGTTGAACCGCGCGACACTTCACTGCCCGGGACGTCCGTCGGGGCGATGACGACGGTCCTCTGTGGCGTCGCGGGCGACACCGGGAACGTCCGGCCCGTGCCCGCGGTCGACGAGGCGGGCCGCGTCGAGTACGTCCCCATCCCCGAGAAGGGGCCGACGAGCGAGACGGCGACCTACGGGTCGATCCCGCACAGATACGGCGAGGGCGTCCTCGCCGACCGCCTGACCGGCGTTCGGCCGAACAGCGAGGGCGCGTGGCTCGACGGAGAGGCACTCCGGGCACAGCCGGTCCACCACGACCCGAATCTCGACGCCCTGACCTACGGAGAACACCGCCCGGGCTACGTCGCGGCGCTCAGAGCGCTCGAGCCGGGCGACGCCGTCGGCTTCTACGCCGGATTCCCGACGCCGGAGAGCGACTACAAACACCGCCACCTGTTCGCCTGGTTCGAGGTGGCAGAGCCGCCGACGGTGCTCTCGCCCGACGACAGCGAGGCGCGAATCGAGTCCCTGCTCGCGGCCCACCCCGAGAACGCACACGCCAAGCGCCACGCCGCCAACGGCGCGCTCTACTACCACGACCCGGCGTTCACCGACCGCCCGCGGGACGTGGTCGTCGTCTCCGGCGCGCGCGGCGGCCTGCTCGACCGGGTCGTGCGCCTGAGCGACGCGCGCGACGGCCCGAACTACTACATGGACGAGGCGGTCGCGGAGACGCTCGACCCCGTCCGGCGGACGGACCGGGGCGTCCACCTCGGCGGGATCAAGCCCGCGGTCGAGTGCGACGTGACGGCCGAGCGGTTCGCGGCGTTCGCGACCGACTGACCGGTCGAGCGCCACGCGCCACGTCGCTGTCTGTCGTCCGGCGTGGACGACCGCGAGCGTGCCGACCGAAGGGCCACGCGAGACGCGTCGTGGGGCGCGGAACACCAAACCCACTTCACCCCGCGCGCCCATCACCAAGCGTGACAAGCGCGCTGTTCGTCGTCAGCGAGGAGGGGTACTGGGCCGAGGAGTGTATCGAGCCGCTGGAGACGCTGTCGGCCGCCGGCGTCGACGTGACGGTCGCGACGCCGACCGGGGACCAACCCGTCGTCGACGAGCGGTCGCTCGACCCCGAGGACGTGGGCGAGGAGTACGCCGAACACGCCCGCGAGGTCCACGAGACTGACGACCGGCTCACCGACCCGACGCCGCTCGCGCGGGTCGACGCCGCCGACTACGACGCCGTCGTCTTCCCCGGCGGCCACGGCACCGTCTGGGACGTGAACCAGGACCGCCACGCCCGGGCGGCGCTCCGCGAGGCCGTGACCGGCGACGACGGCGTCGCGCTCGTCGTCTGTCACGCCGTTGGAATCCTCGGGTTCACGCGGGACGAACACGGCGCATTTCTCGTCGACGGGCGCTCGGTCACCGGGTTCCCGAACGCGTGGGAGGAGGGGATCGTCGACGACGACGACCGGATGCCCGACGGCCGGAAACTGCCGTACTGGGTCGAAGACGAGGTGCGCGCCGCCGACGCCGACTGGGACGCCGAACTCGACGACGACACGAGCGTCACCGTCGACGGCGACCTGGTCACGGCGCGCGGCCCGCCCTCGAGCGCCGAGGCCGCACAGACGCTACTCGGCGAACTGGGGGTCGAACAGTCGGCGTAGCGCCCGGCTCGCGGGTCAGTCCGCGGCGGGGTCGAACCGGAGGGCGACGCCGTTGATACAGTAGCGCAGGCCGGTCGGGTCGGGGCCGTCCTCGAAGACGTGCCCGAGGTGACCGTCACAGCCCGCACAGACGACCTCGGTCGTCCCGTGGTCGGGACGCTCCCGGACGGCGCTCTCCGCCGCCTCACGCGGCTCCGCCGTCGCCGCGTTCGGTCCCGCGGACCGCTCGCTCCTCCGTCGCTCGCCCTCCGCGTCGAGCGGCTCGACGAACGACGGCCACCCGGTCCCGGAGCCGTACTTGTCCGCCGTCTCGAACAGCGGGCGGTCACAGCCCGCACACCGGAACGTGCCCGGGTCGCTGACCGCGAGGAGGTCCGAGGTGCCCGGCATCTCCGTCCCGCCCTCGCGCAGGACGCGGTACTGTTCGGGCGAGAGCCGGTCGCGCCACGCGGACTCGGGGTGACTGTCGTCGCTCACGCGAGCGACCTCCGGGAGCGAGCGGTCGCAGGGAGCGAAGCGGTCGTGGTCACGGCCGAATGCCGGGCGCGACGGGCCTAAGTCTCACGCGTAGACCAGTGCCGGCCGGCGCGCGACGTCGTCAGACCGCTCCTGTGGCCGGGTGCGCACGCGACTCTCGCCGGTCAGGAGGCGGCAGCCGACTCCGGGGCCGCCCACGACAGCACGAGGCCGAGGGCGACGAGGACGGCGGCGTAGGCGAACGCCGCGGCGTAGTCGCCGGACCACTCGATGAGGGCGCCCGAGAGGAGCGGGGCCGTGAACGCGCCCGAGATGCCGGCGGTGGTGAGGAAGGCGAGCGCCGTCCCGGTCACCGAGGGGTCGACGGCCTCGCGAACGTAGCTGTAGACGACGCCGAAGGTGAGCTGGATGACGAACCCGGCGACGACGAGGGCGCCGACCACGACGGCGAGCCGGCGCGTCCACGCGACGGCGGCGACGGTCGGGAGCGAGACGAGAAACGCCGCGCGGAGGACAGGGACGCGTCGCCCGCCGAGCAGCCGGTCCGACAGCGCGCCGCCGCCGACCCGCGACAGCACACCCATCGCCGGGAAGACGGCCGCGAGCGCGCCGCCGACGGCCGGCGAGACGGTGAACTCCCGGGCGAGGTACGTCGGGAGCCACGAGTTGAGAAAGAGGTAGTACGAGTAGGCAGCGAAGGCCATCACGCAGCCGTACCACACCGCGGGGTGGCGGAGGACGCCCGAGACGCCGGCGCGCACGCCGGTGTCTTCGGGCGGGTCGAGCGACAGTCGCCGGACCGAGACGGTCACCAGCGCGAACGAAGGGAGAGCGAGGACGACCATCACGAGGAGGCTCGCGGGCCACCCCGCCCGCGAGGCGACGAGCGGGCCCGTGAGCTGGCCGAGCGCGAACCCCGCCGGCGCGCTCGTGAGAAAGAAGCCGATCGCCGTCCCGCGGTTCGTCGGCGCGACGGCGCCCCCGACGAGGTTGGTCGACGCGGTCCAGATCAGCCCGACCGCCACCCCCGCGACGAGCCGCGCGGCGAGGAGCGACCAGAACGAGCCGCCGCGGGCCGCGACGACGCTCCAGACGCCGGCGACCGAGACGACGAGCGTCCCGACGGCGATCGTCCGGTGGTCGCCGGCGCGGTCGATCCAGACCCCGAGCGCGAAGTTCGTCGCTGCCCACGATGCCGGGACGGCGCTCACGAGCCAGACCGCCCGTCCCGACGACACCCCGAGGTCCGCCGCGACCTGCGGGAGTACACTCGCGGGCGCGACGACGTAGTGGTGGGTCGCCGCCGTCAGCAGCCACAGGCCGACGAGCGTCCCGACGAGCGCGCGGTTGGTCGCGACCGACCGCCCGACAGCGCCGACTCGCTCGGAGAAATCGACCGACACGGCTCTGCTGTACGAGGGAGCATCCTCAATGTTCGGGTGGAGGCAGGCCGTCGAGCAGAGACGGCGGTCTCCGTTGCGCGAGGGGCCGATGGACCGCAAACGAAGCCTGAACCGGCGCTCGACGGGCGCGCTACTCCGCCACGCCCGCCGCCGTGACGGCGAGTACGGCGACGCGACGCTCGTCCTCGCGGACGGCGGGACACTCCGAGGCGTCGTCCGGGGCCCGGACGTCGAGGAGTTCGCGGACGCGACAGACCGTACCTCGGGGGAGATCCGCCCCTGCCGCGCCGTCGGCGAGCCGTCCCGGACGGCGACGCCCGAACCGACCGAGGGCTCTTGCTCGCGCGGCCCTGTCGTGTATCTGTGCGCTCGCCTGCACGCTTCCTGCGCCTCGCCCTCGCGGTCGCGCTTCTCCCCCACGAACTCGTCCACTTCCTCGTGCTCGCGCCGTGGAGCCGCGGGCTGGGGGTCCGTCTCGCGCCGCCGCTCGACGAGACGCGGGGCGTCCCGCTGGCACGGGTCAGCGGGCAGTTCGACCCCGGGGTGCCGCTCCCGGTCCTCCGGCTCGCCGCCGTCGCGCCGACGCTCTGGTACCCGCTGGTCGCGCTCTCTCTCGGCCAGTTCCCGCTCTCTGCCCCCGTCGCCCTCGCCGCGACGGCGCTGCTCTCGGCGTGGGCGGTGCCGAGCGCGGGCGACCTGACCGTCTTTCTCGACGCCGCCGCCGTCCGCGAGGCGGGGAGTCTCGACGCCCGTGGCCCCTCGCCGCGGCTCGCAGACCCGCTGTCGGCGCTCCTCGCCGTCGTCGTGACGCTGGTCGTCGCCGGGGCGGTGCTCGGCCCCGCCGCACTCCCGACGGGTGCGTGAGCCGCGGGCCGGCCGTCGTCTGCGCCCCGGGTACAGCCCTCGCGCGCGGGGCGACACGCTCGGCCGGGGACGGCGTGGCTAGCGTTCCGGCGCCGTCTCGTCGAGCAGCGTCTCGTACACAGAGAGGAGGTCGCCGGCCACCGCGTCGAGCGTGTAGTCCGCACTCTCGGCGGCGGCCGCCGCCCCCACCGACTCGCGGCGCGCGGGGTCGTCGAGGACAGCTCGGAGCGCCGCGACGAACCCGTCCACGTCGCGCGCTTTGAGCGCCGTCTCGCCGTCCTCGAGCCACTCGAACGTCTCGATGTCGCGCACCACGGGCGGCGCACCCGTCGCCATCGCCTCGAGGAGCGCCATCCCCTCGTTCTCGTTTTTCGTCGGGAAGAAGAACACGTCGCCGGCCGCGAACGCGCCCGCGATCTCCTCGACGTAGCCCGTGAACGTGCAGTTCGGCGGCGACTCGGCGACGAGTCTCGTCGTCGTCCGCGAGCGCAGGAGCCGGTCGACGGTCCCGCCGCCGGGGTTGAGATAGCCGAACCACGCGAACTCCGTCTCGGGCATCCGGCGGGCCGTCTCGACGAACGCCGCCAGCCCCTTGCGCTCGATGACGTGACCGACCATGAACACGACCGGCGGGTCGAGGTCGTAGCGGTCGAGATACGTCGCCCGGAGCTCCGGGTCGTCGTGGCCGGCGAGTTTCGCGGGGTCGAAGCCGTTCGAGACGACCGTGCGGGGGACGTCGCAGTACGCGTCGAGGACCCGCGCGGTGTGGTCGGAGGGACAGACCAGGTGGTCCGCGAGGCCGTAGGCGTACGAGAGGTAGGGCCGGAGCGCGGGGGCGAGGACGTCGGAGAGCGCGAAGCTCTCGCGGAAGTCCTCGGCGGTCTGGTGGGCGTGTGCGAGAACCGGAACCCCCCGGTCGCGCGCCCGGCGGGCGTAGTAGAGCGACCGCGGCCCCATGTTGTTCAGGTGGAGGAGGTCCGCGGAGAGGTCGGGACTGGTCGTGTAGTCGACGCCCGCGCGGGAGAGCATCGTCCGCTGGTTGCGCACCGACTGGGCGTGCCCGCCCGTGATCTGCGCCTCCCACTCGAAGTAGTGGCTGACCCGCACCGTCCGCCCGCCCGCCCCGTGTGGCAATCTATCTTCCGGCCGGCGGTCGGGACGCGGCTGCCGCGCCGGGGGCGGCCAGCCGGGGCGGACCCCGGCTATCCGGGACGGCTACTGTGCCCCGCGCTCCTCGAACGGCTGGACGACGACGAACCCCTCGGTGCCGCCGAACTCGAGCTGGTAGGCCTCGCCCGAGGACTGGCCGATCATCTCGGAGAGGCCGGTGTCGACGCTGCTCGACGGACTGGTGTCACTCCACGCGACCGTCGCGTCGGGGTCGGTCGTCACCGGCGGGGTGAGAACGAGCGGCGTCCCGTGGGTGGTGATCGCGACGTTGCCCGGGCCCTCGAGAAACACGTTCGTCAGCCCGCCGGCGGAGGCGCCCGAGAGACTGTCGATGGTCGATATCTCGTAGGAGACGCTCTCGTCGAACGCGAGGACGTCCTCGCCGTTGACCGATATCGACTCGCTCGCGTCGAGGTCGAGGATCTGGACGTCTTTCGCGTCGTCCGCGAGGTAGAGGTGGCCCTCGCCCTCGACCGTCATCACGGGCGATCCCTCGCCGGTGGCTTTCTGCTTCACGAAGCCGGTGATCCCCCCCTCGGCGGAGGACCGCCCGCGGAACGTCAGGTCGCCCGTGTACGCGACCATCGCGCCCGCTTTCGTCGTCACCGTCCCGTCGACGGTGACGTCGAGCGTCTTCGCGTTCTCTAGCTGGAACGGTGCGC
Source organism: Haloferacaceae archaeon (assembly GCA_042217165.1). Taxonomy (GTDB): domain Archaea; phylum Halobacteriota; class Halobacteria; order Halobacteriales; family Haloferacaceae; genus A07HB70. The sequence goes on along the minus strand of JBDGTD010000025.1, from coordinate 8,346 downwards.
CGCCTTCGTCCGGTTCGTTCGCGTCGACGAACTGGCTGACGTCCATCACTACCGTTGTCACCGCGTCGTCACAAAGTCGTTCGGTTGGCTCAAGCGAACGTTACTGTCACGCGCGGCAGACGGGGCAGCCCGCGAGCGAAGACTGGAGCCCGCGGTGGACGGCCAGCGCGTGGCCCCGGAGACGAGCCGACGGCGTCTCGCCCGGTCAGGAGCCGCGAGCGGCCGTCGTCACAGCAGTTAATCTCGATGCGGCCTTGCTACCGTATAGCATGGCAAAGCGCCGTCGCGAACTGCCGTCCGAGGCACAGGAGCGGATCGACCGAGCGGTCGCGTACGTCGACCGGCGGCTGTCGTCCGACGAGGACACGGCGACTGTCGTTCGAGACCTCCTCGTCGACCTGTTCGGCGACCGAGAGGCGTACCGACGGCTCCGGGGGGGTGCGTCGCCGTCGCCGGTGGCCCAGGCCCGCCTGCGGAGCTACGAGCCCGGGCACGCACTGACCGAGAGCGAGCGCTGGGCCGAGCAGGACCCCGGCGACGTCCGGGCGTCGAAGCCGCTGCGCTACCTCTGGCGCTGTTTCGACCGGTCGCCGCTCGCCGACAACCTCGCGTTCGCGCTTCCCTTCCGTCAGACGCTCGCAAACCACCTGTTCGCGGAGGCGGGCGACGGGCTCCAGCTGTTCTCCGGGATCAAGATCCAGTGTGGGCACAACGTCCGGATGGGCGACAACGTCGTCGTCCACAACGGCGTCCTGCTGGACGACCGGGGCGAACTCGTGATCGGTGACCGGGTCTCGGTCGCGGACGAGGCACACCTCCACACCCACAGCCACCACATCGTCGACCAGGCCGACGTGACGAACTACCGGACGGAGGTCGCCGACGACGCCCGGATCGGCTACGGCGCGATGGTGTCGGCGGGGACGCGAGTCGGCGAGAACGCGGTCGTCGGCGCCTCGGCGATGGCCCGGGGCGACGTGCCCGCCCACCACGTCGCCGTCGGCTCACCCGCAGAGTCGGTGAAGGTCAAGCCCGGATGGGAAGAGGTCGCCGAAGAGCCGGGCGCGCTGGAGGACCGCTCCGAGGAGCGGGCGCTCGACTCGACGGTTCCCGAGGACGTCGACGTCCACGACGAGTTCGAGCGCGACCTCGCGCCGCCGGGCGAACCGTAGGTCAGAGCGTCGCCCGGGACGTCTTTGCCCCTCGCCCGGGACGGGAGAGTCCCGGATTCCGGAGCCAGAGCGGTCCGTTCGCCGCCGTCTGAGGCCGGTCAGCCGCCGGCGTGCGCCGGGGGCGGGGAGAGGCGTCGCCCGTCGCTCGGGGTCGAAGAGCCACGGCTCACCTGCTGCCGCCGATATCGGCCCGCGTGGATTCGGTCTCGTCCTGGAGTTCCTCGAGTACCGACGTGACGTCCTCGCGGGTCACCGCTACCTCCTCGACGTCGACTTCGCCGAGCCCGCCTGCCTCGGCCCGGTGGCGGTTCAACGCTGCGCGCGTCGCCTCCGTTGCCAGCCGTTCCATGTCGCTGGCGACCAGCCCCGTGGTCTTCCGGCCGAGCCACTCCTCGTCGACGGCCGCGGCGTCGGTGTGGAGATACTCGCGGAACAGCGCCACCCGTGTCTCCCGGTCCGGTGGCGGCACCTCGATTCGCTCGTCGAGCCGTCCCGACCGCTTCATCGCCGGGTCGATGTCGTCCGGCCGGTTGGTGGCACCGACCACGATGACGTCGTCGTCGGCGTTCTCGATGTCGCTGAGTGCGTCGAGAAACTCGTTGACCATCTGGCGCTCGCTGCGGGTCTGGTCGGCCGACCGGTCGGTCGCCAGCGCGTCGAGTTCGTCGACGAACACCAGGCACGGCTGGTGAGTCCGTGCTTCCTCGAACATCGTGCGGACGTTCTTCGCCCCCTCCCCGATGTACTTGCTGACGAGGTCTGCCGCGCTCGCCTGGACGTAGTTGCTCCCGAGTTCCCCCGCCAGCGCCCGTGCCAGGTGAGTCTTCCCCGTGCCCGGCGGCCCGTAGAGCAGCACCCCCCGGTCGATCGAGAGGTCCAGCTTTCTGAACATCTCGGGGTTGTCCAGCGGATCGATCACCTTCTCCCGGAGACTCGATTTGACCTCCTCGAGGCCGACCACGTCGTCGAAGTCGGTCTCCGGCGGGTCGCGGAGGAACCGGCGCTCGGTCGTCTCGGCCTTGCGCTGCTCCTGCAGGGTCTCGATGGCCTCGTGAAGACGGGCCGCGGTCACTGTCGGCTCCTCGCCCTCGGGTGTCTCTCTGACCGCCGTGCGCCCGGCCGCGTCGGCCACCTCGGCGAGGTGGCTGGCCGCGAACCCCTCGGTGGCCGTCACGAGAGCGTCCTCGTCGACCCCGTCCCAGTCGACGGGGACCCCCTCGAGGTGGTACTGCAGGATCTCGAGTCGGTCCTCGCCGTCCGGCTTCCGGACGGAGATGCGAGCGTCGAACCGGCCGGGGCGCTCGATGGCGTCGTCGACGGCTTCGATCCGGTTGGTGGCGGCCACGAGCAGGACCGGCTCGTCGCTCTCGTTGAGGGCTTCGATCTCGGTGAGCAGCTGGGTGACCATCTGCTGTTCCGACGTGGTCATCCCGCCCGTGCCCGAGCGATCGGCGGCGACGGAGTCGATCTCGTCGATAAAGAGTACGGACGGCGAGGCCGCCCGGGCGCGCTCGAACAGGTCGTCGACGTTCGAGGCCGCCTGTCCGACCACGTCGCTGGCGATGTCTGCGGCGGTCGCTGCAACGTAGTTGTAGCCCAGGTGGCCCGCCAGCGCCTCCGCCAGGTACGTCTTTCCCGTCCCGGGCGGCCCGTGGAGCAGGATGTTGGTCACGCCATCGAAGCCGTACTCCTCGTAGCGGTCGTCGGCCAGCGGCACGAGCACCTCCTCCTGAAGACGCTGTTTCACGTCGGTCATCCCCGCGACGTCGGTCAGGTCCCGCTCGGGTGGGGGCGCGACCCCCTCGACGTCGGCCGCTGGCGCGGCCGGCTGTGGCGGAACGTGGTCTGTCGAGTTGCCGGCCGCCGAGTCGTTCCGGACGGCGTCGGTGTCGACGCGCACCGTGGGCGGCTCCGGCTCTCCGTCGGTATCGTGAGGGGCGTCACTCGGGGACCCGTAGACGGTTTCGACGGTCGCGCCGGCGTCCAGTCGCTGCTCGAACTCCATCAGGCCGTGGTCCTCGTGGATGGTCCACCCGTCGGGGTGGTAGTCTGAGTGGAACCCGACCGCCGACGGCGCAACTCCCCCTGGCGGCGTGTCGACAACCCGCACCGTGACCGCCCGTCCGCTCCGGTTGGCCACGAGTAGCCGCACTGCCCGCCGCGAGAACGACTCGGTGTCGACCTCTTTCTCGACGACGACGCCGGCCTCCTCGACCGTGACCGCCCGGTCGAGCGGCTCTCGGGCCGTGTCTCCGTCGGTGCCCGCCGTCTCACGGCGGTCGGCGTCGGCCCCGCGCGGGGCTCCCGCGTCGGTATCGATCTCCACACCCGTCGCCGTCTCGAGGCGGTCCGTCGACTCGGCGACCATGTCGTCGCTCATCCCTGCTGCCGTACGCAGCAGTTCCGGAAGCCGTCGAACCTGTCGGTCGGGGACCAGCCCCGGAGCTTCGATGGCGAACGCAGTCATCGCCATAGCCGCCTCGCCACGAACGTCTGTCTCGTCGTCCGCCAGACGGGGCTCTAAGCCGCGGACGGCTTCGGTATCGATCCAGTCGCCGTCCTCCATCGCCGCGTACCGCAGCGCCCTGATCGCGTGGAGCCGAGCCGTCGCCTCGCCGGCGTCCAGTCGGGCGACCAACGCCGCCGATCTGGCCCCCGCAGCCTCGGGGTGAGCCTGTGCGACCCTGCTCACTGCCCCGGCGACGCTCTCTCGAACCGAGTCGTCCTCGTCGTCGAGGCAGTCGATCAGAGCGTCGAACGCCGGGCGGACGGCCGCAGGCTTCGTCGTGGCGACGCGGCCGAGGACGGCCGCGGCGACCTGTCGAGTCTGGTCGTGGTCCCGGTCGAGAGCGTCCGCCATCGTCTCCGCGACCGGAACCGCCAGCCGCGGAGCCTCTCTCGAGACGAACCCGTAGATTCCGGTCGCGAGCGCCCGGCAGTGCGTATCGTCGTCGTCGAGCAGTGGCTCCACGCTCGACAGTATCGGCCGGACGGCGCGCTCGTCCGCCTCGGCAACGTGCAACAGCGCCGCGGCGGCGTCTCGCCGAACGTCAGGGTCGTCACTGGCCAACAGCGGCTCCAGTTCCGGCACCGCCGGTCGAACGGCGTCGCCGTCCGCTGCTGCGACCCGATGAACCGCTTTCAGGGCCGGGCGAGCGACCGCGGCGGTGTCCGATAGCCGCCTGGTCAGGGGGCCGACCGCGTCACTGACGGCCGTCGGCCGCTCCTCGGCGACGCGGGAGATGGCGCCTGCGGCGTGTTCGCGGACCGCTGCGCGTTCGTCGGTCAGCCGGGCGGTCAGTTCGTCGAGACCCTGCTCGACGGCGTCGGGCTCTTCGGCGGCGACCTCTGCGAAGATGGCGGTCACCCGCTCGCGGATGGTCGCGTCGTCGCTGCTCAGCGACGGCCGGAGTCCGTCGACGGCCGGCCGAAGCGCGTCGGGACGTTCGTTGGCGATCGCCTTCAGCGCGACCGCCGCTTGGGGGTGACCGCCGCGCTCCGCTACGGTACACTGTACCAGCGGTCCGACGGCGGTGTCGGCGGCCGCGCCGGGATACTCGATTGCGACCTGGGTGACGGTGACCGCCGCGTTCTGTCGGACGACCTCGTCGTCGGCGGTCAGTCCGTCGACGAGCGGCCGGAACGCAGGCTCGATAGCGCCGGGACTGTCCTTCGCGAGCGACGCCAGCGCGGCCGTCGCGGCGCGGCGAGCCTCCCGGTCCTCGGACCCCAGCAGTTCGGCGAGCGTGTCGGCCTCGTCCCGGATCGCGGTCGGGTCGTCCCGTGCCTGCGTCAGTAGCTTCTTGGCCCGTTCTGTGTCGGAGTCAGAGAAAAATCCCATTTTACAGCAGATCGTTGTCGATCGATAATTAACTTTATTGTCATTACGAACGGCGTCGAGGCGAACGCTCACGCCTTCGGTCGCGGGAGGGTCGCCGTGACCCGACGTCGGCGGTCCGCACCCACGGTGGTGGGTGGGAGAGCCCTGCTGACGCAGACGGCGTGGCCGCGCTACGCGGATACAGCGGTGGCACCCCCGGAGCAGAGCGGCCGGAGCGGTGAGTCGAAACAGGGGGCGCTCCTCTCGGGGCTCCGGGTTACGCGACCACGTCGGAGCGGTCGGCAGGCAGCGAGCGCTCGCTCTCTGCCTCGGTACGGCCCGTCGAGACGTCGCCGCGGCTGGCTACTCCCCCGTCGTGTCGAATCCACAGGCCGCGTTCACGCCACACCACCCGGTAGTCGCGTTGAAGCCCGCGCCCAGCGCACCGAGGCCGGTCGCGACCGCCAGCGTGGTCGCCCCCTCGACGGCCGCGGCGACGGCGACGACAGAGAGTACGACCGCGAGGGCGGCGCGCAGGAGACGGTCGAAACCGCCGACGTTCTGGTTCACGGACGAGGGAGGGGCGCCGGCGGCTTAGTTCGCACGCCCGCGGGGCGAGCGAACGCCTCAGTCCTCCGTCGGCGCCTCCCGGACCGGCTGCTCGTCGGCCTGTGCGCGCCAGAGCCCCGCGTACTCGCCGTCTTCGGCGAGCAGTTCCTCGTGGGTCCCCGTCTCGACGACCTGCCCTTCGTCCATCACGACGATCTGGTCCGCGTCGCGGATGGTAGAGAGTCGGTGGGCGACGACGAACGCCGTCCGGTCGGCGACGAGTTGCTCGACGCCGGCCTCGATCCGTTCTTCGGTCTCGGTGTCGACGTCGCTGGTCGCCTCGTCGAAGACGATGATCGCGGGGTCGTTCAGCAGGGCGCGGGCGATGGCGAGACGCTGGCGCTGCCCGCCCGACAGCTTCACGCCGCGCTCGCCGATCTGGGTGTCGTAGCCGTCGGGCAGGTCGGCGACGAACTCGTGGGCCGCGGCGGCGCGGGTCGCGGCGACGACCCGGTCGCGGTGCGAGCGGTCGCCGCGGCGCTCCGCGTCGAGGGCGTCGGCGTCGCCGTAGGCGACGTTCTCCGCGACGGTGCCCGAGAACAGGTACGGCGTCTGCTCGACGACCGCGACCGCGTCCCGCAGAGCCCCGAGGTCGTACTCGCGCACGTCCACGCCGTCGACCAGCACCCGCCCCGCGTCGACGTCGTACAGCCGCGGGACGAGTTTCGTCAGCGTCGACTTGCCCGCGCCGGTCGGGCCCGCGAGCCCCACCGTGTCGCCCGGCTCGACGTCGAGGCTCACGCCGTCGACGGCCCGCTCGCGCTCGTCGTAGCCGAACGAGACGTCCTCGAAGGTGACCCGACCCGCGACCGTCTCGGGGGCGCACGGGTCCTCGGGGTCGGTGAGCGCCGGGTCGCGTCCGAGGAGGCCGAACACCCGCTCGGCGGAGGATTTCGCCAGTTGGTACTTGTTCGCGGAGCGGCCGATCCGGCGCATCGGCGAGTAGAGCCGCCGGAGGTAGAGGAAGAAGGCCGCGAACGCGCCGGTGGAGACGAGCGCCGCGCCGGGCGGGCTGGTGATGATCGAGCGCCCGCCGAGATAGAGCACGACGACGAACACGACGCCGGTGAGCAGGCGGAGCGTCGCGAAGAACGCGCGCCGGATCCGGAGCGCCGCGACCTTCTCGTCGTGGTAGGCCTGGCTCTGTGCCGCGACCCGGTCGCGCTCGAAGGCGTAGCGGTCGAACGCCTTCACGACCGCGACGCCCCCGAGGTTGTTCTCGAGCCGGCTGTTCAGCCGCGCGACCGTCTCGCGGAGCGACTTGTAGCGCGGCTCGATCCACCGGAGGAAGCCGGCGCTCGCGAGGCCGACGAGCGGCACGGGCGCGAGCGCGACCAGCGCGAGCGTCGGCGCGTAGTACCAGAGGACGACCGCGATTCCGGAGACGGTCGCCACGACCCGGACGAGTTGGCGGAACTCGGTGTTGAGGAACTGCTCTAGCCTGTTGATGTCGCTGTTGAGGATCGACATCATCCCGCCGGTCTGGTGGTCCGCGAAAAACCCCATCGAGAGGCGCTGGAGGCCGTCGTACGTGTCGTTCCGGAGGTCGCGCTGGATCTTCTGGGCCGCGGACTGCAGGAGGTACCGCGAGCCGAAGCGGGCCACGGAGCGAACGAGGTACGCGAGCGCCGCGATGACGACCAGCCGCTCGAGGAGCGCGAGGCGGGCGGCCTCGCCGGTGATCGAGCCGGTCGGGACGAGGCCCACGTTCGCGAGCAGGCCAGGGGCCGCGGAGCCGAGCACGACGCGGTCGATGGCCGTCGCGACGATTACCGGCGGGACGAGCCGCGCGACCCGCGTGAGGACGGCCGCGAGGACGCCGAGCGAGAGCCGCGGCCAGTACGGCCGGGCGTAGCCCAGCAGGCTCCACATCGGGTGGCCGTCGGCCGTCTCGCGGACGTCCTCGAATCCGCCGTCGTCGCTCACGCCCGGCAGGCCGCGCGTCGCGTCTCGGGTCGGTACATACCGGAACGAGGTGCGCGAGACAGTAAGGGCTGTTCGTCTGCCGGCGGCCGTCGGTCGGGGCTGCGTCGTCGAGGCGCGGGCGAGGTGACTCTCGAGGACGGGTCGGCAGGGAGAACGGGACCCGGTCGCGTGTACGTTCGCGACCGGCCCGTTCGGGCAGGCACGACGTCCGGTGGACAGACAGGCAGGGTGGCGGACGAGCCGGGTACGGCGGCGCACCAGACTCGATATGGATGTGCTAACCGTGGACGCGGTGCCTACCCGACACGTGAACTTTCACAACTATAGTTGTTACGGTTCGACGGAGCGGGGGCGTCGCATCTGCTCACGTCGGCCGCGAACCGCTCGGCGCAGACGGGCGCCCCGGCGACACGGCCGACGAAGCCCGCGGCGCCGAGACGCCGGTGAGCCGGCGCGGACCCCGTCAGGCCCGCGCGACCGTCGCGTCCCTCGTTCCGAGCCCCCAGTCGAGGCGCACGGTCAGTTCGTCGTCGCCGCCGAAGTCGGCGACGAGCGACCGCGGCTTCGTCAGCCGTTCGCCCGCGCCGTAGGCGAGTTCGAGTTCCTCGCCGTCCGGCGCGGGCGCGAACCCCAGTTCCGCGACGAACCAGTCACGTCGCCCGCCCGCGTTGTGGACCGTGATCCCGACCTCGAACGCCTCGCCGGCCGGAACCGCGTCGGGGACGTCCAGCCCCTCGACGGCGAACTCGGGCGGCCGAGCGAGCGCGTCGACGGTCCAGCGCACGTCCGGGGCGTCGGGACGGTCCCAGACGACCGCGG
>JBDGTD010000048.1:18555-23762 GCA_042217165.1 Haloferacaceae archaeon | reverse complement strand
AGATGATCCGGGCGTCGGGGTCGATCCGGTCGTAGATCTCCTCGACGACGCCCTCTGCCTCCTCGATGGCCATGTCGGGCCCGCCGGTGACGTTGACGAGCGCGGAGTTCGCCCCGGAGATGTCGACGTCGAGGAGCGGCGAGCGGAGCGCCGAGCGCACCGAGTCCTGTGCCTTGTTCTCCGAGTCCGACTCGCCGAGACCGATCATCGCGACGCCGCCGCGTTCCATCACCGTCTGGACGTCGGCGAAGTCGAGGTTGACGAGGCCGGGCTTGGTGATCAGTTCCGTGATCCCCTTTACCGACCGCATCAGCACCTCGTCGGCCACCTTGAACGCCTGTCGGACCGGCAGTTTCCCGACGGATTCGAGCAGGCGGTCGTTCGGCACGACGATCACGGTGTCGGCCACGTCACGCAGGCGTTCGAGCCCGGCTTCGGCGTTCGTGCGCCGAACCTCACCCTCTGCGGTGAACGGCGTGGTGACCACCGCGATGGTGAGCGCGCCCGACTCGCGCGCGGCCTGTGCGACGACCGGCGCCGACCCGGTGCCGGTGCCGCCGCCCAGTCCCGCGGTGACGAACACCATATCCGAGCCGTCGATCGACTCGTGGATGTCTTCCTGGCTCTCCAGCGCCGCCTCCTCGCCGACCTGCGGGACAGAGCCCGCGCCCCGGCCGCCGGTCCGGTCCTCTCCCATGAGGATCTTGGTGTCGGCCTCTACGTCCACCAGGTGCTGGACGTCGGTGTTGGCTGCGACGAGGTTCGCGCCCTCGATCCCCTCCTCGGCCATCCGGTTGACGGTGTTCCCGCCGGCACCCCCGCACCCGACGACGGTGATCTCCGTCTCCAGGTCCTGGAGAACGTCCTGTAGTTCGTCGTCACTCATCTTGCCGGTTCGCGGCCCGTCCTCGGCAGACGCGTCCGCGTGGTCCACGCCGTTCGCGCCGTCGACGGCCCTCCCCCCGGCCTCCTCGGCTTCGTCTATCGCTTCGTCGACGATCGAGTCCATGACTTCGGGCGACATACCGACCCGAGGTTCATTACTGTACCGGGCCGTCAGACGCCCGTCTGACGGTTCTGAGGGCCTGAGACTAGCGATCTGGGATCTCGAACTCGTCGACGCGCTCTCGCGAGACCTGTTCGGGCGGGATCCGTTCGCCCCCGACCTCCACCGCCTCGCCGTCCGCGAGACGGCCGAACGCCGGCCCCTCGGGCACGCCGAGCGTCCGCGCACGCTCCGGGTCGAAGGCGAGCCGTCGTGCGACCACGCGGTCCTCACACACCTCGACCGCGTCGTACCCTCCGCTGAGTACGTCGGCCAGCCCTGCGACGATCCGGTCGTACGCCCCGGGAGCCGCGAGCGCGACCCGCTCTGCCGGGCGGCTCCCGCCGTCTTCTGTCCCGTACGCCAGCGCCTCGGCCGCGACTGCGTCGGTCGCGGCCGCGGTGTCGACGCCGCTCGCGGCCTCGGCGAGGCCGGGCGGGAGCGCGCGCGTCTCGAACTCGGCGTCTGCGTCGGTCGTCCGCGCCGGCTCCCCGAACCGCGTCCCCTCGTCTACCCCGCCGAGTGCCGCCTCCAACCGCTCCGCGAGCGTCAGCGCGACCCCGTCCGTCTCGCGGAGCCACGTCTCGCTCACGAGTCGCGCGTCCGCGCGCTCCAGCGCCTCGGTCAGGCCCGGACGGTCGCCGTCGACCAGCACCAGCCGGGTGCCCGAGGCGGCGAGCAGTCGCTCGAACGTCTCGACCCGGACCGCGAGCGAGTCGAGCGTCTCGACCCCCCAGTCCGGCGCGACGTGCCCGACGCTCCAGTCCGTCTCCCGCACCAGTCGCTCGACCCGCGGGGCGTAGTGTCCGCCCCCGACGACGGCGACCGACCGCTCCGTTCGCGGCCCGACGCCGCGAAGCGCAAGCGTCGCGCGCGCCACCGCCTCGGCCGCGGCGTCGTCGCGCCACTGGTCCTCCGCGCTCCCGAGTTCGACGAACAGGAAGGGGACGGAGACGTCGGTCGGGCCGTGGTGGGTCGCCTCGGTGCCGACCGCGTACCCGCCGGGGGCGTGGTCCGAGAGCGCGCCGAGCGCCCGCCGGTGGGCGGCGGGCGCGGCGGGGGCAAAGGAGTTCGGCTCGCCGCCGTAGTCCGCCGGCCCGACGTTCCCGGTGTGGTGGGCAGTGAGGAGGGGACCGGTGTCGCCGGCGTGGCGGGAGACGACAGCGACGAGGTCGGGGGTCGCCGAGAAGAGCGGCGCCGGGTCTGCCATCTCGACGTGGATCTCCTCGATCACTCTGAGTTCGGCGCCGTCTGTCCGCCAGCCCGCGGGCTGGCCGTCTCCGACCCGCTCCCAGTCCGCTATCGCGCGCAGGCGCTTCGCGATCCGGACGGAGGCCTCGTCCGCGCGGCTGGCGACGATACCGAGCATAGATTCCGTCGCGACTCGCCGGGCTTGTGGGTGTCGTTCGCGGCCGGAGACGGACGAGTCTCTACTCCGTCCCGTCGCGTCGCCCCTCCTCGAGCGTCTCTGCCCGCTCGCGGACCTCGCTCAGCTCGCGTTCTACTTCGGCCTCGCCGCCGCCGTGGGCCTCGCGGACCGACGCGTCGAGGCGAGACCGGACGACCCGCGAGCCGTCCGCCTCGTCGCCGGCGAGCCACGCGCGGAGCCGAGCCAGTACGGACCGGAGCATCCCGGTAGAGTTCTCGTCTCCGTCAGAAATCTGTTCTGCCGGCCGTCAGTCCGCGCGCTCGGGGCGGCCCGTCCCCGACCCCAGCGCGTCGCGGGCGGTCTCGGCCGTCTGCCCGACGAGCGTCCGGACCTCCTCGCGCCGGCGGTAGAACAGGTACGTCCCGACGACGAGATAGATCAGGGTGTAGGCGTAGAGAACGGTGATGCTGAACGTCTCGGCGGCCGCCTCCGAGGTGTACAGGATGATCGCGCCGAACTCGATCAACACCTGCGAGAGAAACAGGACGAACAGGCCGACCGCCTCCCGGACGCTGATCTCGAAGTTGGTGACGATCGCGATGGCGAAGAAGGACTGCGCGGCGGTGATCCAGATCTCGGCGACCTGCTTCTGGTCGAACGGGAGCGTCGCGACCTGCCCCGCGGCGATGGAGTAGACGACCGCGAGCGTGCCGATCAGGAGCGTCCACTGGTTGAGCTTCGAGGAGATGAGGGCGTTGAACCCGGCGGTCGAGCGCGCCTTGTTGACGAGGTAGGCGACGACGATGAGTTCTGGCGACTCGCTCGCCAGCGGCGCGATCCACTGGATCATGAAGAACTCGGGGATCCCGAACTGGAGGCCGAGCGACTCCAGCCCGTGGGCGAACGGCTCGACGGCGACGAAGATCATCGCGCCGGAGTAGACGAACAGGAAGAGGACACTCGAGACCCGCGCGGGCCGGGCGAGTCCCTGGAGGTAGGCGGGGACGCCGACGTTCGCCTCGTGTTCCTCCACGTCGCCGCGAACGATGATCGCGATGTAGAGCGCGTAGAGGCCGACGAGGACGACGGTGTCGACGATCCCGATCCCGCCGATCGACCCGCCGTTCGAGAGGGTGCTGGCCGAGAACGGGACGAAGAAGGCGAACGCGGTCGCGGCGAGGAGGAAGGCGATCTCCGTCGAGAGGTCGCGGTCCAGGTGGACCGCGTCCTTCAGGAACCCGTCGCGGCGCTCGACGGCGGGGTCGCCGGACGAGCGAGACCTGACGACGGTGAAGGCGGCGATGGCCGACCAGCCGACACCGATGAGGATGCGGTTCGCGCCGGTCATGTTCGCGACCGCGAGGTTGGCCGCGCGCGCGCCCTCCGCGGTGCCGGCGTTCGCGCCCGCGTTCCACGCGTACAGCGCGTCGACCGCGTACTCCGGCGCGACCGCCAGGACGGCGAGGACGGCGATGGCGAAGGCCCGCGGGACGTCTTTCTCGGCGGTCTCTGCTCCCCACGCGAGGAGGAAGGACGCCCCGAGCACCGCCATCCCGCTGAACGCGACGACCGTGCCCGTCCCGCGCTGCTCGGGTCCCGGCAGCGCGACCCCGAGGAGCGAGCCGAACCGCACGACGACCCACGGGAGCGTCAGCGCGAGCGCGAGCGCAACCCCGACGAGCGGATGTCGAAGCCGGTTGAACACGTCTCGTCAGGGACCACCTCGCCACGTATTTCTTGTGTTCGACGGAACTGACGGGGTTTATCCGCCCTGCCGTCGCCTCTCGGGCTATGCAGGTGTTCGGGCTGATCGGCGACCCGGTCGGCCACTCGCGCTCGCCGCCAATGCACGAGGCCGCGTACCGGGACCTGGAGATGGACGCTCGCTACGTCACCTTCGAACCGACCTCGGCCGGCGCCGCAGTCGACGCCGCCGCCGCCCTCGGGATCGCGGGGCTGAACGTCACCATCCCGTTCAAGCAGGACGTGCTCGACCACGTCGAGGCCGACCCGCTCGCCGCGCGCGTGGGCGCGGTGAACACGATCGAGTTCGGGACCGACCCGCCGCGGGGGTACAACACCGACCTCGCGGGCGTCACCCGGTCGCTCGCACACCACGATGTCGACCCGACGGGCGCCGAGGCCGTGGTCGTCGGCGCCGGGGGCGCGGGCCGCGCCGCCGCGTTCGCACTGGCCGACGCGGGCGCGAGCGTCCACGTCGCGAACCGCACCGTGGCGACGGCAGAGGACCTCGCCGCGGCGGTGGGCGAGCGGACGACCGCCGGCGGCCTCGGCTCTCTCGACGACCGGGTACCCGGGGCCGACCTCCTCGTCAACGCCACGAGCGTCGGGATGGACGAGGACGAGACGCCCGTGCCCGCGCGGCTCCTCCACGCCGACCTCGCCGTCCTCGACGCGGTGTACAGCCCCGTCGAGACGCGGCTGCTCCGCGAGGCCGCCGACGCGGGCGCGACGACGGTCGACGGCGCGTGGATGCTCCTCTACCAGGGCGCCGAGGCGTTCGAGATCTGGACCGACCGCGAGGCGCCCGTCGCGGCGATGAACCGCGCGCTCCGCGACCGGCTCTGATCACACGTCGTTTTTAGTTCAGACCGCCCGACGATGAGGGTATGGGACTCATCGACACGATCAAATCGCTCTTCGGTCTCTCGTCGAACGACCGGCGTCGCGGCGGCGACGGCGACGTGACGGTCGAACACGACCCGGCGGTGGCCGACACGGACGCGGCGGGGTCGACGGGGTCGCTGGCGGAGGATGAGGTGGACACGGCCG
>JBDGTD010000048.1:0-18455 GCA_042217165.1 Haloferacaceae archaeon | reverse complement strand
CGGAGGCGGGTGGTGCAGTCGAGTCGAACGTGACGATAGACGAGGCGGAGTCGGAGCCGCCGGACGACGAGGCGGAGTCGGAGCCGCCGGACGACGAGGCGGAGTCGGAGCCGCCGGACGACCACAGCACTGAATCCGTCGAGACGGTCCGTGGCATCGGCCCGGCGTACGCCGAGCGGCTCGGGACCGCCGACGTCGAGACGGTCGGCGACCTCGCGGAAGCGGACGCGGCGGCGCTCTCGGAGCAGATCGACGTGGCCGAGTCTCGCGTCACGCGCTGGATCGACCGCGCTCGCGACCGGACGGGCGCGTGATGGCGTGAACTACCACGTCGACGGCCGGGTCGTCCCGCGGTCGGAGGCGACGGTCCCCGTCGACGACCGGGGCGCTCGCTACGGCGACCGCGCGACAGAACCCGTGCGGGTCCACGGTGGCCGACCGCTGGCGTGGACCGCCCACGCCGACCGACTCGCGACCTCCTGTGACCGGCTCTCGATCCCCTGCCCCGACGATGTCCGCGCGCGGGTCGACGACCTCCTCGCGACCGGTATCGAGGAGGCGCTGCTCTCCGTGTCGGTTTCGCGCGGGACCGCCCCGGGTCTCACGCCCGGCGACGACCCCGACCCGCGGGTGGTGATCCGTGCGACCGAGCGGCGCCGTGCCGGCGTCGCCGGGTCGCCGCCGTGGGACGACGCGGCGGTCCTCCAGACGGTCAAGACCCGGCGGATCCCCGGCCGGTCGATCCCGTCTGACGCCCGGACGGGTGCGCGACTCGACACCGTGTTAGCGCGCGCAGAACTCCACGACGCCGACGAGGCGCTGGTGCTCGACGCGGACGGGCGCGTCGTCGGCGGTGCCGACGCAGCCGTCCTGTTCGTCGACGACGAGGCGCTCCACACCCCGGCGCTCGACGGCCCCGTCGAGCCACGGGTCGCGCGCTCGCTCGCGCTCGATCTCGCCGCGAGCGAGGGGATTCCCGTCCGCGAGGGGTCGCACACGCCCGCCGACGTGCGCGACGCGACCGAGGCGATTCTCGCGACCGTCGACGGCTTCCGCCCCGTCGCGACCGTCGACGGCATCGACCTGCCCGGCGGCCCCGCTGCCCCCCTGCTCTCGGGGCTCTACGACCGCCACGTCGAGGCGCGGTGTCACGGCGGCGACGCGGACCCACTGGGCGGCGACTGAGCCGACCCGACAAGCGCTTTGCTCGCCCGGACTGAGACACGATCGAATGGTGGGGGACGCGATTGCGCCCGTGGCCGACGTGCCGACCGACGGAACACTCCTGTTCACGATGCGGGCGTGCGACGGCGACGCCGAGGGGGACGGAACGATCGAGGTCGTACTCAGCCGGCGCGACGACGACGAGGTGGTTGCCTACCGCAACTACTGCAAGCACTGGACGGACGTGCGCCTCGACACGGGGTCGGGTGCGGCGGTGCGCGACGACGAACTCGTCTGTCAGCGTCACGGAGCGACGTTCGACCGCGAGGACGGCGTCTGTACGTACGGCCCGTGCGAGGGTGCCGTACTCGACCGGGTGGCGGTCCGTGTCGTGGACGGAACCGTCCACCTCGCCGACGACGGGGTCGAGTTCCTGAGCCGCGGCGGCGACGAAGGTCGGGACCTCTCCTCGGGAAGCCGGATCGGCTTCGACGGGGCGTAAGACGAGACGCCTCGCTGTGTCGGTGAACTCAGCTGAGTAGCGGGAGGTGGATTCGAACCTCGGTCGTTTCGCTCCCGTCGGTCGCTCCACTCCCTGGTTCAACTCCACTCCGTTCGACTCGCCTCACCGGCGCGACGAGACGCGCCGCTCGCCGGTTAGTCGAGTAGCGGGAGGTGGATTTGAACCACCGATCTCCGGGTTATGAGCCCGGCGGAATCTCCGAGCTATCCCATCCCGCTACCAAAATCGAGCCTCGGACGCCGATTAAGACTTGTGATTCCCCGGTCGCAGACCGGCCGACGGCGTGGTGAGTCACCACGACTCATCCGCCCTCGGTACCGACGCGCCAGGTGAACAGGCTCTCCGCGACGTAGTTCACGACCACGGCGGCGGCGATGGCGAGCGGACTCGCCGCGAGAAACCAGAGGTCGGTCCCGGCGACGTAGAGCGTCACGTCGAGGCGCTGGGTCAGGGCCCAGTAGACCGAGAGCTGGACCGCCACGCCCCCGACGCGGACGCCGTGGGAGGTGAGCAGGCGCCGGAGGAAGGGCCCGGCCCCAACTCGCCCCTCGCCGGCGAAGGTCCAGCGCTCGTTGACGAGGAACATCACGAGGATGGCCGCCTCGACGCCCGCGGCCTTCGCGAGCAGTTCCGGCACCCCGGCGCCGAGGCGGAGCGCCGCGAGCGTCGCGTTGTCGACGACGGCGCCGACGACCCCGACGGAGACGAACTGGCCGAACCGCGCCGTCGAGCGCAGTTCCGCGAGTCGGTCGCTCATCTCACTCCTCGACCGTGTCGCCCTGCTCGACGAGCGCGGGGTCGTCCCCGCCGATGGCCCGGTGGAGGCGGTCGCCGCGGAGGTGCCGCGCGCGGTGGCGGGCGACGAGCAGCCCGCGGGCGATCCGGAGCGTGTCGGTCACGGGCGCGACGGTGGAGTTCGGCTGGTCCTCCCACTCGACCGGCACCTCGACCACCCGCTTCCCGAGGGCGTCGACGACGGCCACCAGTTCGACGTCCCACGCGAACCCGGGCTCGCGGAGGTGTGCCCGCGCGTTACCCCACGCCCCGGCGGTCAGCGCCTTCGCGCCACACTGGTAGTCGTACAGCGCCACGTCGAGTACCCGACGTGCGACCCACGCGAACCCGTCTCCGAGGAGGCGGCGGGCGAACGTCTGGTGGTCCGCCACCGTCGCGTCGGGGTGCCGGCGCGACCCGACCGCGAGGGCGGCCTCGCCGCGCCGGACCGGCGCTATCACCCCCGCGAGCGACTCGACCGGCGTCGAGCCGTCGGCGTCCGCGAAGACCAGGATATCCGTGTCGAGCGCCTCGAACCCGGCCGTGATCGCCGCGCCCTTTCCGCGGCGGCGGTCGGCGTCTGCGACGACGACACGGTCGGGCAGGGCGCGCAGTCGCTCGCGCGTCTCGGCGTCGGCGGCGTCGAGTTCGACCCGGACGGCCGCGGGGTCGACCCGCTCACAGAGTTCCGCCGCGTAGGCGACGAGCCGGTCGGGATCCGGCCGGTACGCCGGCAGGACCACCCCAACGTCCATACCCCGCGTATCCCCGAGCGCGAGTAAAAGTCGTCCGACTCGTCATCAGAAGGACTTTCGGCGCCGACCCTCCCACGACGGCCATGGAGTTCGGCGCCGTCGCCCGGTGGCTGGTCGTCCTCGCGGTTCTCGCGGCCCTCGGCTCGCCCCTCGCGGCCCGGACGTTCGACCGCCTCGACGGGCGGGGCGTCGGCCTCGCGCTCCCCGCCGCGTTCGCGACGACGTGGTGGGGCGCGTACCTCCTCGGGCAGGTCACCTACGGCGCACACGCCAGCCTCGCCGGCCTCGCGCTCCTCGTCGCTCTCGCCGCACTGTTGGTCCTCGACATCGACGTCCGCGAGAGGTCTGTCGCCCTCTCGCTCCCCGAGGTCGACCGCGCTGCCGCCCGGCAGGCCCTCGGCGTCTTTCTCGCCGCGTTCGCGCTCCTCGTCACGGTTCGGGCGCTCGACCCCGCCGTCGGCCCGCTCGGCGGCGAGAAGTTCCTCGACTACGGGATGCTGGAGGCGCTCGCCCGCGCCGACCGGCTCCCGCCCGAGGATTTCTGGTTCGCCGGCGAGCGGGTGGCGTACTACTACGGCGGCCACCTGCTCGCGGCGACGCTCGGCGACCTCGCCGGGACTGGCCCACGCCTGACGTACAACCTCGCGCTCGCGACCGTCTACGCGGCGCTCGTCGCCGCCGTCTACGACCTCGGCGCGGCGATGGGCGTTCGCCGGGGGCTCGACCGCCGGACCACGGGCGCCACGGCGGCGGTCCTCGTCGGCCTCTCGGCCAACCTCGCGGCCGCGCTCGACGCCGCCCTCGTCGCCCTGCCCGACGCCCTCGCCCGGCCGCTCGCCGGCCTCGTCGCGGCGGGAACCGACCGCACCGCCGCGACGGTCCTGCGCGAGGCCGCCCGGTTCAGCTACTTCGAGTACAGCCGGGTGATCCCGGGGACGATCAACGAGTTTCCGCTCTTCGCGTGGCTCAACGGCGACCTCCACGCCCACATGACGAGTACCCCCTTTCTCGCGCTCGTCGTCGGCCTCGCGTTCGCCTATACAGTGACTCCCGGCACAGACGTGCGGCGGCGCCGCCTGCTCGCCTTCGTCGGCGTGCCCGCCGTCGCGGGGCTGCTCGCCGTGGTCAACACCTGGTCGTTCCCGAGCGCGTTTGGCCTGCTGTGGCTGGCCGTCGCGCTCGCCCAGACGGACCCCCTCGACCTCCTCCCGTCGGTGCTCTCTGACCCGCTCCGGGCCCGTCTGCCCGACGGCCGGGCGCGCGAACTCCTCCGGCCCCTCCTCGCGGCGCTCCCGGTCGCGCTCGCGGGCGCCGTCGCCGTCGTCCTCGCCGCGCCGTTCCTGTTCGGGACGGCGGCCGCGAGCGCGAGCAGCCGGTCGATCGCTCTGCTCGGGCCCGGCGAGCGGTCCGGGGTCGGCGGCCTGGTTCTCGTCCACGGGACGTTCCTCGCCGCGGGGTGGGCGGCGCTCGTGGCGGAGACGCGCGGGAGCGCGCTCTCGCTCGTCGCCGGACTGGGGGGGCTGGGCGCCGTCGCGTTCGCCGTCGACGCGCCGGTTCTCCTCGTCGTCGCTCCGCTCGTCCTCCTCGGCTGGGTCGCCCGCCGCGAGGGCGAGGCGGGCTTCGAGGCGGTGCTGTTCGTCGCCGGCGCGGGTCTCGTCACGGTCGTCGAGTTCGTCTATCTCGTAGAGCGGGCCGGACCGCTCCGGATGAACACGGTGTTCAAGACCTACTCGCAGGTGTGGGTGCTGTGGGGGCTCGCGGCGGGTGTCGCGGGACCGTGGGTGGTCGCCCGCGCCGGCAGGCCGGCCGCGAGCGCGCGCAGCGGTGCCGAAGCGGCGACAGCGTTCCTCGCCGGCCCGCCGCGCCGGCGGGTCGCGACCGCCGTTGCGCTCCTCCTCCTCTGTTCGACGCTCGTCTACGGCGCGCAGGCGCTTCCCGCCCACGTCGACGCGGGCCGCGAGACCCCGACCCTCGACGCGCGAGCGTTCGTCGCGGAGCGCCACCCCGGTGCGGCCCCCGCGCTCGCGTACCTCGACGCGGTCGACGGGACGCCGACGATGCTCTCTGCGCCCGCGACGTCGCTCCCGCCGCCCGGCGGGTCGTACCCGGCGCCCCCCGGGATGTACGGCTGGACCTCGTCGCCGGCCGCGAGTATGACGGGCGTACCGACGGTGGCTGGCTGGGCCCACGAGATCGGCTACCGCGGGCGCGAGGCGTACGTCGCGCGGATGCGCGCCGCCGACGCGATGTACCGCGCACCGCCGGAGCGGCGGGTCGAACTCATGCGCGAGTACGGCGTGCGGTACGTCTGGGTCGGCGAGGCGGAGCGCGCCCGCTACGGGTCGGTCTCGTTCGCGGGGATCGCGGGGGTCGAGCCGGTCGTCGAGACGCGGAGCGTGACGCTGTACGCGGTCGACCAGTCGGAACTCGGCGTCCGGTCGCCTCAGGCCGTGCCGCGCTGCGAGACGACCGTCAGGGCGTCGGCCTCGACCGCCGTCGTCTCCAGCCAGTGAGAGACGAACTGGCGCTTCTCGAACGTCTCGCGCTCGTCCTCTGTGCCGACCGTACACCAGAGCTGAACCTCGTCGGGACCGTGGTAGTCGCCCTGGCGCTGGATCGCAAAGCAGACCCGCTCCTCGCCGTCGTACTCGATCGTCGCGCCCTTCCGAATGCCCGGGTCGCCGCGAACGATGAGGAACTCCATACCAGACCTGTCGCGTGCGCCCGTACTGAACGCTTCGGTGCCGCGTCGGCGTGCGCTGGTCGAGACCGTACGGTTCTTAACCGGCGACGGCGAAGCGCCGCCAATCATGGAGATGCCACGCCGGATGAACACGTACTGTCCGCACTGTGACGCCCACCACGAACACGAGGTGGAGAAGGTCCGTCGCGGGCGCGAGACGGGCATGAAGTGGATCGACCGCCAGCGCAAGCGGGGCCTGTCTACGATCGGCAACGCCGGGAAGTTCTCGAAGGTGCCCGGCGGCGACAAGCCGACGAAGAAGACGAATCTCAAGTACCGCTGTGGCGACTGCGGCACGGCTCACATGCGCGAGGGCTGGCGCGCCGGCCGACTGGAGTTCCAGGAGTAATGGCGGGGAGCTTCCACGTCGTCGAGTGCCCGGACTGTGGCAACGAACAGACGGTCTTCGGCCGCGCGTCGACGACCGTCGCCTGCGTCGTCTGTGGCTCGACGCTCGCGACCCCCGGCGGCGGCAAGGCCCAGTTCACCGGCGACGTGGTAGAGACGGTCGAAGCGAGAGAGTAGACGCGTCGCCGCCACGGAACGGGGGCGTCGACGGGTCCTCTCTCCGGCCGGCGCCACGATAGAAACGTTTGTCCCCACAGACCGCCCACACACGGACATGCAGTACACTGGCTGGCCGGAGCCGGGCGAACTCGTCGTCGGCAAGGTCGACGACATCGAGGACTTCGGGGTGTTCGTCGACCTGGAGGAGTACGCGGACAAGCGCGGCCTCGTTCACGTCTCGGAGGTCGCAAGCGGCTGGATCAAGAACGTCCGCGACCACGTCACCGAGGGGTCGACGGTCGTCGCGAAGGTCCTCGAGATCGACGAGGGCTCTCAGCAGATCGACCTCTCGATCAAGGACGTCAACGAGCACCAGCGCAAGGAGACGATCCAGGACTGGAAGAACGAGCAGAAGGCCGACGCGTGGATGAGCGTCGCCTTCGGCGAGGACCTCGGCGACGAGCGCTACCGCGAGATCGTCACCGCCCTGCTCGCGGAACACGAGTCGCTGTACGACGCCTTCGAGCAGGCGGCGATCCACGGAACCGAGGCGCTCGACGAGGTCGACCTCGACGACGACGACGTCGCGGCGATAGTCGAGACCGCGCGCGAGAACGTCTCCGTTCCGTACGTCACCGTGAGCGGCTACGTCGACCTCCGGTGTCCGACGGGCGACGGCGTCGACGCCATCCGCGAGGCCCTCGACGCCGCGGCGGGTAACGGCGACCTGCCCGACGAGATCGACCTCTCGGTCTCGTACGTCGGCTCGCCCGAGTACCGTATTCGGATCCAGGCGCCGGACTACAAGACCGCGGAGGCACAGCTAGAGGAGAGCGCGGAGCGCGCCCGCGCCGCAATCGAGGCCGCGGGCGGCACCGCGGAGTACCACCGCGAGCGCCGCGAGGAGTAGTGAAATCAGATATCCGTCGCTGTGGGGCGTGGCGCGAGCGCCACGACCGGCCGGTGTACACGCTCGGCGAGACGTGCCCCGACTGCGGGGCCGCGACGGAGAACACCGCGCCGGCGCCGTTCGACCCCGCGGACCCCTACGGCGAGTACCGCCGCGCTCTTAAGCGTCGCCGACCCGGATGAGTGGCATGGACGCCATCGAGATCGAGCAGGTCGCGGACCCGGACCTCGACGCGCCGACGCTCGTCGAGGGGCTCCCCGGCGTCGGCCACGTCGGGAAACTGGCCGCCGACCACCTGACCTCGGAGTTCGACGCAGCGCTGGTGCGGCGGGTGTACGCCGACGAGTTCCCGCCCCAGGTCACCGTCGAGGACGGGGTCGCGAGCCTCGCCTGTGCGGAGTTCTACGCCGTCGACGCGAACGGCGTCGACCTGCTCGTGCTCACCGGCGACCACCAGGCGGGCAGCACCGCCGGCCACTACCGGCTGACAGACGCGTTCCTCGACGTGGCCGAGACGTTCGGCGCCGAACGCGCCTACGCGCTCGGCGGTATTCCGACCGGCGAGCTCATGGACGACGACGACCACGGCGTCGTCGGCGCCGTCACCGACCCGGAGCTGTGCGAGGAGCTAGAGCGCGCGGGCGTCGAGTTCCGCGAGAGCGAACCCGCAGGCGGCATCGTCGGCGTCTCGGGGCTCCTGCTCGGCCTCGGCGGCCGCCGCGGCGTCGAGGCGGCCTGCCTGATGGGCGAGACGAGTGGCTACCTCGTCGACCCCAAGAGCGCGCGCGTCGTCCTGGAGACGCTGGAGTCGCTCCTCGGGTTCGAGGTCGACTTCAGCGACTTAGAGGACCGCGCCGAGGAGATGGAGGAGGTCGTCGGGCGCATCCGCGAGATGCAGGAGGCAAACGCGCCGGTGCCCGACGACGACCTGCGGTATATCGGCTAGCGCGCCGACGAATTCTTGAGTTCTCGTTCGTTAGGCCTGCTCGTGCTGCCGGAGCCGTTCGGTCTCCTGCCGCCGTGGCTGCTCGCGGGCCTCGCGCTCGGCGCCGCGGTGAGCGTGGTCGCGGCGGTCGCCTTCTACGCCGGCGAGCGCCTGTTCCCGGGTCGGCCCGCCGACCCCGCAGAGCGCGTCGACGGGACCGAGCGCCGCCGCGCGGAGATCCGCGAGTTCCTCCGGGCGATCGGCGAGCCCTACGCCGAGGACTACGAGGTCGAGGGCCGCAGGGTCGCGTTCTTTCTCCTCCACCGCGACGTGGCGATCACCTTCGACGCACAGGCGTACTTCCGGCTGGAGTCGGCGGGGATCACCGCCGTGCTGTGCGAACACGAGATGCCCGGGTGGTCGCTCGGCCGGCGCCTCCCGTTCGAGACTCCCGATATCGAGGCTCCGAGCGCCGCTGACGACCCCGTGACGGCGGCGTTTGCGGAACTCGGCCTCGAGCCGGGCGCCGACGAGGACGCGGTCCAGAGCGCCTACCGCGACCGCGCCAAGGAAGTCCACCCCGACACCGGCGGCGACGAGGCCGAGTTCAGGCGCGTCCAGGAAGCGTACGCGACCGCGCGGAACCACGCCGAGGCCTGATGCTCGACCTCGGCGGCCCGGTCGCGTTCGCGGACCGCGCGTGTTACTTCTCCGACGCAGACGCGCTCGTCCTCGCCGACCTCCACGTCGGCCGGGGTGAAGCGTCGAACGTCGACCTCCCGCTCGGCGAGCGGGCCGACCTCGACGACAGACTCCGTGCCCTCCTCGACTCGTTCTCTCCCGCGACCGTCGTCTTCGCCGGTGACGTCCTCCACACCTTCTCGACTGCGACCGACCGTGCCCGCGAGACGGTCGACGGGCTGGCGAACGCGTGCCGGTCTCGTGGCGCGAGCGTCGTCGCCGTCGCGGGCAACCACGACACGATGCTCGGGACGGTCTGGGACGGCCGCGTGCGCGACGAGCACCGTCTGTCGGACGGGACGCTGGTCTGTCACGGCCACGCCGAGCCGGACGCCACCGCGCCGCGGTACGTCGTCGGTCACGACCACCCCGCGATCGAGATCGAGGGTCGGCGCCACCCCTGCCTGCTCTACGGCGAGGAGGTCTACCGCGGGGGCGACCTGTTCGTCCTCCCGGCTTTCAGCCCGCTCGCGCCCGGCGTCGTCGTCAATCACATGGCAGCGAGCGACTTCGACTCGCCGCTGGTGCGGCGCACGGACGCGCTCTGCCCGGTCGTCGAGGACGAAGACGCCGGCGAGGGGCTCGCGTTCCCGCCGCTCGGCGAGTTCCGTCGGCTACTCTAAGACCGCGTCCGCCGCGGTCCGTCCGCTCCGGAGCGCTCCCTGGATCGACGACCACTCCGTGTAGTCGCCGGCGAGGTAGACGTCGCCCTCGGGCGTGTCGACGTCCGGCAGGGTCTCGTGAACTCCCGGCGGCTGGGCGAACTGTGCGAACGGGACCCTGACGGTCGCCAGCCGCTCCAGCCCGCCCGTCGCGCGCTCGGGGTACCACGCTCCGAACGCCTCGCGCGTCCGGTTCGCAAGCGCCTCGTCGCTCGCGTCGAACGGGTCGACAGAGCCGGCGTCGAGGAACGTCGCACAGAGGAGCTGTCGGTCGTCGGACGCGTATCCGGGCGCGACCGAGGAGAGCGGGACGAGCGCGTTCGGCGCCGCGTCCTCGACGTTCAGGACGATCCGCCGGTCGGTGTCGACCGCCGCGTGCTCGGGCAGGGTGTAGAACTGCGTGACAGAGCCGGGGCCGTCGGTCGGAATCGACGCGACCCCCGTCAGGTCGCGCGCGGTCGGCGGGTCGGTCGCGACGACGGCGGCGTCGACGCCGAGCGTCTCGGTCCCGGTCTCGACGGTCGCGCCGTCGCCCGCCGGGTCGACCGCTCTCACCGCCGTCTCGGTCTCGACGGCCGCGCCCGCCCGCTCGGCGCGCTCCCGAAGCTGTCGCGGAATCGCGCCCATCCCCTCGGCGGGGAGGGTCGCGGGCCCGGCGCTCAGGCTCTTGAACGTGTACTCGAACACCCGCTTGGAGGTCGCGAGCGAGCGGTCGAGGGTGATGCCGCCGTAGAACGGCGCGACGAAGTTCTCGACGTAGCTCTCGGAGAAGCCCCAGTCACGGAGGTGTTCGCGGATCGACCGGTCGGGCCGGGCGAACGTCTCGTCCTCGTCGCGGCCGGCCACGTCGCGCCGGAGGAGCAGGGTCCGCAGTTTGTCGGCCGTCGTCACCTCGCGGTTGAACAGGCTCTCGACCAGCGCGCCCGGCTCCCTGAGCGGGTCCGCGAGGACGGAGCGCTCGCCCGTGCTCGTCCGCGCGAGGACGGCGCCCGAGGAGAACGGCCGGAGGTCGAGGGCGTCGAGGTCGAGTTCGCTCTTCGCGGCGGGGTAGGCGGGAAAGAGGACCTGGAACCCCCGGTCGAGCAGGTAGCCGTCGCGGCGGTCGGTGCGGACGCGCCCGCCGACCGTCGGCTCGCGCTCGAAGACGGTCACGTCGGCGCCGGCCTCGGCGAGGCCGGCGGCGGCGGTCAGGCCGGCGAGTCCCCCGCCGGCGACGGCGACGCGCACTACCGACCACCCGTCCGCGCCCGGCCCCGCGCCGGTCGCCTGCAGTCGTCGCGATGTCGGTCCATCGGCGACACCTGTCGGTCCTCCCCAACGGCTCTTTCGGTCGGTCGGGCAACGGCTTTGTCCGGCGGGCCCACAGGTCCGCCGTGAACCGGACCGACGCGTTCTCGGGACTGCGGTGTACGGACTGCGAGGAGCGCACGGACGTGCGCTACGGCCGGTGTCCGGCCTGTGGCGGGGCGCTCGACGCAGCGTACGACCTCGCGGCCGTCGACGACGCCGAGGCCGCCGCGGGGCTTGTCGACTCGCTTCTCCCCGCCGCCGACCGCCCGACCGCCGGCGAGGGCGAGACGCCGCTCGTCGAGGCGTCGGGGATGGCCGACGAGGTGGGGGTCGAGGCGCTGTACGTCAAAGACGAGGGACGGAACCCGACGGGGTCGTTCGTCGACCGGGGGATGAGCCTCGCGGTCGGAGCCGTCGAGGCGGCGGCCGCCGACGGCGAGGACGTCGAGCCGCTGGCGCTCGCGGCCGCGGGCGACGCCGCGCAGTCTCTCGCCGCATACGCGAGCCGCGCGGACCTGCGCTCGTACGGGTTCGTCCCCGCGCGCTGTCCCACGCCGGTCAAGGCGATGGTGAACGTCCACGGCGGGGAGATGCGCGTCGCGGGCGGACGGTACCCCGACGCGGTCGACGGCGTCGCCGACCTCCAGTCGCACACGTCGCTCCAGGAGTTCGACGCGCCGTTTCGTCACGAGGGCGCGAAAGCGATCGCACACGAGGTCGCGGCGGATCTCGGCGGGGTGCCGGGAACGGTCGTGGTCCCGGTCGGGACGGGCGAACTCCTGGTCGGCGTCGCGAAGGGGTTTCGAGAGCGGGTCGACCTCGGGCTAGCCGACGAGGTTCCAGATCTGCTCGCGGTCCAGCCGACGGGGTGTGCGCCGGTCGTCGAGGCCCACGACGCGGGCGCGACCGAGGTCGGTTCGACGACCCACCCGGACACCATCGCGGGCGAACTGGAGATTCCCGAGCCCGCCGGCGGCGAGTTGGCGCTCCGGACGCTCGCGCGCCACGACGGCGACGCCGTCGCGGTCGGGGACCCCGACCTCCAGGAGGGGGCGGTGGCCGCCACCTCGACGACGGGGTTAGAGGTCGGCCTCGCGGGCGGCGCGGCGGCCGCGGCGGCGTGGGAGCGCGCGGACGACCTCGCGGGGCCCGTCGTCCTGCTCAACCCGAACTCGGGGTTCAAGACGAGCGACGTGTTGCGCTCACACCTGCTGGGCCAGGGCGTCTAGCCGGCGACCCGCGGCTGCCGGGGGTCTGCTGGACGACCGAGCCCCTCCACGCGTCGGGGCCGCGGCTCCGGCTACGCGGAGCCCGAACGGGAGCGCGGGGTCGGCAACTCGCCCCGGCCCGCGGACCGCGGGCGGCCACGTCGGCCGCCGTCACGGTGTCCGAGAAGGCGGCGGCCGGCGACCGACGGGGCCGGCGAGGCGGTGCTGACCGGGGACTCGGGGGCTCGCCAACAGCGCCACGGAGGGACAGGTTCTTGCGCCGCCCCCCCGTGGGTTGATCGAATGCTCAGCGACGTCATGGAGGACTACCTGAAGGTCATCTACGAGCTTCAGGCGGAGGAGGGGCCGCCGGTGTCGACCTCTGCCATCGCGGAGGCGACCGGCAAGACCCCACCGACCGTGACGAGCATGCTGGAGAGCCTCGCGGAGCGGGGGCTGGTCGCGCGCGAGAAGTACGAGGGCGTGGAGTTGACCCCGGAGGGCGAGACGGTCGCGCTCGAAGTCGTGCGTCACCACCGCCTGCTGGAGGCCTACCTGGCCGAGGCGCTCGACTACGACTGGAGCGAGGTCCACGACGAGGCCGACGCCCTCGAACACCACATCAGCGAGGAGTTCGAGCGCCGGGTGGCGGCGAAGCTCGGCGACCCGGAGGTCGACCCGCACGGCGACCCCATCCCGGGCGCCGACCTCGAACCCGTCGAGGACGACACGACGCCGCTCTCGGCCCACGCCGCCGGCGACAGGGTGGTAGTCGCACGGGTCCGAGACCGCGACGAGGACGAACTGGCGTACCTCGCGGAGGCGGGCATCGAGCCGGGCGTGGCGCTCGACGTCCGCGACGTGACCCCTATCGGCGTCTACGTCGTCGCACACGCGGACGGCGAGCGCCACCTGCCCGCGAACGTCGCGGAGACCATCCGGGTGCGGGCGGTCGGAGCGGAGGAACGGGAACCGGCCGGCGAGCCGAGCGCGGAGTGACGTGAGCCTCGTCGCCTCGCTCGCCGCGGGCGTCGTCTTCGGCCTCGCGCTCGCGGCCCCGCCCGGACCGATGAACGCGGTCATCGCCGAGGAGTCCGTGGTCCACGGGCTGACCGCCGGGGTTCGGGCCGGCCTGGGCGCGATGACCGCCGACGCCGTCTTTCTCGTCGCCACCCTGCTGGGCGTCGTCGAGGCCGTCGAGCGCGTCCCGACGCTCCGTGCCGCGATGCTCGCCGTCGGCGGCCTCCTGATGATCTACTTCGCATACGGCGCGGCGCAGTCGGCACGAACGACGAGCGGGTTCGGTGACGGCACGGCGGCCGGCGAGTCCGGGTCGCGGGGCTTCCGCCGGGCGTTCGTCCTCGCGCTCACCAACCCCTACCAGCTCCTGTTCTGGCTCACCGCCGGGGTCGCCCTGCTCGCGCCCGGGCGGATGGACCTGCTCGCGGAGACGCCGCTCGCGGCCGCGGGCGACCTCGTCGTCGAGACGGGGAGTCCCGCGCTGATCGTCGGCCTGTTCGGCGGTATCGGGCTCTGGATCACCGGCTTCCCCGCCTCGCTCGTCGCCGCGGGCCGGCGTGTCGACCGGCTCGCGCCCGCCGTCGCCGGCGGGTCGGCGCTCGTCCTGCTCGGGTTCGGCGTCGTCTTCCTCGCGGACGCGGCCCGGTTGGTCGGGGCGTAGCCACCCACACTTACATACGAGGCAACACACCGCAAGCCGTGAAACGGCGACCGTTACTCATCGCGTGGGGAGCTGCGCTGACTGCCGGTCTCGCCGGCTGCTCTGGGGGGAGCGGCGGCGGAACGGCGACGGAGGTGCCGACGGACACGGCGACGCCCACCGCGACCGAGACGCCGACCCCGACGGCGACGCCAACCCCGACGGCGACGCCGGCGCCGTCGGTCGTGACAGAGTCGCTCGACCAGTCGTTCGCTGTCGGCCAGGGCGACAGCGCTGTCGGCTACACCGTCCGACAGTTGTTCAAGGCGCAGGCGCTCGGCCCGACCCAGTCCGAGGAGGCGACCAACACCTTCGTGATCGTCGTCTTGACCGTCAGAAACCCGCAGTCCCAGACCATCGACGTCCCGGTCGGGCACATACGGCTCCGTGCCAGCGACGTGGTAAAGAACGTCGACCTCGGAGCGAGCCAGGCGCTCGGCGGCGACCGACGGATCGACGCCGAGTCGATCGCGTCCGCGAGTGTCCCCTCGGGCGAGTCGGTCACCGGCGGCGTCGTCTACGACGCACCGACGGGCAACGACTACCAGATCGAGATCACGCCGGTCAGCGGCGCAGAGGGACTGCCACACGTCGTGCCGGTCGGCGACATCGCCGATCTGGATTCGCTCGAGAGCGGCTACTGAGCGGCTGCGCCCGACGGTCGCCAGACACAGCGGAGGTTTCTAACCCGGCGGGTGTCACCGGCGGGTATGTTCGAGAAGTCGACGTGGATCAAGCTCCCGCGCGACGTGGTCGTGGGCCACGGCGTGCTCGACGACCTCGACGAGGTGGTTGCCGACCTCTCCGTGACGGGTCGTCCCCTCGTCGTCACCAGCCCGACGCCCGACCGAATCGCGGGCGAGCGGGCGCGCGATGCGCTCGCGAGCGTCGGCCCCGCGCCGGCGACGGCGGTCACAGAGCGGGCCTCATTCGACGAGGTCTCAGACCTCGTCGAACGCGCCCGCGCCGAAGAGGCCGGCTATCTCGTCGCGCTGGGCGGCGGGAAGCCGATCGACCTCGCGAAGATGGCCGCCGACGAACTCGGACTGGGGTTCGTCTCGGTGCCGACGGCGGCGAGCCACGACGGCATCGTCTCCGGACGGTCCTCGATCCCCGAGGGCGATACCCGCCACTCCGTCGCCGCCAACCCCCCGCTCGCGGTGGTTGCCGACACCGAACCGATCGCCGCGGCGCCGTGGGCGCTCACCACCGCGGGCTGTGCGGACATCATCTCGAACTACACCGCGGTGAAAGACTGGCGCCTCGCCGCGCGCCTGAAGAACGTCCCGTACAGCGAGTACGCGGGTGCGCTCTCGGAGCTGACGGCGGAGATGCTGGTCGACAGCGCAGACTCGATCAAGAGTGGGTTAGAGGAGTCGGCGTGGATCGTGGTGAAGGCGCTGGTCTCCTCGGGCGTCGCGATGTCTATCGCGGGCTCGTCGCGGCCCGCGAGCGGGGCCGAACACCTGATCAGCCACCAACTCGACCGGACGGTCGCCGACCCGGCGCTCCACGGCCACCAGGTCGGGGTCGCGAGCGTCGTCACCGCATACCTCCACGAGGGGCCCGAGGGCGGCTGGCGCGAGGTCCGCGACGCCCTCGCGGCTATCGAGGCGCCGACCACGGCGGCGGAACTGGGTATCGACGACGCGACGTTCGTCGCGGCGCTGACGACCGCCCACGAGATCAGAGACCGCTACACCATCCTCGGCGACGGCATCAGCGAGGCGGCGGCGTGGGCGGCCGCCCAGCGGACCGGCGTCGCCGACTGATACGGACTGTCGTGGCTGTTTCTGGCCGTCGCGTCCCCACGCTCGTCGACGGCCAGACGCGACCCGACAGCCCGCACGACCGGGAGCGGAAAGGACATACCTGTCGACTTCTCACCCCCGATATGGCGACTGCGGACGTCACCGCCCCGGCGAAGGCCTACCCCCGCGTGACCGCCGCGATACTCACCGTCCTCGGCTACGGCCTCGTCCTCGGGACGTTCGCGGGAGTCGTCCCACAGTCGATCTACCCCGACCTCACGCTCGCGCAGGTGAACCTCCTCAGCCACGCCATCGCGGCAGTCAACACCGTCACCACTCTCCTCCTCGTGGCCGGCTGGTACTTCATCCGGCAGAACGAGGTGCGAAAACACGCCGCCGCGATGTCTTCGGCGTTCGCCCTCATCCTCGTCTTTCTCGTGCTGTACCTCGCGAAGGTGGGCGGCGGCGGCACGAAGGAGTTCGTCGGTCCGACGCTGCCGTACTACGCCTACCTCGCGATGCTGGCGGTCCACATCGTCCTCTCTATCCTCGCGGTGCCGGTCGTCCTGTACGCACTCGTCCTCGCCGTGACGCACACGCCGGCCGAACTGCGCCAGACCAGCCACAGGCGGGTCGGCCGGGTCGCCGCGTCGTCGTGGATCACCTCGCTCACCCTCGGCGTCGTCGCGTACGTCCTGCTCAACCACGTCTACGACTGGGAGTTCACGGCGGCGGCCGTCGTGTTCGTACCTTTTTAGGGCGCCCCTCCCTCTCCGCGGGCGATGGACGTCGCTCTCGTCGGGATGCGGACCGACCCGCCGTTCGCCACGGAGGCGACCGCGCGGCGGCGTCGGCTCGCCGAGGGTCTCGCGGCGCGCGGCCACGACGTGACCGTTCTCTGTGCGCGCTGGTGGGGGTTCGACGGGACGATCTGGGAGGACGGCGGCGTCACGTACCGCGCGGTCTGTGACCGCGTGGCCGCGGGGACGTTCGCGGCGCGCCTGCCGGCGCACCTCGGGCGTGTCAGGCCCGACGTGGTCCACGCGGCCGCGAGTCCACCCGCCGCGGTGGCGAGCGCACGCGCCGCGGCGACGGTACTCCGGGTCCCGCTCCTCGTGGACTGGTGGGACGACCACCCCGCGGACCGACCCGCCGCCTACCGCCGGGTCGCGAGGCTGCCGGCGACGGTGACGGTCCCCTCGCGGCTCGCGGCGACCCACGCCCGCGAGTGCGGGGTGCCCGACGACCGGGTGACGACGCTTCCCGAACCGGTCGACTACGACCTCGTGCGGGCGGCGCCGGTCGAGGCGCGCGCGGACGTGGTGTACGCCCGTCGACTCGACGCGGACGCGAACGTCGAGAGCCTGCTCCTCGCCCTCGCGGAACTCCGCGACCAGTCGTGGCGCGCGGCGGTCGTCGGCGACGGCCCGTCGCGCGAGGCCGCCGAGGAGACCGCCGCGGAACTCCGGATCGACGACCGGGTCGAGTTCCTCGGGGACCTCCCCCTCGCGGACCTCGTGCCCGTGCTGAAGGGCGCGCACGTGTTCGCACAGACCGCGACCCGCGAGCGGTTCGCGAACGAACTCTGCTGGGCGCTCGCCTGCGGCTGTGTCGGGGTCGTCGAGTACCAGGCCGACTCCGCCGCCCACGAACTCGTCGAGGGCGACCGGAACGGCGTCCGTGTCACCAGCCCGCAGGAGCTCGCCGACCAGATAGTCGCGGTGGCGGGCCGCGACCGGCGGACCGTGGACGAGCGCTTCGCCGAGTTCGACCGCCCGACGGTCCTCCGGCGACTGGAGGAGTGCTACCGCACGGCGATAGCGGGCCACGGCCTTCGGTGACTCGTCTGGAACCTCGCCGTCGAGAGTGTCCCTCCCCGTCGCCCGCTCACCACGTCTCGACCGTGACCCCGAGACGCTCGAAGTCGCCGACGTTCTCGGTCAGCACCGGCTCTCCGTATTTGTCTGCGACGCCGGCGATCATCGCGCCCACCAGGTCGGCTCCGGGGTCGCCGCCCCACTCGTCGTCGCCCGCGAGTAACTCCGCGGCCCTTCGGGCCACCATCTCGTCGACGGGCTCTACGGTCTGCCCCATCAGTCGATTCTCGATCGCCCGCGCCGTCGCGCTCTCCCGCTCGCTCTCGACCCCGTACCGCACCTCCGCCACGACGGGTGTCGGGATGCGCCGCTTGACCCCCGCTCTGCGGGCTCGACTCCACGCTGAAACGCGTCTTCAGAGTCCAGCTCGAAGGCGTACGACGAATCGAGGATCACTCCCGGAACGCCTCGCGCGCGGCGGCCTTCCGGTCTTTGCGCTCGCGAACCTCTCGGGCGGCCTGCTTCGCCTCGTCGAGCCCGTCCTCGTCGAGGATATCGGGGATCTCCAGGAGGTCCTGCCGGCGAGTCAGGCGTTCCAGCGTCTCCGAGATCGTCTCCGAACCGCGGCTCTGTGATTTCACGCCGTCCCGCGTCGGACGTCGTTTATATACCTTCCCGGGGCTCGTGCCACGTAGTCACATACGCCAGTACGGGGCCGTAGACGTGCAAGACGGCCGTCAGACGCGGGTTCAGATTCCACAAAGCACTTATACGATTCGTTAGACCGTACGAGCGTACCCTACCCAGAGACTGCGCACCGGGCGTGGTCTCAAAACTCGGCACGAAAGGACACGACAGTCTCGGACTGCCGGCGCACAACAACAAACTATGTCAGGATATACATCCGACAAGGTTCGCGCGGTCGTCCTCTCCGCGTTGATGGTTCTCTCGGTCTTCGGGGGAAC
>JBDGTD010000081.1:16502-23790 GCA_042217165.1 Haloferacaceae archaeon | reverse complement strand
CGGGGAACCGGTCACGGACGCCCGGCGTGTCGATCTGGCCGTCGATGACGACGTGTGCGACGTGAATCCCGTCGGGGCCGAACTCCTGGGCCATGTCCATCGCCATCCCGCGGGCGGCGAACTTCGCGGCCGTGAACCCGATCGCGCCGCCGAGACTCCGTACTGCGGAGGTCGCGCCCGTGAAGATGACCGTCCCGCCGCCCGTCTCGAGCATGTCCCCGACGGCTTCCTGCGAGCAGACGAACGCACCGCGTCCGTTGACCGCCCACGCCCGTTCGAACTCCTCGACGCTCACGTCCATGAGCCCCTTCCACGAGGCGGCACTGGCGTGGTTCACGAGGATATCGACGGGGCCGAACTCGTCGCGCACCGCCTCGAACCCGTCTCGGATCTGCTCGACGTCGGTGAGATCGGTCTGGACGGCCACTCCCTCGCCGGGGTCCGGAAGATCCTCTGCGAGGTCGTCGATGTAGTCCCCCGACCGGGCGAAGAGCGCGACCCGACACCCCTCGGTTGCGAAGTTCCGTGCGAGCGATTCACCGAGTCCCGGACCGACACCTGCGATGACTGCCGTGCGAGCCATGGGCCGGCCTACGAACTGGACCGACAAACCCGTGGTGACGGGTCGGTCGACAGCCGGGCGGCGAGTTCGCCACTCTCGCCGAGGTCGATGAGCGCGCGATCGAGCAGTTCCCGAACGACGAACGCCTCGTAGTGCTGGGTCTCGCAGTACTCGCACGGCTTCCTCTCCTGGACGACGGCCCGGATCTCGTCGCC
This sequence comes from Haloferacaceae archaeon, assembly GCA_042217165.1. Taxonomy (GTDB): domain Archaea; phylum Halobacteriota; class Halobacteria; order Halobacteriales; family Haloferacaceae; genus A07HB70. The sequence goes on along the minus strand of JBDGTD010000081.1, from coordinate 23,013 downwards.
GTGTTCGCCAGCGACTCGAGGTCGACCGGCGGGTGATAGTCGAGCAGAAAGACCGGGGTGAGCACCTGTACGGGCGCGACACGGTCCGTCGAGGGAGCGCCGACGACGGCCGTCGTGTCGTGGCAGGTCGACGGTGTCGGCCGTCTCGTAGCCCCCGGGCGGCGGCTGTCGCACCTGCCGGGAGGACAGATCGTCGCCGGCGCGTCGAGAAGTTCGGCGAGGCCTACGGTGCGTGACGACCACCGCGGGCCGTCGCGAGTGGCTCACCGAAGCCGACCGCCTACAGAGGGCGTGTGGACTCGCCGACGTGGTCCGCTCGCCGGTGACCTGACTGCGGGCACGTGCCGGGGTACGAACTGGTCAGGTGGGTTCGACCGAGACGCTCCCGTCCGGTTGACGAGTGACGGTAGAGAGCGCGTCGGGGGTCTCGACGAGGACGGCCTCGCCGCCGGGCGAGCCGTGGGTCGTGCGGATCACGTTCTCGCAGATTGCGCGCCCGGCCCACGTCGGCGCTCGCTGTTTCGTGTGTCCGACGACCTGCGGCGGGGCGTCCGCGGGCATGTGCTGGAAATCCATCCAGAGGATCCCGGCGTCTGCTCCCCGCCCCATCGACCCACCGAGACCGAACACGTCGGCAAATCGTCGCGGGACGTCCGCCTGAGCCGAGTCGTACTGTCCCGAGTCCATCGCGGCGAGCAGTTCGTCGCCCGCCCGCCGCGCGCTCTCGTTGACCGTATCGACGTCGACGCCGTCGGCGTCGCCGGCGTGGCTGTAGGTGTACTCGTAGCCGTCGAACGCCGCCCGGACGACGCCGTCCGTGACGAGCGAGACGAACTGACGGCGTCGGTCGCGGTCGAGTTCCTGACTGTACGTCCGGGGCCAGGAGAGCACCTCCGGGAGTAAGATCGCCATCTCGTGGTTCCCCAGCAGGTACTGCACCCGCCCGGGCGGTGCCTCGCGCATCAGTCGGAGCGCGAGCGCAACAGTCGCATCGTTCCGGTTGCCACGGTCGACCAGGTCGCCGTTGAACACGAGCACGGAGTCGTTGTCGGCCCAGTGGAGGCGGCCGTCGCCGTCTGCGGTGACGACCGGGTCGAACTGGTCGGACTCGCCGACCGCGAGGAGGGCACTCCGGGCGTCCGCGAGGTAGCCGTGGATGTCGCTGATGCTCACAATCGCGGGCGCCGTCTCGTCAGTAGCGAGTTCGCCAATTCGGTCCGTCGTGAACGCCGGGGCGGGGGTGTCCCACACCATTAGTGCGTTCGGTGGGCTGGCGTGGCAAAGACGTGGCTGATCGAAAGGGGGTGGCGCGGAAACGAGCGACCCTAGTCGACCCGCCTAAGAGCAGAGACGCGACAGACGAGGCGCGAACGCCGCTCGACCGCGGAAGCGGGGTCGGACTGTGACACGGCGACTCGTCTCTCGGGGGGGCGGAGCGATCACGTTCGAGCAGACCCCGCCGCCCGGCAACGCCGTCGCGCTCGAACTGTCGGCGTGAGCTGTGTCCGCGTCGCCCGTCTCCGGCCGCGAGGCGACGGCGTTCGTCCCGTCCGACCACCCTACAGCTCCCGCAGCATCAGCTCGCTCCACGGGTCGAACCCGTACCGGTCGTAGAACGCTCGCGCCCGGTCGTTCGACCCGTCGACGTCGAGAACGACCCGGTCGATCGGGAGCGACTGGGCCTCGGCGACACCGAGCGCGCGCTCGAACAGGTCGTCGGCGAGCCCGCTGCCCCGGTGGCCGGGCCTGACGTACAGTTCCTTGACCACCGCCGCGTCCCAGAGCATCGCGAGGCGCTCGGGCAAGACGAACACGTAGCCGACGAGCCGGTCTCGCTCCGCGACCGAGGCGACGAACACGCACGGCTCGTCGGCGACACACCGCGCCACCCACGCGAGATACCGCGCCCGGTAGCCGTCGTCGAGTTTCTCGTCGTACGCCCGGCGCTTCGACTCGTCGCCGAGGGCGCCGAGGGCGCGCTCGAACCGCCGTTTGAGCGCCCAGAGCGCGGCGTCGTCCTCGTCCGGACGGTACGGCCGCACGGTCGGGTCGGAGCCCTTGCCGGTGTCGGTCACGGGTATACTGACGACCGCCACGACGAGAACGCATCGCTTCGGTGAACCACGCCACGGGCGGCCGGAGGCGCGGCGACGGCCGTCAGGGCCGGCCCAGTTCACGTGAGAGTTGTATAGATCCGTCCGATCTAACTATTTAGACGCGGAGCGTCGTCCTGTAGCAGGCCGGCCGCCTGCCCGGGACGCGACACAGACGCACCGACACCAGTCCGAGACAGCCGACCCGGCGCAGCCACGTGCGTCGAGCGTCCCGGCCGGCCGCCGGCATCCGACCCGCGCCGGCTGGGCCGACCACAGACCGATACGCTCTCGACGCTCGCGGTCGCAGATATTATACCACAGACGGCGACGACAAGTATCGACCCTCCCGGATTCGGGCGGCTGGTCGGGCTACCCGCGCTGTTGCTGTTCGCTGGCGCGCGTCGTCGCCGGGAGCGGGACCGGACGGCCACTCTCCGCCGCCGTGGCCCCGGCCGCACGAGCGCTCGCCGTCGAAAGGCGGTGTCCGCGGTCGGCGGCGAGCGTCCGCAGGGAGACGCACGGCGTGTCGACCGTCTGGCCGATGACCCCGCCGAGATCCGGAACGGTGCGCCCCGGTCGTGCGCGTAGCACGCGACCGGGATTGCGAGATACGAGACTGCTGTACTCCGGGCGCCCCTCACCGAGCGGGATCGGCCGCCCGGGCTGACCAACAGATGGGCACGGACCGCGGGTGCGACCAGCATCGACAGCAGGGAGGGGCCACGCCACTCCCCGACCGAAGACGTCGAACGCGGTGGTGACCGGCTCGATACCTCGGGTCCGACCGCGGCCAGACCGACGAACACGACGGTGACCGGCGCCCCCGCGCCGAACGGGGAGAGGTCGGTCCCGTCGACGAAGCGCCAGACCCGGCTCGCGCCGCCCGGACGTCGCCGCTCGTTCGACCCCGAGTGCTGGTTAGGAATACGGCCCGGACGCAAAAACGGGCGTTACCCCCATCACGCGCGGCCGTTCCCGGCGCGTTGGGGGCCGCGGGCGACCGGGGCAAGGTCAGTCGTCACAGGGGAACGGCTCGGCGGGGCCTGCGTCCGTCCCGTCGGCGGCCGAGGGGGCGCGCCGGCGACGGAAGCGGCAGAGTTCGGCCCGAACCGCGTCACGCTCGACCAGCGCGAAGCCGGCGACGACGACGAGGAAGCCAGCGGCGGTCGTCACGGAGACGGGCGCGCCGAGCACGAGCCAGCCGGTAAAGGCGGCGAACACCGGGACGGCGTAGGCGACGAGATTCGCCCGGACCGGCCCGAGCCGCGCGATCAGGGCGAAGTAGATCGCGTACGCCAGCGCCGTCGACGGGAGGCCGACGACGAGAACGCTCGCGACCGTGGCGGCGTCGGCGCCGAACACGCTCGTCGGCGGTTCGCCGGCCGCGAGGCTGGCGCCGTGGAGCAAGAGCGCGCCGCCGGCCATCGCCCACGCGGTCATCGCAACGCTGTCCATCGAGGCGTCGAGCCGGCGGAGCAGGACGCTCCCGAGCGCGATCGCCCCTGCGGCGACGAGGACGAGCAGTTGTCCGGCCGCACGGGGGTCGACGACACTCGACGCCGACGGCCCGACGATCAGGAACACGCCGCCCAGCGCGACGCCGATCCCGGCGACCTCGACTCGGTCGAGGCGCCGGCCGAGCAGCGCCCACGCGAAGACGGGCGAGAGCACGGGGTTCAGCCCGTACATCACCGCGGCCGCCGCGGGCGTGGTCGTCGCCTGGCCGACGAACAGGAGGCCGTTGTTCAGCGCGACGAGAAACGTCGCCGCGACGGCGATTCCGAGGGCGTCACTGCGCGTCTGTGGGAGCCACGCCGACCGCGAACGCGAGAACGCGACGTACCCGAGCAGCGCGACGGCCGCCACGTCGAACCGGAGGCCGGCGAACAGAACCGGCGGGAGGTCGCGGAGCCCGGTCTTGATCGCGACGAACGAGCCACCGAACAGCGCCGCGAGCAGGACGAACAGCACGGCGTCTCGGTAGCGAGCGGGCAGCGACGGCCGCGCGGGGAGCGAGGGGAGGTCGGGGAACTGGCTCAGCGAGACCACCCACAGAACGGACCAACGTACATACAGGTTAGAGGGGCCAGAGCCACAAGAAACGTTCGCGGGTTTCCGTACCACGGCACCGCTACGCATCGAACGCGGACGATCAGAGAAGATCGCGCCGGGCACGATCCGGGCGCCGTGGCGGCTCACGCGCCCGCGCCGGTGGCCGTCCGGTAGTACGCAGTCGAGAGCGCCGCGAGGAGCCCGCCGCCGGCCGTCACGACGGCGACGAGAACGGCGCCGACGGTCGCGGCGGCGACCGGCGTGGGGGCCGGGAGCGCGTCGGTCGCGGCCGGCGAGAGAGCGAGGGCGGCGCCGACCAGGGCAGCGACGGGCGCGGCGACGACGACGTAGCCGAGCGTCGTGGTCCCGCCGGTCGCGACGACGCGAGCGCTCCGTGGCACGCAGCCGAGGACGCCGTGGCCGTCGACGACCGCGGCGTGGGCGTACAGGTGGACGAACGTCAGGATCAGCAGGCCGGCCAGGACGACGGCCCCGGCGACGGCGAGCGTCACGGTCACGAACGTCCCGGTGTCGTTCGCGGCCGCGTCGCTCGGCGGGGCCGCCCCGCCGGGGAAACTCGCGAAGGCCGCGACGACCACGAGCAGTCCGACGAGCGCCGCGAGCGCGGCGGCGCCGGCGCCGACGCCGAGCGACCCGGCCAGCGTCGGGAGATACCCGCGCCGGCCCGCGTCGAGGAACGTCCGGAGACGCGCGTCGTCGCCGTCGAGCGCCGCGTCGGCCAGGCCCACGGCGCCGGCGTGGACGAACGGACCGGCGGTGAGCGCGACGAGCGCCCCGACCAGCGCGAGCAGGTTGGCCCACCCCGTGCTCACCGGGCGGACGGCGACCCCGGGCACGACGAGGAGGGCACCGGCGAGTGACGGGGCGAACAGCTCGGGAGTGCTCCGGAGCGCGGCGTCGGTACGGCGGAGGAGGGCGCGGACCATCGGGTGATACTGGCGACAGCGGGCACTTCAGTGCCGGGGCTCGGCCCCCAACGCCGGAGAGGGTCCTGGCGGAGTGACGACAGCGCGTCGCGGGCACGGGCGTCGGTGCTTCGTTGTGGTCCGTCTCGCTCGTCGGACGTGCTGCCCGGCAGATCGCGCACCGGTCCGCCACACCGCCTTTTACCGTGGCCCTCCGGGCGGAGGTATGGCGCATACGGTCGTCCTCAGCGACAACAAGACGGTCGATCCGGTACACCAGCGCGAGGTGCTGTCGACGGTCGGCGCAGAGGTCGAGACGCTGGCGGAGAAGACAGAAGACGCGGTCGCGGCGGCCGTCCGGGGCGCAGACGGACTCGTCGTCGACGCGGCGACCCCGGTGACGGCGAGGGTGCTCGCCGGGACCGAGACGCTCCGGGTCGTCGGGCGGGCCGGGGTCGGCGTCGACAACGTCGACGTCGCGGCGGCGGCCGAACACGGCGTCACCGTGGTCAACGTGCCCGACTACGCGCTGGAGGAGGTGTCGACACACGCGTTCGCGCTCCTCCTGGCGTGCGTTCGGGGGGTGCCACAGTACGACCGCGCGGTGAGGGCGGAACAGTGGGACTGGACGGTCGGCGCGCCGATGCACCGGATGGCGGGCAAGACGCTCGGGCTGGTCGGCTTCGGGCAGATCGCCCGTCGGCTGGCCGCGAAACTCCGGACGTTCGGGCTCGACGTGGTCGCGACCGACCCGTACGTCGACGCGGCGACGATGCGGGACTACGGCGTCGAGCGCGTCTCGTTCGAGGCGGTTCTCGACCGCGCGGACTACCTCTCGGTCCACACCCCGCTGTACGGGGAGACGCGGGGCCTGCTCTCGACCGCCGAGTTCGAGCGACTCGACGACGACTGTATCGTCGTCAACACCGCTCGCGGCCCGGTCGTCGACCAGGCGGCGCTGGTCGACGCGCTCGACCGCGGCGAGATCGCACGGGCGGGCCTCGACGTCCTCGAGTCGGAGCCGCCGGCTGCGGACAGCCCGCTGCTCGACCGCGACGACGTGGTGCTCACGCCCCACACGGGATGGTACTCGGAGGAGAGTCGCGCCGACCTCTCCGAGAGCGTCGCGCGCGATGTCGCGGCGGTCCTGCGGGGCGACGAGCCCGCGAACCCCGTCGATCCGGACACCCCGTGGGTGTAGGCGTCGCCTCCGGGTCGTTCAGTCTCGTTCGTCGGCGGCTCCCCCCTCGGTGCCCGCGACGTCGAGGCCGTACGCCTCGCGGGCGGCCGCGGGAGAGATCTCGTCGAGACGCAGGTCCCTGCGGACGGCGTCGGGGTCGCGCGCCTCGGCCGGCCCGTAGCCGCCGGCGCCCGGTGTCCGGACGCTGACGGTCGACCCCGGCGGGAGTTCCCGGGTCGCCTTTCCGGGGCGGTGTT
>JBDGTD010000081.1:0-16402 GCA_042217165.1 Haloferacaceae archaeon | reverse complement strand
ACGCTGACGGTCGACCCCGGCGGGAGTTCCCGGGTCGCCTTTCCGGGGCGGTGTTCGTCCGCGCCGTCCGCGTCGTACAGCACGGCGTCGCCGGGAGCGCCGGGGTCGCCGCCCGCGACGCCGTACGGGCGGTGACGGCGGCGGTCTGCGAGGAGACTGAACCGCGCGTCGTGGGCTCGAACGGTGATATCGCGGCGGAGACCGAGACCGTCACGGAAGTTCCCGGGGCCACCGGAGTCCTCGCGGGACTCGTAGCGGTCGATCCGGAGCGGATACGCCGTCTCGACCACCTCGACGGGCGTGTTCATCGTGCTGTCTATCGGGGCGGCGTCGGTCGCGCGCCGCAGCGGCGCGTGTCGTCTCTCGTCAGAGGCACGTACCGGGTCGTGGTCTGCGTGGAGAGCGTTACGATCTCCGCGGACGGCACGCCGGCCGACGGCCGCGGCAGGGGGTGTCGGCGGACCAGTTCGGTCGCGGACCCCGACTGTCACCGCGTCGTGGTCGTCGTTGCCCATCGTCGCGTTCGGCATGGGGGGGCAGCGTCGACCGGCGAGGCTCGCTGCTCCGGCCTCGGCCGACCCGCCGCTGCCGGGATCACCCTCACCGAAACCGGTGGCGTCGGTACTGCCGGGGTCGGTCTCGCCCCGGAGTACTCCCTGGCCGGACCCGAGCGACGGCGGATCGCCTCCGGTCGGGGCGGTCGGCGACCGGGTCGTTCTCTCTCACGTCTGGCTCCGACGACGGTCGCGAGGTGTATACCTGATCGCCACGGGGTGGGCGGCCAGCCGCGCGACCGTGTCCTGATGTACCCGGCGCGCCACGGGCTGGTGTGGACCCCGAATCGGCCGAGACGGTGCTGGTCGCGGGCGCGAGCGGCGGCACCGGGCGCGAACTACTCCGTCTCCTCGCGCCGCGTGTGCCGACGGTCCGGGCGCTGACACGGTCGTCCGAGAAGGCGTCGTCTCTCCGGGAGACCGGCGCCGACGAGGTGGTGGTCGACGACCTGCTCGCGCCCGAGGACCTCTCGCGGGCCGTCGCGGGCGTCGATGTCGTCTACAGCGCCGTCGGGTCGGGCCTCGGCGACGTGCGCAGCGGCGGGCCGCTGGTCGACGGGGCGGGCGCGCAGGCGCTGCTCGACGCCGCCGTCGACGCGGGCGTCGCGGCGTTCGCGATGGAGTCGGCACTCGGCGTGGGCGACGAGCCGGCGAGCCCGCTCGCGTCGCTGTTCGACCTCGTGATCGGCCCGGTCCAGCGGGCGAAGGCCGAGACAGAGACGGCGCTACGGCAGGCGCCGATCCGGCACACCGTCCTCCGGCCGGGCGTGCTGACGAACGGCGCGCGGACCGACCAGGTGACGGTCGCACGCCCCGGCGCGCGGCTGTGGGGGGCCGTCTCGCGGGCCGACGTGGCCCGGCTGCTCGCCGCCGCGCCGGTCACGCCCGCGGCCGAAGACGAGACGTTCGAGGTCGTCGCGACCCCGCGCTTTCGCGACCGCGCGCTCGACGTCGACTGGCAGTTGCCACACCGGCCCCCCGACAGCAGCTGATCCCCGACGGCCGCACGTGGGGGCGGCCGGTGTACGAGTCCCGGGGCGCCGTCCTCGAGCGCCGGGGCGAGGGCCTGATTCGGCCGGGACCGGGGCCCGGGCGCCGAAGGAGCCGCGCTACGACAGGCCAGGTGAACCGAGCCGCGGCGTCGCGCTACGACGGGCCGTCGAGTGCGTCCTCGGCGCCCGGGAAGCTCCCGACGATCAGGCGGGAGAACACCTGTGCGAACGTCGTGCGTGCGCTCCAGACCGCGGTCTCCTCGGCGGCGTCGGGCCCCTGGATGCTCAGCAGGAACGTCTCGAAGTCGACGACCAGCACCCGCTCGGCGTACTCGTTCGTCTGTTCGGCCGGAAGCCGGAACGTCCGCACGCAGTCGAGGTCGGTCCAGACGTCCGCGACGGGCTGGTCGTGTTCTGGCAGGAGCCCGACAGTGACGCCGCGGTCGCACAGCGCCGCGAACGCCGCGAGCAGGTCCGGGTCGGGGTCGTCGAGTTCCGCCGCGCCGTAGAGAACCACCGTCTCGGCCTCGTCCGCGAGCCGCCCGACCCGCTCCGTGACGGCCGTCGTGCCCGTCATCGACCAGACGGCCTCGCTCTGCTCGTCGTCGCCCTCTGCGGTCCGCTCCAGTGTCGACAGACGGTCGAACGCGGCGTTGCAGTGTCCCTCGAACCGTCGTTCGAGCTGTGCCCGCGCCTCGTCGAGCGAGACCGGCCGGAACACCTGCGGGTTCGACTGCCGGATGCTGATGAACCCGCGGGCCTCGAGGTCGTCAGCCGTCGCGTACACCTGCGACCGCGGGACGTCCGTGACGGAGGCGACGTCGCGGGCGGTCCCGCTGCCGAGTCGGACGAGTGCCGTGAACACCCGGGCCTCGTACGTCGAGAGGCCGAGCTGTTTCAGCGACTCGACCGCCCCCTCGTCAGCCATCCTGTGACCCCTCCTGGTCGCCGGAGATCGGCCGTTCGGTCCCGCGCGAGCCGGGGACACGGCGCGGACGGCTCACCCGCCCACCTCCGGATCCGTGGCCGTCGACGGCGACCCCAGCTCGGCGTCGACGACCCGCGACCAGACCACGAGCGCCGGCGGGAGGACGACGATAGAGGCGAGATAGGAGTAGAGGATCGTCGCGCCGGTCAGGAGGCCGAACTGGCCGAGGATCGGGGTGATCGCGACCACCAGCACGCCGATACCGGTGACGGTAGTGAGCATCGACCCGGTGAGCGCCCCGCCGGTGCCGCGGACGGCGGCGTTCAGGGCCGCGAAGACGTCCTCGCCGCCGTACTCCTCGGCGAAGCGGTGGACGAGGTGTGCCGAGTAGTCGATCCCGAGACCGATCCCGATCGAGAGGATAGTCCCGGTCAGAACGTTGAACGGGATGTCGAGATACCGCATCGTCGCGGCGATACCCGCGACCGTCACGGCGATGGGGAGGAGGTTGACGACTCCGAGCGAGGGGCGTCCCTCCAGCACCGCGTAGGCGACGATCAGAAACAGGCCGCTCCCGACCAGCGCGTAGACGAGGGCGACGAACGCCGACTCGCCTATCACGTCCGAGACGGCCTTGAGAACGACGACGCCGCCGGTCGCGGTCGCCTCGAACCGGAACCGGTCGGCGACGGCGCGGGTGTCCTCGGTCACCGCCTCCTGCGAGGCGTCGGTCTCCACCGCGTACTGGACGCGCGCGGCCGTGTAGTCCTCGGTGATGTAGTTCAGCGCCCGCTCGCGCGCCGGCGACGCGAGCAGCGCGTCGTAGACCACGACGAGGTTGTCGTCCGGGATCCCGTTCGCGTCCTGGTCGTTTCGCGCGACCAGGCGGGCGAACTCGGGGTCGCGCTCGGCGTACGACCGGATCACGGTGACGATCGACGTCTCGCGGGCGTGGCCGTCGTCGGCCACGAACGAGTCCGGCGGGTCCGCGCCCGCGCGCCACATGGATTCGAGCGCCCAGTCGTTCGTCAGCGACCCCTCGACGTACACCGTCGTAGTGTCTTCCTCGCCGGTCTGGAAGTTCGCCTCGAGGAAGTTCCTCGTCTCTGTCACCGTGTAGTCGCTCGGCTGGAGCTGTTGCGGGAGATACTCCAGGTACTCGGGGTTGTCCTCCGGCGGGAGAAAGGCCTCCTGCGTGAACCGGCTGTCGACGCCGGCGCCGTAGTAGCCGAGCCACGCCGTGCTGAGGACGACGAGGACGAGAAACGCCTTCGGCGCGATCCGGGCGATCCGGACTCCGACGGGGAGAACCCTCCCGAGGGCGCTCTGCTCTGACCCGAGGGGCCGGGAGCCGAACGAGGGGATGCCCGACCGCTCGCGCACGGTGTCGGCGTACACCTTCGCCGCGGGGAGGAAGATCCCGAAGATCAGGAACGTGAACACGATGCCGACGGCGGCGACGACGCCGAAGTCCCGGATCGGCCCGAGTTCGCTGGAGACGTTCGCGAGAAAGCCGATCACCGTCGTCCCGGTGACGATAGTGAACGCGACCAGCAGCTGGTCGGTGGTGACCCGCATCGACTCCGCGATCCCCGTTCCCTGGACGCGCTCCTCTCGGTAGCGGTTGATCGCGTGGATGCCGAAGTCGATGCCGACCGCGAGCAAGAGCGGGGGAACCGCGATCAACAGCTGGGAGAACGCGATGCCCGCGAGCCCCATGAACCCGAACGTCCAGAGGATCGCCATCCCGAGCGAGACGACCCCCAGAAGCAGGTCGACCGGGTCGCGGTAGGCGAGTACGAGAAAAAAGAGGATGAGCACGGCCGCGGCGGGGACGACCAGGCGGAGCGAGTCGCCGATGACCGAGCTGAACTCCTCGGAGACGAGGCCGCTCCCGAACACCGTGATGTCGCCGCCGACGGAGTCGACGACGAAGACGGCGTGTTGCTGGATCTCGGTCAGGGGGCTGGAGCCGCTTGTTCCCGGCCCGCTGCCGGTGTCGCCCTCGACCGAGTGCGTGACGACCCCGATGGTGGCCGAGGCGCTGGCCGACTCTGCGTTGAAGTCGGTGCTGAGGCTCGCGCGCAGACGGGGGTTCTGCTCTACCGCTGTCCGGACCGCGCGGTCGATCTCCGACGGCGTCGCCCCCTCGACGGCGCGGATCTGTGCCTCGTAGGTCGTCGCCTCGGGGTCGAGCGTCCGCGCGACCGCCCGGGCGACGCTCGTCGCGGACGTCACCTGGAGGTCGGGGGTGCGCGCCAGCCGGTGCTGGGCGCGGAGCATCCGCAAGAGCGAGGGTTTCGAGAGGACGTTCGGACCCGACTGGATCAGCTGTGTCGTCCCCGCCGAGCGGCCGAACGTCACCCGCTCGAAGTTGTCGTTGACGTTCTCGAGCGCGTCTGCAGCGGGCACGTCCTCGGTGAACTGGCTCGTGCCGGACGTGGTTCCAGACCCGCCCAGCCCGAGGGCGAACACGCCCGAGAGCAGGAGGAAAGCGACGATCACGGCCTTCGGCCGGTCGGCTATCCAGCCGTCGACGGCGTCGATGTAGCGCTGGTAGTCGAGTTCGAACCGCATCGGTCAGCCCGACCGGCGGCGCCAGCCGAAGACCCCGAGCAGTCCGACGACCGCGACGGCCGCGAGGCCGAGCGGCGAGGCGGGGAGACCGCCGCCCTGGCTCTCGGTCACCTGCACCGCGGTCGTGTACGTCTGGGAGACCTCGGTGTCACCGTCCGGCATCTCGTACTGGAAGTCGAACGAGACGGGATACCGCTTCGGGAGGGCGTCGCCGGCCGCGCTCAGGGCGATCGTGAACGTGGCAGTCTCGCCGGGCGCGAGCTCCGTGACGATCCCCTCGTCGTTGTCGCTGGAGAGGGGAGCCTCGACGAACGCCTTGGCCTCGACGTTCGTCAGCGGCTCGTCGCCGTTGTTCGTGATCCGCACGGTCACGGCCTCGGTGCCGCCCGCCGGGATCCCGTCGGTCGCGGCCTCGACGACGAACCGGTCGCGCTGGGGCTCGATCCGGACCTGTGTCTCCATCGCGTCGCTCTCCCGGGCGTCGTTGCGCCCGTTGCGGTACCGGGTCGTGAACGCGAGTTGCTGGGCGCTCGGGCTCGCCGCGGAACTCACGCTGACGGTGTACTCGAACCGCGCGCGCTCGCCGGGCGCGAGGTCGTCGACCGCGTACTCGGTCGAGTCGACGACGAGGTTCGGGTTCGACGACGAGAGGACCACGACCGGGTTCCGGACCGTCGCCGGGCCCTCGTTGACGAGCGTGCCCGTGACGCGGCCCTCCTCGCCGACCCGGAGCGACGCCGAGACGTTCTGGACGGAGAACGACTGCTCGGGCGCGGGGCGGACCCCGACGTTCAGCGTCCGCGAGGTCCGGGCGATGCCGTCGGGGTCGAGGTAGTCGACCGTGAGGTCGACCGTGTAGTCCCGGAGCGTCGCGTCTGCGGCCATCTCGACGGTGTACTCGACGGTCCGGCGCTCGCCCGGCGCCCAGGCCCCGACGCTCGCCGTCGACGTCGCAGAGCCGGTGCCGAAGGTGAGCTCGTCGCTCCGCGACCGTGCCGTCACGCTGGCGGCGCGCGCGCTGCGCGTCCCGACGTTCGCTACCGTCACCGCGAGGGCCCCGCGGTCACCGATCTGGGCGCTCGTCTCGGTGTCGACCACCGCGAACCGCGCCTGGGAGCGCACCCGAATCGTGACGTACATCGTCTCCTCGCTCTCGAAGTCGTTGTACTCGGGGCTGTAGGGGCCGTACTCGACGCTCCGGGTGTAGGCGTACGACACCTCGACCGGCACGCGGTAGGTCCCCGGCGTGGCGTCGTCGGAGACGGTGATGTCGATCGGCGGGAGCTGCGTCGTCCCCGTCTGGACGTTGCCGACGCCGACCGACCCGGAGTTCACCTCGATCGGGGCCGACCCCGGCTTCACCTCGACGACGACGCCACGCGCCGTCGTCACGCGGTTCTCGTACTGTGCCGGCCCGCCGCGGTCGATCGACCCGCGGTTCGAGAGGGTGAGCCGGAGCTGTGCCTGCGTGCCTGGCTCGAACTCCTCGGTCGTCGCGAACAGGTCGAGCTCCGGCGACCCGATTACCGTCCCTGTCGTCCCCGCCTGTGCGGCGGCGGGGGCAACGGCCGACGCGACGAGGAGAACACAGAGGGCAGCGGCGGGGACGGCGGCGCGCGCGCGGTCAGGGGACACCGGTCACTCCCGCGGCCCCGTATGCCGGAGTCCCGGGCGTCACGGAGCCCGGCTGTGCTGGAGGGCGTGCCCGCCCGACGGCGGGCGAGAACTGTTTGTACATCTCTACTAACACAGCGGGGGCTCGCAGACAAATACCTTTTCGTTACGGGCCGACAGACGGGCAGATCGGCCGCGAGACGGGCTCAATCCGTCGACCGCGGCGCTACTCTGGGAACAGTCAGCGGCGGGCCGTCGGGCCTGCGTGTCGGCGTCGCATTCCGTTCGACGCCGCCGGGAGGCTCATGTCACTCCCTCCGGTAGGCGGGCGTATGCGACACCACGACGGGCAGATAGACCTCGTCGGGCCGGACCACCTCCGGATCGGGACCGGCGCCGTCGCCGAGACGGGCGCGTACGCCGACGGCGACCGGGCGCTGGTCGTCACAGACCCGGGGGTCCGGGACGCGGGACTCGTCGGTCCCGTGACCGACGCCCTCGACGACGCGGGAGTCGCCCACGGGACGTTCGACGGCGTCGACGCCGACCCGTCGGTCGCGAACGCGGTCGCCTGTGCGGAGCGGGCGGCCGGCGCGGACTGTGTCGTCGGCGTCGGCGGCGGGAGCGCGATGGACGTCGCGAAGGCCGCCGCGGTTCTGGTGACAAACGAGAGGCCGGTCGAACGCCTGCTCGGGCGGGAGAACGTCGCGGCGCCGGGACTGCCGACTGTCCTGCTCCCGACGACGGCGGGGACGGGCAGCGAGGTCTCGCCCGCGGCGGTGCTGGTCGACGAGAGCGGCGCGACGAGCGAGAAGGCCGGGATCGTCGACCCGCACCTGTTCGCGCACGCGGCCCTCGTCGACCCCGACCTGTCGATGCACCTGCCGACCGACGCGACGCGCACGACGGGGCTCGACGCGTTCGCACACGCCGCCGGCTCGTACGTCTCGCGCGACGCGAACGCGCTCGCAGACGCGCTCTGTGCCGAGGCGATGGAACTGGTCGAGACGCACCTCCGCGACGCGGCGTTCCACGGCGCCGACGCGCCGGCCGCACGCGAGGGGATGGCGACCGCCGCGACGATGGCGATGCTCGGACGGGTCAACGGCGGGAAGTCGGCGGTCCACGCGGTCGCGTACGGGGTGCAGACGATGTACGACGTGGCCCACGCGGAGGCGGTCGCGATGGTACTGCCGGAGGTGCTCGCGTACGACCTGCCGGCGGTCGTCGACCGCCTCGCACGGCTCGGAACGCGGATCTACGGCGCCGAGGGCGCGCCGCGCGACCGCGCCGAGCGGGTCGTCGAGGGAGTGCGGGCGCTCAGGGCAGACCTCGACCTGGACCGGTCGCTCCGGGAGGTCGGCGCGACGGCGGGCGACCTCCCCGAACTGGCCGACCTGGCGACGCGCTCGGAGCGCCATCTCGACCCGAACCCGCGGCCGCTCGACGCCGACGACGCCGAGTCGATCCTCCGCGGAATCTGGTGAGAGCGTTCATATCGCCGCGGGACGACTCCCGAGCGTGACGCGACGACACGTCTCGTCGGGGACGGAGTGGGAGGACCGCGTCGGCTACTCGCGCGCGGTCCGGGTCGACGGACAGGTCCACGTCGCCGGGACGACCGCGACGGACGACGACGGCACGGTGGTGGGCGGCGACGACCCGTACACACAGACGAAGCGCGCGCTGGCGAACGTCGAGGCGGCACTCGGGGAGGCGGGGGCGACGCCCGCCGACGTGGTGCGGACCCGGATCTACGTCGTCGACGCGGACGACTGGGAGGCGGTCGGCCGCGCCCACGCCGAGGCGTTCGGCGACGCCCGGCCCGCGGCGACGATGGTCGAGGTGTCGCGGCTCGTCGATCCGGCGATGCTCGTCGAGGTCGAGGCGACGGCCGTGGTCGAGGAGTGAGCGCGACGCGCCCGGCGGCCGGGCTCGGCGTCGCCGTCGCGGCGGTCAGCACCGGTGCCGTTCTCGTGCGCCTGAGCGCGGCGCCCGCGTCGGTCGCCGCCTTCTACCGGGTCCTGTTCACCACCCTGCCGCTGGCCCCCGTCGCGCTCGTCCGATACCGCGGCGCGTTCGCCCGGATGGGCCGGCGCGACCTCGCGTTCGCGGCGCTGTCGGGCGTCTCTTTGGCAGTTCACTTCGCCGCGTGGTTCGAGAGCCTCGCGTGGACGAGCGTCGCCGCGAGCGTCACGCTGGTCCAGGCTCAGCCGGTCTTCGTCGCGCTCGGAGCGTGGCTGGCGCTCGACGAGCGGCTCGGACGCCGGACCGTCCTCGGGGTCCTCGTCGCCGTCGCGGGCGCGGCCGCGATGTCTGCCGGCGACCTGCTCGGCGGGCCCGCGGTCGGGGCCGCGCCGCTTCTCGGCAACGCACTCGCCCTGCTCGGCGCCGTCGCGGCCGCGGGCTACGTCCTCGCCGGACGGTCGCTCCGTCAGCGAGTCGCGCTCGTCCCCTACGTCGTGGTGGTGTACGGCGTCTGTACCGTCGTACTCCTCGCGGTCGTCCTCGCGGACGGCGCGCCGCTCGCGGGCTACCCCGCCCGGGAGTGGCTGCTGTTCGCCGCGCTCGCGGTCGGGCCGGGACTGCTCGGACACACGCTCGTCAACTGGGCGCTGGGCCACCTCCGGTCGAGCGTCGTCGCCGTCTCGCTGCTCGGCGAACCCGTCGGCGCGACGCTCCTCGCGCTGGTCGTGCTGGGGGAAGCACCGGCACCCGCGACGGTCGCGGGGGGTGCGGCCGTGCTGGTCGGCATCGCGCTCGCGGCGAGCGCGAGGGGTGCAAACGAGCGACGAAGGAGCGAGTGAGCGCCCCTCGGGACCGGCCGCGGCGACCGCAGGGAACCGCGGGAGGCCGGCGGGCGAGGTAGCCGGAGAGCGCGAGATCCACGTCTACGAGGGCGCGAGCCACGCGTTCGCGAACCCGAGCGGCGAGAGTTTCCGGCCCGAGGACACCCGCGACGCGTGGGCGAAGACGCTCGGCTTCCTCGACCGGGCGCTGACGAACCGATCCGCCGTCGTCCCGACGGCCTCAGGCCCGAACCGCGCGGCGCTGCTCGGGAACGACGTCGAGCGAGGCGTCCGTGTCGCCGAGGACAAACAGGCCGTAGTACCGCAACGCGGTCTGGACCGGCACCGCGGCGAACAGGGAGAGCGCGAACAGGCCGAGGACGAACGACACGACGGCTATCGCGACGATGCCCCAGCCGACGGGCGCGATCTGACCCGCGAGCGCGACCCCGAGGGCTCCGAGGAGGCCGAGAGGGATCGCGAGGACGAACGCGCCGAGGACCGTCACCGCCGTCACGAGGAGGCCGACGCCGAGGCGGAGGGCGAAGGCGACGGCCGCGTAGGCCGCGTACTGCTTCCACCCCTCGCGGAGCGTCGGCCAGAACCGCCGCCACGCGGAGCCGACGCCACGCTCCTCGAGCATCATAGTCGGGACGACGAACGTCGTCGTGAACCCGCCGACGACGGCACTGGCGAGCGCGACGAGGAGGACGACCGGGAGTGCGACCAGCAGGAGCACCACCCCGACCGGGGCAATCCCGAACAGGATGGGTGCAACGGTGACGCCGAGAACCAGGGCGACGAGCGCGAGCGTCGCCAGCCCGAGCAGGAGCCGGAAGCCGAACAGCCGGGCGCCGTGGCGCCAGTGCGTGCGCCAGTACGCCCGGAGTCGCACCGTCTCGCGCCGGAGCGACTCGACGAAGACGAACTCCATCACGGCGCCGACGAACCCGAACCCGAGGGCGAGGACGACGAGAAGCGCGACGACCGCGGCGAGGATCGCGAGTTCGGGCGACCCGAGCGACCCGGGCGAGGGCGCCGGGGCAGACCCGCCGCCGTTCGTCGGGGCCGCGTTTCCGAGCTGTCCGAACTGTCCGACCCCGGTGCCGCCGCCGACGAAGAAGACGACGACCGCGAGCCGGAGCCACGTGCCGCGGTCGGGCGGCCAGAGGAACCCGCGGGCCGCGTCCACCGCGTCACCGACGTCGTCGAGGGCGTAGAGCGTCACCGCCGGACCTCCCGGACGGAGGTTCGTGTGTGGGGCGAGACGGGCAGACGGGACCGTGGAGGGGAGGGGGGCGAGCGGAGGGCCACGACCAGTGTGAGATATATCCTGGCTGAAATGACTGTCGGTCCCGTCGTCGCTCGCCCGCAACCGTTACGTGGGCCGTCCGACACGTTCCGCCGATGCCCTCCACTCCCGCCGTCGAGGCGCGCGATCTTCACAAGAGCTACGGCTCGGAGGTCGCCCTCGACGGTCTCTCGCTGTCGATACCGTCCGGAACCGTCTACGGCTTCCTCGGCCCGAACGGCGCCGGCAAGACGACGACGATGCGGCTCCTGACCGGACTCTCCGACCCGACGTCGGGCGAGGTCCGGGTCGCCGGCGACCCCGTCGACGACCGCCGGACGGTGGCAGAGCGGGTCGGCTACCTCCCGGAGAGCCCGCCGCTCTACGACGCGTTCAGCGCGCGCGAGCAGTTGCACTACGTCGCCGACCTCCGTGACCTGCCGGCAGCGGTCGCCACGGAGCGAATCGAGGCCGACCTCGACCGGTTCGACCTCGCCGCGGACGCCGACAGGCGGATCGAGGGCTACTCGACCGGTATGCGCAAGAAGACCGCGTTCATCCAGAGCACGCTCCACGACCCCGACGTCCTCCTCCTCGACGAGCCGACCTCGGGACTCGACCCGCGGGCGGCCCGGCGCATCCGCGAGTCGATCACGACCGTCGCGGAGCGCGGGACGACCGTCTTTCTCTCGACGCATATCCTCCCGGTCGTAGAGGCCGTCGCCGACGCGGTCGGGGTGTTGCTCGACGGCCGCCTCGTCGCCGAAGGGACGCCCGACGAGGTGGTCGCGCGCGCCGAGACGGAGTCGGGGTCGCTCGAGGACGCCTTTCTCGCGGTCACCGAAGAGCGCGCGGCCGCGGCGAACGGATGAGCCTCGCCCGCGACGCCCGCGACGGACTGCGGATCGCCCGCGCCGAGTTGCGCCGGAGTGTTCGGGAGTATCTCGGCGACACGCGACGGCTCGTCGGGGTCACCGTCGTTGCCCTCGTCTTCGGCGGGTACCTCCTCGTTTTCCTCCCCACCGTCTTCGTCGCCGGACGCGGCATCAGGCGCGTCGGGGCCATCCCGGGGTTCGGCCTCGCGGCGACCCTGCTCCCGGTCGCCCTGCTCGCCGTCGCGGCGCTCCGGACGCTCGAACGGATCGGCCGCGTCGAGGCCGCAGACCTGATCCTGCTGGTCGTCCGCCCCCGCGCGGTCGTCCTCGGTCTCGTCGGGGCGGAGGCCGGGCGGCTGGCGCTGTGGTTCTCGCTCCCCGCCGCGGCGGTAGTGGCCGCGTTCGCGGCCGGTCTCGGCGCACCGACGCTTCCCCTCACCGCGGCGCTGGTCCTCCTGCCGCTCGCCGCCTGTGCTGCGGTCTGGGGCTACGCGTCCGGGCTCGTCGTCCTCCGGGTCCTGCGGCGGCTCCCGGGCGTCCGTCGCGTCCTGAAAGGCGTCGCCGGGCTGGCGTTCGTCGTCGCCATCGTCGGCTCGCAGGTCCTCGGGACGTACGTCGCGTCGGGCGGCGTCGCGGTCGACCGGCTCCTCGCGAGCGGCGGGGTCGGCCCGCTCGCCGACTACCTCGCGCTGGCCTTCGTCGGGACGCCGCTCGCGCGCCCGGTCGGGGCCGGGACCGCCGCCGTCCCGGTCGTCCTCCTCGCCCTCGTGCCCGTCGGGCTGGCGGTCGCGACGCGGCAGGCGAGCGCGCTCTGGTTTACCGACGCGCCGCGGCAGGGGGCGAGCGCCGAGCGGTCGAGCGGCGGGTTCGCGCCCCCGGAACCGTTCGCGCGAACCGGGGCGGGGCGGGTGGCGTGGGGGCTGCTCGTCCGGGGCGTCCGCCAGCCCAGCGAGTTCGCCCACCTCGTGATGGTGCTGGTCGTCCTCGGGCCGGGGACGGCCTCGGTCGCACAGGTCGACGGCCCGGCCGGGCCGCTCGTCGCGGGCGTCGGCACCCTCCTCGGCGTCCACCTCGCCGGCGCGACGTTCGGGCTGAACCCCCTCGGAGACGACCGGCCTCAGCTCCCGCTTCTCTTGCTCACCCGCGCGACGCCCCGGACGCTGGTGCGCGGGCGGGTCGCGGCTGGCCTCGCTGTCGGCGTCCCCGTCGTACTCCTCGCGACAGGCGGGTCGGTCGCGCTCGGGACGCCGCCTCTCGCCGCCGCTGCCCTCGCCGTCGTCGGCGCCGCGCTCTGTCTCGCCGCGAGCGCGTTCGCGGTCGGCGTCGGCGCGGGCTACCCCGTCTACGAGACGCGCGAGTTCTGGGGGACAGAGACCGTGGTGCCTTCGACGCTCGTGACGATTGCGTACCTCGTCGTCGTCGGGGCCGGAACGGCGGTCGGCCTGGTCGTGACGTGGGTCCTCGCGGCCGGCCTCGAGCCGACCCCGCTCGTGCTGGGCGGCCTCGGCGTGTACGCCCTCGTCACTGTCGTCCCGTCGTACGGGTCGTACCGGTACGCGGTGCGGCGGTACCGGCGGTACACGGTGGAGTGAGCGCACGGCCCCCGTGACGCGAGCGGCCGGTCGCGCCGACGGCCTGCGAGGACAGCGCCGCGCTCGCGCCGGTCGGGCCCGTCGCGCGTCGAGTCCACGCCGCGAGAGCCGTCGAGAGGTCGCGAGACCGGGCGTACGTGTCGTCCTGGACCGCACCGTGTCGTCGGCGTGGAGCGTGGTCGCCGGCGGGCGGCGGAACGTTGAAACCGGTCGAACTACTATAAACGTATGCAATGTGTCACCACCACTCGATCGACCTGACGGACTCGAACGCGGCCGACGAAGAGGAGGAGACGGCTGAGGAGGGACGCCCGCCGACGTTCGAGGACGACCGCGACGTCGACGTCGAGATCGTCACCGACGGCGGCGACGAGTAGGACATCCGCCGCCACGCCGGACGACGGGCCTGCGAGCCGTGTTCACACGGCTCGTCCACCCGAAACGATCCCCGACAGAGAGCAGACGTGCGTCTGACGCCGGGGCGCGGCGAGTGTGCGCGCCGGATTCCTGTGACCGCCGAGAGATATCCTCTCGCGGAGCCGGTGGACGAATCTCCGTTCTACAGGCCGGCCACGACGCGTGACTCGGTGCCGCGTTCCACCTCGAGCCTCGACAGACCGCGGACCCGCGTCGGAGCGTGAGACGGCCCCGTCGACAGGCGGATGTTCGCCGGACGGCGCGGAGTGCGGCCCGGTCGAGCAGCCGCCGCGGGACGGTCGCGTCGCTCAGTCTCCGCGCTCGGGCGTGATTTCGAACACGCCGACGGTGCCGCTGAGTTCGTAGCCGACACAGAGTAGCGGGTTCGCGACCGGGCTGTCCGCGGCAGAGACGAACGTCACGCCCTCGGGCGCGAAGTCGCCGGCGCGTGCGGGGGTGTCGCTGTCCGGATTCTGCTCGGCGGCCGCGGCGAGGTCGTCCTCGGTCACGGAGTAGTCCCGGTTGATCGCCATCTGGAGATACTGGGGGCTCCCGGGGTTCGTCACGTCGTAGACGGCGATCCCGCTCCCTGCCTCCTGGCCGACGAACGCGAAGGTGCGGCCGCCGACCTGCCCGATCTCGATACTCTCGGTCTCGGGGCCGCTCTCGGTGACGTTCAGGTGTCCCGCCGGGCGCTCCCGGATGAACGTCTGCTCGAAGTCGTTGCCGCTGTCGTAGACGAGCGTGAGACCGTCCTCGCCCGGCGTCCAGACGGAAAAGGAGCGCCCGCCGATGGCGTAGATGTCGGTGTAGCGTCCGTCGTCGTTCTCGTCGGCGAACTCTGCCATCGCGGCCCGGTTGACCTCGAGGGTGCCGAGGTTCTCCGGGCGCTGGAGCTGACCGACGCTGTCGACGTACGGATTCCCGGAGAGGTCGAAGCCGTTCGGGTCGAGGCGGAGGTCACCCAGAACCCCGACCTCGAAGTCCTTCGCGTCGCCCTCGTTCGCCGTGACGACGAACGTCTGACCGGCGATCTCGTAGGTGTCGATCGCGTCGGGCTGGAACATCCCCAGTAGCGGCCACGACTGGAGGCTCGGACCGTCGGCGTCGCTCGTGTCGAGTTCGTTTCCCGGAAGCGAGAAGTCCTTGAACCCGAGGCCGTCGACGCTGGTCACCGTCGCCTCCGCGAGGTCCACCCGTGCGACCGCGTTGTTCTCCTGGAGGGTGACGAACGCGGTCGAGGAGTCCGGCGAAACCGAGACGAACTCCGGCTCGATGACCGCCGACGCGGTCACGTCGCCGTCGCCCGGCGCGACGAGGTGGACGCCCTCCGCGCGGAGCGCGTCCTCCTGCCCGTCGAACGCGGTGAAACTGGCCGTCGAGACGGTCGGCGCGGCGGGGTTCCCGCCGATGTCGACGACGCTCACCGACCCCGCGGGGTCGGCGTTCTCGCCCGGTTCGCCCTCGTTGGCGACGACGACGTACCCGCCGTCGGGGCTGATCGTCACCTTGTCGGGCAGGGGGCCGACCCCCACGGCCTGGATCAGGTCGAGCGACGCCGCGTCGTAGAGGGCGACGACGCCGTCGTCGGTCGCCGGGTCGGCCTCGATCGCCGCCGCGACGACGTCGCCCCGGACGTCGACGCTGTTCGTCCCGCCGACGGCCGATATCGGCGCGCTCGCGTCCGCGACGAGGTCGCTCGCGTTCAGAACCGCCGTCTGCGTCGGAGCCGTCGGGTCTGCGAGGTCGAGCACCTCGACCTGTCCGGCGCCCGAGTTCACGACGAACAGCTGATCCCGCTCGGCGTCGAACGAGACGATCTCGGCGCCGCCGAGCGCCTCGCCGGTCGCGTACCGTCCGACGCGCTCCATCCGTACCGTCTCGACGTCCGCGCTCGCGCGCCCGGACATGACCGCCGGAGCGAGTCCGGCCGCGAGGAGAGCACTCAGAAAACTGCGCCTGGTCGGCCGCACGTTGTCGAAGTCCACGCATCACTCACCGTGAACGGCGACAAAGCCCCTGGTAAGTGGGATATACCAGACTGGGGAGAAATATAAACCCAAACGTACCCAGTCCCCTTGACACCCTCCCACGGCTGAAGCCGTGGGATTCCTCCGGTGGGATGTTGGCTATGCCGTACCCACGGAGGCAAGTTTCCCGTCGCCGGTACTCCGGTTTGTGCGCTCCTCGTTGGGACTTGCCCTCGCGGGAGAGTGTGGTATCTCCGACCAGTTGTGGTCGTCCCACTTGAGGCGCACGGGCCGTGCCATCGACCCGGCGTTTTTGCCAGCCTGTTGTTCGAGGAACGTGCGAGACGCGCACAGGTCGGCGTGGGCCTCGTGGCCGCACGGACACCGAAACACGTCGCCGTCCCGCTCTGTATCCTCTTGCTCGCCACACACCGGGCACGTTCGGGTTGTGTCGGCTTCCGACCGCACTTTGACTGTGATACCGTATTCCTCGGCGGTGTCCGAGAGACGGTCGATGAACGCCCGAAACGCCCAAAACTGATGGGTTTTGGCGTTCACCTCGGTGCTCCAATGCGCCGAGAGAACGTCCGTGAGGTCGCCCACGTACACCGTGGCAACACCCTCGTCGTACAGCCGTTCCATCAGGTCCCGCACGAGCGCCTCCTGTGCGTGGTCGCGTCGTCGTGTCCGTGTGCGGTACAGGCGTCGAATCCGCCGGCTACTGTATCGACCTTCACGGAGTTTGGACTGCAAGCGAGCAATTTCCTCGGTAGTTTCGCGGAAGCGGGCGAACAAGTCGCGGC
>JBDGTD010000087.1:0-24558 GCA_042217165.1 Haloferacaceae archaeon | reverse complement strand
GACGCGCGGGACTACCGAGGCACGCGCGACCGGGCGGGTCCCGACCGGCGACGGGCGCGGCTCACGCGACGACGACGACCCCTTTCATCCCGAGCGACCGGTGTGGCGTACAGACGTACTTGTACTCGCCCGTCGACTCGAACGTGTGCGCGAAGGTGTGGCCGGCCGACTCGACGAGTTTCGACGCGAACGCGTCGCCCTCGTGGACGACGTTGTGGCTGCCGCCCTTCCCGGTCCACTCCCAGACGACCGTCGTTCCCGTCGAGATCCGGACGGCCGCCGGGGCGAACGCGAAGGCGCCGCCGTTGCCCTCGGCACCGACTTCGACCGTCACCTCGCTCCGGCCGGTCCGGTCGGTCACCGACCCGTCGTAGTTCGAGACGTTCGAGAGGTAGCCGTCGAACCGGGCCTCGCTGCCCTCCGCCGACTGTGACTCGCCCCCCGCACACCCAGCGATCGCCGCCATCCCGCCGCCGATCGCTATCGTCCCTGTTCGCAGTGCGCGACGCCGCGTGTACTGGTCTGCTCCCATTACTCTGGGTATCGGCCGGGCGATGAAAAACTCCCAGGAAGCGCGGCGACGGGAGATGTCGACCAGACGAACCGTAGCGCGTGGACCCTCGGGCCGCGGTGTCGTCTCTCGTTCCACACACCCCGCCCCGTCTTGGCGGTGGGTTGCTGACGGGTCCAGCCATCCGGCTGTTCGGGTCGGCAGTGTGAGTGTCGACGACAGGGATATACGCGCCGTCGCCTAACTGTTGCTGTACGTGCGACCCTCAGACACAGAACAGATCGAGACCGACACCGCCACGATCACGGTCGGCGACGCGCTCTACGACGTCGAGTACGGCCGGGTGCTGTGGGTGTCGCGGATCGATCCGTCCGGGGTGACGGTAGAGTCGGCGACGGAGTACGACGTTGACGACCCTGTCGGCTGGTCGCCGGGCGGCGATCCGGGGGTCGTCACCAGCGGGACGACGTTCGATCCCGCCGAGTTCGCCGACCTCGTCGGCGCCGGTCGCTTCGACGTCGCCCGCTGACGAGGCTCGACGCCGGGTGGCTCGACCGGCCCGCCGGCTGCCCGGCCCCGTGGCTCGAGACACTGCTCGTCGGAGTCCGTGACGCGGCGACGAGAGACTCGCGGGCGCGGGCCGTGCCGTCGACGGCCGGTATGCGGCGTCGCGCCGCCCGGGACGATCATCCCGAGGTCGCCCGGCTCTCTCGACGACCCGGACGGGCGGCCCGTCGAAACACGCGTTCTCCACGACGGCCCTCGCGTCGCGGCGTCTGGCGCTCACCGTCCGACGCGCGGCCACCTCGTCTGTGCCACGCCGACGGCGCTCGCCGGGGCGTGTCGGCCGACGCGCCGTCCGCTCAGGGCTCGACGAGCATGCTCGCGTCGAGCCACCCGGCGTCGTAGACGAGCGAACCCATCGACACGACGTCGACCCCTGCCGCCGCGTACGCGGGCGCCGTCTCCGGCGTGATGCCGCCGGACGCCTCGACCGTCGCGTCCGTCTCGAGCGTGTCGACACACGCCGCCGCCTCCTCGGGCGTCATGTTGTCGAGCAGGAGGATGTCCGCGCCTGCCGCGGCGGCACGCGTCGCCTGTGTGGCCGTCTCGACCTCGACTTCGACGGTCGCGGTGAAACTCGCCCGTCGACGGGCGCGCTCGATACACGGTTCGAGTCCCGCGATGGCGATGTGGTTCTCCTTTATCAGGACGGCGTCGGCCAGGTTGTACCGGTGCGGGTCGCCGCCGCCTAGCCTGACGGCCCGCTTCTCGAACTGTCGGTATCCGGGCGTCGTCTTGCGAGTCGCGGCGACACGGGCGTCGCCGTCGCCGTCGTCGACGCGGTCGACGACCGCCCGCGTCCGACTGGCGACGCCGCTCATGCTCATCAGGAAGTTGAGCGCGAGTCGCTCGGCCCGGAGCAGTCCGTCGGCCGGTCCGGCGAGTTCCGCGACGACCTCCCCGGCCTCGACGGGGTCGCCGTCCGCGACACGCGGGTCGACAGAGACGTCGAACGCGTCGAACACCTGTGTCGCCTCCTCGACTCCGGCGACGACCCCCCGCTCGCGGGTGACGATTCGGGCCGTCGCGCTCTCCCCGGCGACCAGCCCACTCGTCACGTCGCGCCAGTCGGCTCCGTCCTCTGCGAGTACCCTGTCGAGTGTCTCCTGTCGCATACGGTCCTCTGTGTTCGTCCGAACAAAAGTCCGTCCACGGTGGCGCAGCGACTTTGCTCGGTATCTCTGAAGAACTTTATTCTACAAACGGGTGTACGAGAGAACATCTATCAACACATACTTGCCTGCGTGGCCGCTTGACTACACACCAGATGACCGAGCGACGACGCGAGTTCCTGCGGCAGGCGGGTATCGTCGCCACGGGGGGCGGGGCCCTCTCCGTGGCCGGCTGTTCGATGCGAGGCGCGTCCGGCGCGACCGAGCCGCTCCGCCTGGCGTTTCAGGCACCGGCGGAGACGACCGACGTGAACACGTGGGTCGGGGCGCGCGAGTTCGCCGCCGAACGAGAACTCGACGTCACGGTCGACGTGTTCGAGGGGGTCGACCTCGCCGTGCAGTCCGTGCTGGCCGGCGAGGCGGACGTCGCGCGCGGCTCGGTGACCGCCGTCGCCTCGGTCCTCGAGGCCGGCCGCCCGTTCGAGTTCGTCGTCACGCCGATCCGGAGTACCGACTACGTCCTCGTCACCCAGCCCGGGATCGAGTCGCTCGCGGACATCGTCGAACAGGACGCGACCATCGGCATGTCGGCGCCGACCGGACTGGACGCCGTCCAGGTCGCGGCGGTGATGTTCCAGGCCGGCGTGATCGACAGCGTCGACGAACTCAACTACCAGCGCATCGGCTACTCGGGCGCGCGTCAGGAGGCGATGCTCGGCGGCGATATCGACGTCTCGCCCCAGCACTACGCCCAGTGGCTCGACATGCGCGAGCAGAACCGCGAGCTGAACAGCCTCCTCCGGTTCGGCGAGACGCTCGACAACTGGATCCAGGAGGTGTTCATGGTGCCGAGCGACGTTCTGGAGGCCCGCCGCGAGGACGTGGTCTCGTTCGTCGCCGCACAGCTCCAGGCGTACCGCACGCTCTACGACGGCTACGACCGGTACGAGCAGGCGGTCCGGGAGTACGTCCCGGGCGGCGGCCCCGACGAGTCGATCCTCGCGCCGACGTACGACTTTCTCACCACCATCGGGATCTGGCCGCGCGACGGCGACCTCCGGCGGGCGAACGTCGACTACATGCTCGACCTCTCGGCACGCGTCGGACTGACCGACGGCCGGATTCCGACCGACAAGCCGCTCAACCGCGGCCCCCTCGACGAGGCACTCGGGCGGCTCGACGACCGATGACCACGCTCGCGGCGCACGACGTGGTGAAAGAGTACGGAGACGAACAGGGCGTCCGGGCGCTCGATACGGTGTCGCTCGCCGTCGACGAGGGAGAGTTCGTCGTCGTCGTCGGCCCCTCGGGCTGTGGAAAGTCGACGCTCCTTCGGCTGTTCGCCGGGCTCGTCGAGCCGACCGCGGGCACGATCACCTGCGAGGGCGAGGCGGTCACCGGGCCGAGCCGCGAGCGCGCGATGGTGTTCCAGCAGTTCAACCTCTTTCCCTGGCGCACGGCGCTGGAGAACGTCACGTTCGGACTCGAGATGGCCGGGGTCGACCGCGCCGAGCGTCGCGAGCGCGCGCGGGAAGCGCTCGCGCTGGTCGGACTGGACGACGCCCTCGACAGGTATCCCGACGCGCTCTCGGGCGGGATGCAACAGCGCGTCGGCCTCGCCCGCGCGCTCGCGGTCGACCCCGGTGTCCTGCTGATGGACGAGCCGTTCGGCGCACTCGACGCGCGCACCCGGACGACGCTCCAGCGCGAACTGCTCGACATCTGGGCGCGCGACCGCACTACCGTCCTGTTCGTCACCCACGACATCGACGAGGCGCTGTTGCTCGGCGACCGTCTGCTCGTCATGCTCGACGACCCGAACCGCGTCGTCGCCCGTCTCGACGTGCCGTTCGACCGCCCGCGGTCCGGTCGTGACCTCGAAACCACGGAGCAGTTCGTCGGGCTCAAGCGCCGAATCCGGGCTATCTTCAGGGACGACGCCCCCGAAGCCGGGGCAGATACCCGCGCGTGACGCTGACCGCTCGCCGCCGTCACCAGTTGGGCGGAGCGCTCGTCGGGTCCGTCGTCTGGACTGCCGTCGCGTGGCACGTCGGCCCGGCCCTGCCCGGACCGGTGGCGCTCGCCCGAGCGACCGCCGAACTCTACCGGTCGGGCGCGCTCGCCGACGCGCTCGCCGGCACCGTCGCCCGGGTGGCGCTGGGCTACGCGCTGGCCGTCGTCGTCGCCTTTCCCGCCGGGGCGGTGATGGGACTCTCGCCGTGGCTCGACGCGTTTCTCGACACCTACGTCACGGCGATGTTCGTGACGAGCGTGGCCAGTCTGCTCCCGTTTCTCATCCTCGTCGCGGGGACGGGCCTCGGGTTCTACACGGCGGTCGTGTTCCTGTTCGCCGTCTTTCACATGGTGTTGATCGTCCGGGCCGGCGTCGCGACCGTCGACTCCGGCGCCCGCGACGCCGGCCGGGTGTACGGGGCGACGGGGTGGCGCGGCTACGCCTACGTCCTCCTGCCGGCGGCGCTCCCGCACGTGATCGCCGCGCTCCGCGTCGGCTACAACCGCGCGGTCAAGGGCGCGGTGGTAGCCGAACTCTGGGTGTACGCCGGCGTCGGCGAACTCCTCCACGGATACCAGCGCTTCTCACAGACGTCGAGCGCGCTCGCGGTCGTCCTCCACGTGATGGTGCTCGCCGTCGTGGGCGTCCGGCTGCTGCGGCTGGTCGAACGACGCTACGCCGGCTGGCGGGAGGTGACCGTCCGGTGACGGCGCTCGACGGCGACCCCACGCTCTCGGCGTCGGCGCGGTGGGGCGTCCGCGCGCTCGCGGCGGCCGTCGCGCTCGTCGCCTGGCGGGTCGCCGCCGCCACGCAGGACGTCCTGTTCGCCCCGCCGCTCGCCGTTGCAGGCGTGCTCGTCGACGACGCCCTGTCGGATCGGGTGCTGCTTGCCGCCGTGGTCGGGGCGCTCCGCAACGCGGCCGTCGGGTACGGGCTCGCGCTCGCGGTCGGCGTGCCTGTCGGGGCGCTCGTCGGCCTCTGGGCGCCGGCCCGGCACGTCCTCGACCCGGTGCTGGACGCGCTGTACTCGACGCCGATGGTCGCGCTCGCGCCGCTGTTCATCATCTGGTTCGGGCTCTCGCCGGTGGCGAAGGTCGTGCTGGTGTTCACGTTCGCGGTGTTCGTCGTCGTCATAAACACCGAGGCGGGTCTCGCGAACCCCCCCGACGGACTGCTCGACGCGGCGACCGTCTACGGGGCCGGGGCTCGAGCCGTCCGGCTCCGGGTTCGCGTTCGCCACGCGCTCCCGAGCGTGCTCACCGGTGCCCGGCTGGGGGCGGGACGCGCCGTCCGTGGCGCGGTGGCGGCCGAACTCTTTCTGTACGCCGACGCGCTCGGCCAGTACCTGATCGACAGCGGCTCGACCTTCGAGATCGCGCGACTCCTCGCGGGTGTCGTCGCCCTCACGCTCGTCGGCGTCCTCGTCGTCGGCAGTGTCGGCGCGGTCGAACGCCGGGTCCGGTACGCCGACGCCTGAGTCCCGCCCGTTCCGCGGCTGCGCCACGGAGCCGTCGACAGTGGTTTTGCTCGCCGGCCGAACGTACGCTCGTGAGCTACACCGTTCGGTTCGACGCACCCCACGAGTTGACAGACGGCGACGCGACGACGCTCGTCGTCGACGACTACGAAGACGTCGGCAGCATGTACATCCTGGAGCTGTCAGACGGGGCCACGCGGTCGGTGGGGAAACAGCTCGTCGCGTCGGTCACGGACGACTGACCCTCCGGCTCGTGACACCGGGACCGGGACCGGGCCCGTGCCCGTGTCCGTGCCCGTGATCGTCTGGGTGGTGTTTTTCGGCCCCCCGGTCCGTACGCCGACTCGATGGACGGTGCCGACCGGTTCATGTTCTACGCCGTACTCGCCCTGCTCTTGCTCATCCTGGTCGGGTTCGCAGTCGCGCTGGCCGCCGACTGACGCCTCGACCGGCGCGTCTCCCCGTCGGCGATCGACGTCCGCTCGGCCGGTCGACCGGTCCCCGCGACCCGACTCTGTCGCGCCCGACGCGACAGACACCGAGGACCTGCCCGGCGTCGCCTCGCACTGCGCGCGCGAGCGAACCCGACGCGCCCCCGAGGAATTATCGGTGTCGATCCCCTCCCGGATACGTGTCCGACTCTACGTCTGTGATGGACTCGTACGTCGAGTCCACCGAACGCATCCAGCCCAACCAGGCGAACAACTACGAGAACGCCCACGGCGGCGAGGTCGTGAAACTGATGGACGAACTCGCTGCGGTCGCCGCGATGCAGGTCGCCGGCGAGACGTGTGTCACCGCCCACATCGGGAGCGTCGACTTTCAGGCCCCGCTGCCGGTCGGCGACGTCGCGACGCTGTCGGCGTACGTCTACGACACGGGCGATACGAGTCTCGACGTCCGGGTCGACGTCGAGGGCCGCGACCCGCGAACCGACGAGACGGAGACGACCACCTCCGCGTGTTTCACGCTCGTCGCCGTCGACGCCGACGGCACCCCCGTCCCGGTCCCGGAGGTCGTCACCGAGACCGAACGGGAGCGGCAACTGGTCGCCGCCGCCCCCTGCTGACCCGCCGCGCAGGTATCGGCCGCCGGGCGTTCGACGGCGTCTCGCAGTTCGCGGCGCTCCCGGAGTCGACGGACTGCCCCTCGGGGACGTGCGCCGTGTGTGGCCGTCCCCGGTGCCGCTGGCGACCGCGCCGCCGGCTTCGGACCCCCCGGGCTTGAGCCGGACCGACCGCACGTCGTCACCGTGGAGCCGTCACCGGCGAGGTGCCCCCCGTCCGACGCGACTGCCACACCCCGTCGCTCCCCGGCAGTCCCGTGTCCCGGGCCCCGCCTACGCCAGCGCGACGACCACCCAGACGAGCGTCGACGCCGCAATCGCCGCCAGCGCCAGCCGCTCGACGTCGACCTCGTCGAGTACCCGCTCTGCCAGCCGGACGTTCGTCCGGTGGATCGCCCACAGCAGCGTCAGCGAACGGTGGTGCGCCCGCGAGAGCGTGCCGACGAGACCGCCCCGTGCCCGTGACGGCGCCGGCGGCGACCACCGGACGTCGCCGGCGGTGGTCCCCTCGGCCGCTGATTCGGCCTCGGCCCCCCGCCCGCCCGACACGTCGACGTGAGACGGGTCCTCCTCTGCTGTCGCGGCGACGTCGGTCTCGAACAGCGACGACGCGCAGAACGTACACATCGTCCCGCTCCGGGTTCCGTCGACGTCGACCGGGACGGTCTCGGCGCCCGACACCCGCTGCTCGCAGAGAGCACACGTCGCCGCCGTCGCGACGGCGGCCTCGTCGACTCTCTGTGCCGTCTGTTCGGTCCGCTCGTCGGCCGTCAGCTGGTCCTCTCGGGACATCTCAGGCGACGGTGACGACGGCGCCGTTCGCGAGTCTCTGTCTCACGGGTGCGGTCACGGCTCCGAGGGCAAGAGTCGTCACCCCCGAAACTGGGGGAGATACGTCGACGCCGTCGTGCTGGCGCGGTGGTCGTGTCCCCGACTCACCACCCGGGGAGCGCGGTCGCCGACCGTCGCCGGTGGCTCGACCGGGCGTGTGCCGACCTCCCCGAGTGCGACACGGGCGAGACTGTCCCGCACGACGACCGGCCGGGGACTGGCCGCGGCGACCCCCGTGCCGCGCCTGTCGCGACAGGTCGCCGGGGGTGCGCCTGTGCGCCTGCTCCGGCCCGGTACGCGCTCTCGTCACCGTTCGCGTGCCCGAGAGGCGGCCGTCTCGGTGACGAGACCCCACCGACCTCACCGCCGCCGACGTACGTGGTCGCTCGTCCGCACGTCGGTCTCGAGGCGGTCGGTGCCACGGATCCAGTCGAGGTAGCCGGCGAGCCGGTCGGCGTCGCGGAGCGCCGCGACGGTGTCGAACTGCTCGCGAAGCTCCGCGTTGGTGAACAGGGCGTGAACCTGGTCGTGACAGGGACGACAGAGGTCGACCGTCGGACTCGTCTCGCGGCGCTCGGGTCGGAGGTGGTGCGTCTGGACCACCCCCGGGTCGTCGACCCGCTCGTCGGGAATCCGCCGGCGACAGAGTGCGCAGGTCGTCGGCACGTACGGGGCGTACGCGCGTCAGACGGAAGTGTTCGTGCCCGCCGAGCCACGACGACCGGCCCGTCTCCGGACGAGTTCGACACGGACCAGCCCACGGACGCTGACGGCACTCGCCGGGACCGACCGACGACCGGACCCCCCGTCCTGTCGGCCCGGTACTGGTCGTCCCGACTGCCCGGCGCCCGTCCCCGGCGCGCCGCGAGCGCCTCCGGCCCCGACACTCGGCGCCGGCGTGGCTCTGCCCCCGACGCGGGGGGTGCCACACGCCCCCCGGTCGCACGAGTCGACGGACCACGGACCGCCTCCGGCGAGCGTCTGCTCACCTCCCACCGGTCAGGCCTCGGGGCGGCCGTCCGACGCGCTCTCGACGGCAGCCAGCACGTCGTCGAGGACCAGCCGGCCGGTCGCCTTGTCCAGCGGGTCGTTGTTGTTGCCGCAGTGTTCGCTCATCACGCACAGCGGACAGCCGCGGCGGCGGCCACAGGCGCAGTCGGCGAGATGTTCGCGGGTGCGTGCCGCCAGCGTGTCGAACTGCTCGTAGATCGCCTTCGTGAACCCGATCCCACCGTCGATACCGTCGTGGACGAACCACGTCGGGCCGGGGATCGTCTCGTGGTCGTGCCCGAGCGTCGACAGCCCGCCGATGTCGGCGTTGTCGATCATCAGCTCGAGCGGCGCGAGCTGGATCAGTCCGTGTTCGGCCGCGTGAAGCCCGCCGCCGTACGTGTAGCGGTCCTCGGCGGCCGGCACGTCGCGGTCGGTGTCCGCCCGGCTCGTGGGCTGTAACAGATCCTCGTCGAGCCGGTCGATCGTCGTCTCGAGGTGGTCCGGCGGAAGCGCCACCCACAGCAGTTCGGTCTGGAGGTCGAGCGGCGGTGCGTCTGTCGGGTGCGGACCGCCGGTGATCTCTCCGGTGGTGATCTCTCGCACGAGGTAGGCGTCGTAGGTGATCCGGACCGTCCCCGTCCCGAAGTAGAGGTCGTAGTCGCCGGCCAGCGAGCGGTGGGCTTCGACCGCGAGGTCGGTGATCCGCTTCGTGGACTGGGTCTGTGTGTACTCGTTCGTCTGTGTCGCGCGAACGGCGATCGTCGGGTGGTGGCCGGTCTCGTCGACCTCGACGACCTCGTACTGCTGGCCGGCGTGGAGAAACAGCGCACCCTCGTGGTAGTCGCGGTAGGCGCGCTCCGCGGCGACGGGGTCGTGGTCGATATCGCCGTTCCGACAGACCACGCGAAACTCCGTCCCGCCGGTTCCGTACATCGAGATACGAGCCTGTGGACGCCTGTCGCCGGTGTAGGTCACCCCGCCGGCGTCGAGGCTGGCGACCGACTCGAGCAGTCCGGCCCGCTGCCACATCTCGGTCGTCTCGCGGAGCCGCTGCTCCCCGCCGAGATACGGCGCGTCGCCGGCCGACAGCGGGCGCTCCGCGGCGGCGGCGAGCAGATGGTCCGCGTACACCCGGTCGTTGTCGACCGAGACCACCGCGTCCTCGACTCCGTCGTCGAAGAGGTACGACGGGTTGTCGAGGATGTACGCGTCCATCGCGTCCTGCCCGCCGACCAGCACCGACAGCGCGTCGCTCGTCCCGCGCCCGGCCCGACCGACCTGCTGCCAGAAGCTCTGTTTCGTTCCGGGGTACGACGACGCGACGGTCGCGTCGACGCTCCCGATGTCGATCCCGAGTTCGAGCGCGTTCGTCGAGGCGACCGCGTCGACGGCGGCGCCTTTCAGCCTGTTCTCGACCGCTCGACGGGTCTGCTTGCCGAGTCCCGCGTGGTACGGCTCGGCGTCGACGTAGCCGCTGTTCGGGTGGTCCCGTGCGGCGGTGCCGATCTGCCGGGCCGCGATCTCCGTCCCCTGACGCGCGCGACAGAACTGGAGCGTCTGTGTGTCGTGCAGCGCGAGGTGTGCGGTCACCGACGCCGCCTCGGACCCGGTCGACCGGCGGGCCTGTTCGAACTCCGCGAGCGGGTCGTCGTCCGCGTCGTCGAGCGCGGACTGGTCGACCGGCGGCTCCCACAGCACGACGTCGCGGTCGCCTCGCGGCGAGCCGTCCTCGTCGACGACCGCGAACTCCGCGCCCGTCAACTGCGTGGCGTGACTCGCCGGGTTGCCGATCGTCGCGGTGGTGATCACGAACTGCGGGTCGGCGTCGTAGTGCGCGAGAATCCGCCGAAGGCGCCGGAGAATCCACGCGACGTGCGTCCCGGCCACCCCGGAGTACTCGTGTCCCTCGTCGACCACGACCAGGTCGAGATTGTGGTAGAACCGGTGCCAGCCGCTGTCCTTGTTGTGCCGCGGGAGGTAGACGTTCAGTCCGGCCGGGTTCGTCAGGACGACGTTCGCGGTCTCGCGAATCCGGCGCTTGTCGTCGGCGCTCGTGTCGCCGTCGTACACGCCGACGGAGACGTCGAGCCCCCAGTCCTGGCGGAGTTTCGTGTTGAGTTCGGCCTCCTGATCGCGGGTGAGCGCCTTCATCGGGTAGAGACACAGCGCCGTCGTGTCGGGGTCGGCGAGGTAGTTCCGGGCGATCTGGAGCGCGTAGATCCACGTCTTCCCCGACGACGTCGACGTGGTGACGACGGTGTTCTCGCCGTCGGCCAGCCGCTCGAGCGCCGCGGCCTGGTGCGAGAACAGCTCCGTGTCGAGTCGCTCCGCGAGGTCCGGTCCGAGCACGTCGGCCGCGGGAACCGTCGATGCCGTCCGGCCCGGCAGCCGCCGGCTGTGACACACCTGTCCCTGGTACCCCGGGAACGTGTCGCGGAGCGCGTCCTCGGAGAGGACGTCACTCGCCCGTGACCGGTCGGTCGTGCCGCCGTCGGCGCGGAGATGTCTGCCGTCGTCGACCGCGTCGTGTCGTGTCATCTCTCACCCGAACTCCGAGAGCGCACCCTGTCTGCCGGCGCCGTTCTCGTCTGTCGGCCGCGTGGTCGTGTCGCTGCTCTGTTCGGCGGCCCGAAGCGCCTCGTACACCGTCGCGAGCGCCCGGACGTCGTCCTCGCAGTACCGTTCGAGCCGGTCCCACGGCGGCGGGTCGACGGCCGCCCGGTCGGCGGCGCGCTGGAGTTCCGTCCGCCAGCCGACGTAACACTCGGCGGCGGTCTGGCCGTCGAGCCCGGTCGTCGTCGGCTCCCACCCGAGCGCCTCGGCGACCACTTCGAGCCGGTTCGACCGCCCGGGAAGGGCGGCGTTGCCCTGGTCGCGGGCCCAGTAGAGCGGGTCGAACTGGTAGGTGTCGTTCCACGCCTGGAGGCGGTCGGGACAGTGCTGCCGGAGTTGGTCCGCGATCACGGGAAAGTCGAACTGGTAGCCGTTCCACGCGACGACCGGTCGCCCGGCGGCGCTTCCCGTCAGCCAGGTGATGAACCCGTCGAGGTGACTCGTGTCGTCGGGCGCGCGCTGACGGAACGCGAGGTAGCGCCCCTCCTCGCGTCCGCCGTCGAGGACGCCGACGAGCCACGCCGTCGACGGCTCGAGCCCGTCGGTTTCGATATCGACGTACACCGGGTCGCCCCGCGGGAGGCTCCCGTCGCCGGTCGAGAGGACACGCCGGTCGGTCACGGCCCGGGCCGCGCGTCGGACCGAGCGGGCGGTCGACCGCCCGAACCCGTCGAGCCCGGCGATCTCCGGGTGTCCCGCGTCGGCGAGGTCGGCCGGCGCCGTGTAACCGTGGTCACGGAGCGTCGCCGCGCGCGCCGCCCCGACCCCACGGACCCCTCGAAGCCCGACGGACTCCGGGTCGACCGACGTCGTGGTGACGGCGCCGTTCGCGTAGACCGAGGCCACGGTCGGGTCACCGACCCGGCCGTCGACGCCGGCGCCGAGGCTGGCGCTCGTCGTGCCGACCCCGACGAGCGAGAGCGCCCCGGTCGGGCCGGCGACCGTCGCGGTGTGTCCCGCACGGAGCGTCGTGACGACGTGAACCGCCGTCGCGTGCCACGCGTCGGGCACACGGTCGCGGTACTCCGCGAGTCCGTCGACGCTCGTCGAGCGCTCGTACGGGTCGACCGAGAGCGACAGCGCGTCGCTCACCACACACCGAGGGGCGTCGGCCCCCTCCGACCCGCCCGAACCGGGAGTGCGGTCGGCCGCGTCACGCAGCGTCGCCGCCTCGTCGTTCCCTGTCAGTGACACGACGACTCCGCCGTCGGACCCGGTTTCGACCGCCGGCGCGACGCCTCGGCCCGGGAGGAGAACCGGTCGGTCGGTTCCCGTCAGCGCCGGCCCGACCGTCGTCGCGTCCGGCGGGGTAGCGACCACGACGTCCGGGTCGGCAGCCTCGACGACTGCCGCGACCGTGTCCGGGTGGTACTCCGCGACGACCGCCCCGGAGAGCCCGAGTACTCGCACCGGGGTTCCGTCGACGGGCGGAAGGCGCTGCCGGAGGTCCGACGGCGGGGTCGTCCCCCCGTCGGTACAGCGCCGTGGCCGCTGCCCGACAGCATCGCCGGGACGACGCCTGCTCGATGTCGACTGCTCACCCCACCTCGACACGAGTATCGGTACCGTCCGCGTCGACAAGAACGTGGCCCCTCCGCGGGACGTCTGTCGACAGACCCGGACCGGGGGACTCCGAGGCCCCGAGACGCCGGCGGCGCTGACCGGCCGCCCGGACGGGCGTGTCGCGCAACGGCCGACGAGCACGAGCGGGTCCAGCAGCGACACACGCCCGACGGTCCGCTCTGGTCCACCCGATTCCGCGAGGTGTGCGACGAGGCGACCGTCCGCGCCTGTCCCGGCACGACGGCCGGCAGGGGAGTGACCGGTCACGACGCGCTACTCTGGTTCGACCGTTCCGGCGCTACCGGACGCTGACCCCGCGACGACGCCCACCTGCGCCGAGAGACCGTGGGAGGCTTTAGCGGCCGCCCCGTACCACAGGTGTGCTGCTCGTCTGCGGGC
Organism: Haloferacaceae archaeon; assembly: GCA_042217165.1. Classification (GTDB taxonomy): domain Archaea; phylum Halobacteriota; class Halobacteria; order Halobacteriales; family Haloferacaceae; genus A07HB70. Next base: position 11,415 of record JBDGTD010000087.1, on the reverse strand, counting down.
TGGCCGGCGGGACCGGCGTCACCGGAACGCTGTACGAACCGGACGAAGACCCCCCGTCGTACCGCGGAGCGCCGGACGCGACCGCGCCGTACGTCTGGGTGTGTGACTCGTTTTACGCGGTCGAGAGCGGCGGTCAGCCGCTCCACCTCGACGACGGCGTAGTCAGGGTCGCGTTCGAGCGCCCGTCGCCGCGCGGGTTCACCAGCCGGTCGGCCGCGCTCGCCGGCGCGAAGGCGCACATCCGCGAGCAGTTCGCCCGCATCGACGTCACCGAGGAGACCGAGTTCGTCGTGCGGACGCCCGATCAGTGACGGCCCGGACCGACGAACGGCTCCTGACGGGCCACTCGGGGCGGATGCTGGGCACGCTCGCGCTCGCGTGGGCAGTCCTCCAGACCGGCCGGCTGCTCCTGTCGCCGCTGCTCCCGGCTATCCTCGACTCGCTCGCGATCACGACGGTCGGTGCGGGCGTCGCGCTCGGGGCGCTCCAGGTCGTCTACGCGGCCGCACAGTACCCGAGCGGACGGCTCTCTGACTCGCTGACCCGGGCGTCGCTCATCCTCCCCGGACTGGCCGTGCTGGTCGCCGCGTTTTCCCTGCTCCTGGTCACGCCGACGTACGCCGTCTTCGTCGCCGCGACGACACTCCTCGGACTGGGAAAGGGGCTGTTCGCGATTCCGTCACGGGCGCTGCTCTCGGACCTGTTCGTCGCACGCCGCGGGCAGGCGCTCGGCCTCTACACCGCCGGTACCGACCTCGGTGGACTCCTGGCAGCCGCCCTCGCCGTCGTCGCCGTCGGCAGCACGACTGCGCTCGCCGGGACGACCGCCGTCGGAGCCGTGCCGGGGGGCTGGCGCGCGCCGTACGCCCTCGTCGCGGCTGCTCTCGGGACGACGGCGGTCGCGTACGCCCTCTGGACGCGCGAGCCGCTGGCGCTCGGCGGGGCGTCGGTCGCAGTCGTCGCGACGGTCACGCGCCTGCTGTCGGCGCGCGAGCAGCGCGAGTCGCTCGTCGCGTTCACGCTGTTCTACTTCGTCGTCGGCGCGTGGGTCAACTTCCTGCCGACGTACCTCGCCGAGGCCAAGGGCCTGACGGCGCCGACACCACAGCTCCTGTTCTCGGTCGTGTTCGTCGTCGGTATCGGGACGAAACCCGCCGCGGGCGTCGTCTCGGACCGGCTCCCGCGTCGGCTGGTGTCGGTCGTCGGACTGGGCGTCGCGGCCGCCTCGCTCGTGGCGGTCACCGTCCTCGACTCTGTCGCCGGCATCGCGCTCGCTATCGGGCTGTTCGCGCTCGGCTACAAGACGCAGTTCCCGATCGTCGACGCCGTGGTGCTCGACGCGGCACCGACCGAGAACCTCGGCGGTGACCTCGGCGCCGCCCGGGCGCTCTTTCTCGGCGTCGGGGCGTTCGGCCCGGTGTACATGGGCGCCGTCGCGGCCGGTCCCGGGTACGGGGTCGGATTCGCTGGACTGGTCGTGTGTCTGGTCGTCGCAGCTGGCCTCCTCGCGCTCGACCTCCGCCGCTGACCGTCCGCCGGGGGCGCCCCTCGATACGCGTGCGCGCCACGTCGGGCGCGCCCGTGGTCGCGTCGACGGTGCCCCCGTGCTCTCACTCTCGGTCGGGAAACACGGTGGACACGTCGAAGTCGCCGCCCCGGGCGACCCCTTCTATCCCGTCGGCCGGGTCGGCGCGGGGGCCCGGCGGGCGACAACCCGACCGTCGCCCCGGTCGACACGCCACGACACGTGTGCGGGCCGACGAGACACCGCTCGAAGAGGGGACAGCGCTCGTTTGAGTCACGCTCAGATTTAGGGCCGACCCGTTCGGTCCGTCCAGCCACGATGCGCCGCACGACAAGACGCCGAGCGCTGTTGGCCGGGGCCGTCGTCTGTGCCGGGGGTGGGGCCGGTCTGTCCCTCTTCGCCGGCCGGTCGTCCGATGCGGACGACGGCTACTCGGACGACCTTCTCGTCCCAGAGCGAGCGTATCCGCCGGACTCGTCCGGTCCGGACCACGTCCAGCTACAGAACTGCACGGGCGAACAGCCGGTCGACGTCGAACTCACCGTCCGGTCGCTCGCGTCGGGGACGGTCGTTCACGACGTCACGCACACCGTGCCCGACGGCTTCTGTGGCGGGGGGAACTCGTACCAGGTTCACGACGTCTGGACCGGAGCGGGGGACTACCGGATCCGCGCGGAGTCACCGACGGTCGAGGAGGCCATCACCGTCCCCGTGAGCGTATCCAGCCCCGCCGGCGAGGCGACGGTGCGTCTCATCGTCTTCGGCGACGGTATCACTCCGGAGCTGTTCAGTCCGGCGTCTCGAATCACCACCCCGTCCGCCACGGAGCAGCCGTAGTCCGTGGCGACGGCCTCCGGCCCGTCAGGTCTCACCGCCCGGGGCGCGACGAGAGCGCGAGCCGTGCCACACCGGGTCGCACACGGACCCGGGGGCGACCGGACACAGCGCACGTGGCTCGCCTTTCGGGCACTCGGGCAGCGACCGCGAGGTATATACTTCCGTCGGCGTAACGTATCGTGTGCAGCAGATAAATATCTCAGAGCTGTCGAACCAGCTGGCCGAGGACGGAGCGAGAGAGACCGAGGCGATGCGCGAGGCGCCGTTCAGCCTCCAGGTGATGCGGTTCGAGCCGGGCGACGAGGACCCGATGCACGCTCACGCCGAGGAGGAGATCTACCACGTCGACGCGGGCACGGCGACGCTCGCAACCGAGGACGGGTCGATCGCGGTCGAGCCGGGCGACGTCGTCCATCTCGACCCCGGAACGGACCACCAGTTCACCGACTTCGAGGACGAGTTCGTGGTCACGGTGGTGTACGCGCCCGCCGAGGGCTCTCGGGAGAGTTGACATAGAACGTAACCGGCGTCTCCGCGGAGACGACGTCCTCCCTGAGTCGTTCGCGCCACGGGCGTTTGCCGTGGCTGGCGGCGCGCCGGTCCGTTCTGTCGCCCGGTTCGAGCGCGGGGCCGCGTCGTGTGCGTGCCCGTCTGGCCACACGCGTCCCGTCCTCGTAGTCGGCCAAGAGAGCCGACGTGACGACGCGTCACCGGCTCGAACGGCCGCTCTGTGCCGCTATTCGCGCTGTAGGTAGCGCTGGACGCGCGCGGCGACGGCCGACTGGAACGCCTGTGTCGCGGTGACGTGGCCGTCGGCGCCACGGAGCCGGGCGTACCGCTCGCGGGCGACGTCCGCGACGAGCCGCCTGCAGACGGCGTCGGCGGCCGGGGGCCGGGCCTGCGTGTCGAGTCTGTCGACCGTTCGCTGGATGCGTTCGTCGGTCGCGATGTCGGCCGCTACCTCGGCGGGAGCGCGCGTCACGGGGTCTGGCGGTGGGCCGTGGTCTCGGTGTCGGATACGGGCGCGGCCGCCGGTCTTGTCCCGGACGAGTACGGCAGCGACTGGGCCGTCGCGCCAGACCGAGGGCGGGACGGACGCGGTCGTCTCGTACCGGCCGAGGTCGGCGTGGGCGGCGCGAACTTCTTTCTCGACGGCCGGGAGGGGGGAGAGTCCGAGTCGCCGAAAGACGGTCGTGGCGGCGTCGGGCGGGAGACGTCCGTCGCTCCCCGGGGACCAGACGTCGATACCGACGAACGGCGGGAGCGCCGTCCAGTCGTAGTCGACGCCCTCGTTCCGGGTCGCGCGCCCGAAGAACGTCACCCGAGCCGGCTGCTCGACCGCGCGCCGGAGCGCGTCCCGGTCGATCTGTCTGCTGATCGCGTCTGCGGCGCGCCGGTACGGCGGCGGGGCCGCGTCGGCACCGGCGAACGTCTCGTCGGGCGTGCCGAACGTGACGAGCCCAGACTCCTCGACCCGGAACCGGAGCCGACCGCCGGTAGCGAGTTCCTGTACCCACAGGTGGCCGTCGAAGCCGTCAGCACCGTCGAACGGTGGCGTCTCGGGAAACGGGGTCATCGGGCGCGTGTCGGCGGCGTCGTCCAGCACACCCGAAGCCCCGGCCCGGGGAGCCGTGCCACGGACGCGAGGGCGTCGCCCGTCCGACGGCCGCCGCTCTCGGGGCGCACGCCACGACGGCGAACGCGCCTCGGCGCCGGAACACGGGGCCGTCCGCGTGACGTCCGGCACCGAGTCTGACACGGACGCCCGCCGCGACGGGCGCGACCGGCCGGAGGCACCGTCACTCCGCGAAGTAGCTGGTGAAAAACCCCGAGAGAAACGCCGAGATCCCGACGGCGAGCGCCACGTCCGTCAGGTCCCACGGTCCGTCGCCGTCGTCTGCGAGGGCGACGGTGATGCCGACGCTGATACCGAGCGAGACGATGCCGTTCACGAAGTCGGTCGTGAGACCCATACACACCGCGTTGGGACGCCGACGATACGGGTGTTGCGGTTAGAGAGGGCTCGGCCCGCTCGCGGAGCGCCCGGGTCGCGCGCCGTCCGCTGCCGGCGGCAGATGGGGGGGCGAGGGGTTCGGTCTCCGGACGACGGCAGGGAGACGCCGACGGCCGGGCACCGGACGCCCCGCAGAGGGGAGAAGAGGGCAGGCAGACCACGGAGACCGACGCGACGGCTACGCGTGCGCATCGGAACGGGTGGCGTCGCGGGGCTCACCCGTCGCGAGGGGCGTAGGGGGCTGAGCCGACGGGGCACGTCGGCACCCGTGCCGACGACCCGGGATGGAGAAATCACACCGGAGGCGCGAACTGGCGTTCGAGCCTGTGAGTCGTTCGCGGGGCCGTCCCGGCGCCTCGTCGCGCGTCGTGGTCGTCTCGACGGGACCGCGAGCCCCGAAACCTCGCCGTCTCCGACGACCCGTCTCGTGGTTCGGCCGGCGGCACGGGGCAGGCCGTCGTCGCCGTGCGCGACGCCACCCTCGCGCCGCAGGTTTTCAGCCCGACGCCCGTACCGGCAGTCGTGATCCGGACCCTCGGCCGGGCGCTGCTGGTGGCCGTCGTGTGTACGAGCGCCGTCGTACTCCCGGCGCACGCCGTCCCCGCGCTCGACGTGACGGTCGCCGGGAACCCGCTCGGCGCCGACGACGTGGTCGTCGCGACAGACCCGGCCGTCCGGGCGAACGCCACCGCGGCCGTCGACGCCGTCGCGGTCGCGGTCGACGACACCGCTCGACGCCCGGTCGCATCGAACGAGACGCTCTCGCTCGACGAGGAGACGCACGAACCCCGGGTCGTCGCTCGCGCCGACACGACGGCCGCGGCGACCGGGACGGTCACGAGAGACACGAGCCCGCCGCGAGCGAGTTACACGTCGCCGGTCACGACGAACCGGACGCGTCTCCCCGGGGAGATCACCGTCGACCGGGCCAACGTGACCGTCGCGGCCGACCTGTTCGACGACAGCGGCATCGACCGGGTCGTCGTCCGCCGCCGCTACGACTACCGGTTCGCCGGCGACCGCGAGACCGCGCGCACGACCCACCGGATCGACGACCCCGGCGAGGCGTTCGCACAGCGCGTCGTGCTGGGGAGCGGCGAGAACCACCTCACCGTTCGGCTCCGCGACGACCACGGCAACATCCGGGTCCACGAGACGACGGTCACCGTCGTCGACGACACCCCGCCGTCGATCGTCGTTCGACGGGTCGAGCGCACCGACAGCGGCCGGATACGCGTCGTCGGCGTGGTCCGCGACAACGTCAAGGTCGACACGCTGTCGGTGAGCGCCGGCGACACGCTCGGCGAACGCGTGCCGGTCGTGCAGACCGACCTCGAACCGGAGGCAGACCGGCTCATCGTCCCGTTCCGGACGACCGTGGCCGCCGGGAGGGCAACAGAGACGGTCACGCTGACCGCCACCGACGTCGACGGCAACCGGCGCCGCACGACGGTGCCGCTCGACTACGAGGAGCGTGCCGACCCGACCATCCGGGTCAGGGCTGTCGCCCCCGACTACGAGGACGACACGGTGCGCGTCGTCGCGGCCGTCGACGGGGGTGCAACGACGCGGGTCGTCGTCGAGACGGTCGCCGACGGCGTCGTCGCGCTCCGGACGGTCTACGACGGCCCGCCCACGGACCGGGTGACCGTCGACGAGCGCCTGCCGCTGGCCGGCCCGGAGACGCGCGTCCGCATCCGCGTCACCGACGCGACCCTGACCGAACAGGTCCGGACGGTCGCCGTCGCGCCGCCGGACACCCCCGGGCCGTCGACGGCGACACCCACCGCCTCGCCCACCGCGACGCCCCGCCCGTCTCCCGCCGTGCGCTCGCCACGCCGAACGGAGGGCGACGCCCCCGGGTTCCGGGTGATACACGCGCTCGCTGCCGCCCTCGCGGTCGCGTTCGTGTACGCCGCGCGGCCGTGACGCGTCCGCTGCGCGCGAGTGGCTCGCCACGCCCCCCGCGGGAGTGTTCGTGCCGACCGTCCCAGATACGCGGCCGACTCGACTCGTGTGATGGGGCCGTACGCCGGGACTACCGACCGCATCCAGCCCGACCGGGCGAACACCGACGAGAACGCTCGCGGCGGCCCGTCCGAGATACGCGGCGTCGACGAGGGGGCGGGCCGCGTCACCGTCGCCGGCGGCGTGTGCCCCGGGTGTGATATCGCGCCGATGAGGGCGAGGTCACCGAGCGACGGCCCCCCGAACGGGTCTCCGAGGTCGAAGTCAAAGTCGAAGTCGAGGTCGAGGTCGAGGTCGAGGCCGAGGTCGTCCGGGCCGGCAGTTCGCGCGCCGCCGTGAGCCCTCGGCGGCCGGCGGGATAGTGGGGTGTGAGGGCGACGACCGACCGCTCTGACGCGACGACCGTCGCACGGCCGGTGGCTCAGCCCGTGTCGAACGCGTCGAGTGTCTGCTGTGCGCCCCGGTCGTCGTCGCCGGACCCGTGTGCCGCGGCGATCGACCGCGCCGCGTCCCGCCCGCCGGAGAGCGACGCGCGGCGAGCGACCTCGGGGTCGGCGAGCTGCGCCGCCGCCTCTGTTTTGACCGCCTCGCGGCGCTCGAAGAACCGCTCGCGCGCGGCCTCGTACTCGACGACCGGACGGGGGTAGTCGTCGCCGACCCGGACGCCACACTCGCCCTGGACGGCGAGCGGGGTCTTCTCGGGGGCGTCGAGGAACTCCGGCGGGAGGCCGCGGAGTTCGGGCACCCACTCGCGGATCCACTCGCCGTCGGGGTCGTGGTCGCGGACCTGCTTGCGGGGGTTGTACAGCCGGACCGTCGGCTTGCCGACCAGGCCGGCCTGTGACTGCCACTGGGTGTAGTTGATCCCCGCGACGCTGTCGACGAGATGGTAGTGGTAGTGGTCGGCGCCGACCCACCACGGCTGCCCGAGGACGTGAAAGAAGAAGGAGGCCCCCATCGCGCGCATCCGGAAGTTGAGCCAGCCCGTCTCGCGGAGACACCGCATCGCGGCGTCGACCATCGGGTAGCCCGTCTCGCCGCGTTTCCACGCCGCGACGAGGTCGGGGTCGTGCCGGTCGGCGTTGAACCCCCGGAGGACGGGGTTGACCGCCGTGTCGAGCCACCCCGGCCAGTCGGCGAGCTTCTGCTCGTAGTGTTTGTTCCACGCCAGCCGCGAGGTGAACAGGTCGCGCCCCCGACACGCCGGCGCGGCCTCGTGGACGGCCTGCCAGACCTCCCGGACCGACAGGCAGCCAAAGCGGAGGTACGGCGACAGCCCGCTGCAGCCGTCGCGGGCGTCGCCCGGCGCGGAGATGTTTCCGGGGTAGTCGGCGATCCGGTCGACGAACGCCGCGAGCGCGTGCCACGCCGCGGTCCGCCCGCCGGTCGGCACCCGTGTCTTCGTCGGCGCCACGCCGTACGCGTCCGCGACGGCGGCCGGCGTCACGGCGGTCGGCGCGGCGTGGACCGCCGTCGTCGCGGGGTCCCAGCCGTGTCGCTCGCCCTCGACCCACGCCTCGAAGTCGGCCTGCCAGTCCGCACGGGTGTCGGCGACCCCCCGGACGAGGCCGTCGCCGTCGACGAACTCGACGCCGACCTCGGCGGCGCGCTCGTCGCGCTGTAGTCCGTAACGACCGGTGGCGCTCGCCATCGCGACGACGTCCCAGCCGGCCTCGCGGAACCGGCCGAGGACGGTCACCGGGTCGCCGTGGCCGTAGGTCAGCCCGTGGCCGCCCTCGGCCGCGGCGCGGTAGGCGTCGTCCAGGCCGTCGAGACACTCGTGGAGGAAGGCGATCCGGGCGTCACAGGCCAGCCCCTCGCCGCCGTAGAACTCCGGGTCGAACACGAACAGCGGGAGGACCGCGCCGGTCGACGCGGCCGCCGCGAGCGCGCGGTGGTCGGCCGTCCGGAGGTGTTCGCGGTGCCAGACGACCGTCCCGCCAGACGGCGGCGGCTCGGGGACTGCCTCGGGCGCGGGCGCCGAGGCGAGTGTGTCGCCGCCGGTCACGTTAGAGTGACGGGCTGGGCGGTGTTTAACCTACGGTCTGTCGTCGCGGCCCGGAGACCGGCGGCGGGCGCGTTGTCACCCGGTCGCGCGCGGGAGTACGAGTTCGACGGCCTGTCTCGCCCCGGCTGGCGGCACCCGCACCGTCCCGTCGGCGCTCGCGACGAGCCAGTGGACGAGCCACAGCCCCGCGCCCTCGCCGTCCCGGGGGGTGCCGCCCGCCCGCAGGACCGACTGCTCGCGGTCCGACAGACGCGGACCGCCGCCGACCTGGGCGCGCACGCGGTCGCCGTCGGCGGCGACCGACAGCGTGACCGTCGGGGGAGCCTCGGCGCGGTCGACGACGGCCTCGACGAGCGTCGACACCGCGAGTTCCACCCGGGGTGCGGGCGCCCGGACGGCGTGGCCCGGAGTCTCGACGGTCACCGACGCGTCCGGCGTCGTCGTCTCGACCCGTCGCGCGGCCCGCTCGGCGGCGTCGGTGAGGTCGACCGCCCCCTCCGGCGCGCCGGTCGACCGGTCGAGGTGGTGTGCCACGTCCGCGACTGCGGCGAGTTCCGCGCCGACGTCGGCGAGCCGCCGTGCGTCCCCCTCGTCCACGTCTGCCGGGCGCTCCCGGAGCGGCGCCGCCACCTCCTCGACCCCGGTCGCCGCTCGCCGGAGCGTCCGGCCGAACACCTGCCCGACCAGCGCCGTCAGCTCCGTGCGGCGCTCGGTGACCGCCTGGTCGAGTTCCTCTAGCTGGATCTCGAAGCGTTCCTGCTGGAGCTCGTATCCCGCCATCTGGGCGACCAGGAGAGAGAAGGACTTCTCGTCTTCGTCGAACGGCTCGTCCCGGGGTTCGTCACCCGCGAAACACACCGTCCCGTACGGTTCGCCGTCGACGACGACCGCCGCGCCGTGGTAGCAGCCGAGGTCCCACTTGGCGAAGGCCGGGTCTCCGGTGCGTTCCTCGCGGTCGGCGTCGGCGAACGCGAACACGTCCTCTCGCTCGACCGCGCGGCGACAGTGCGTCTCCGAGAGCGGGACCTCGCTCCCCTCGGGGAAGCATTCTGCCCCCCGGTCGACACTCACGAGGACGGTCCAGGCGTCGGTCTCGCGGTCGATCTCGGCGACGATCCCGTAGTCGACGCCGAAGTAGTCGACGCCGACCTCGAGCGCTTCCGTGAGCCGGTCGTACAGCGGTCCGTCGGCGCTCATGGCTCCGTAGAGCCGAGACCGCGCCTCGTCGCCGCCGAGCGTGTCCTGCCCGCCTGCCATGGTCTGGTCTGCCAACCCGCCCCACACGACTAATGTGTTCGGATCGGGCCCCGGCTCGGTGCGCGGGCCGGGGCGCTCGATCTCTGTCGAGCCCCCTCTGTCGCTCGGTCAGAACGGAGCGTCCGGTGACCCGCGCCTCGCGTCGTCGGTCCGGGACGCTCGCGCCGTCAGATTCGACCCGCCCTCGGGGTCGGCGGTCACGTCGCCGGTCTCGACGTACGCCGCCTCGAGTTCCGCGAGCCGGTCGTTGATCGCGTCGCTCTGGTGGTACACCGGAGCGGACCGAACCTGGACGAGGTCGTACTCGTAGCGGTCGGTCAGCCCGTTCCACGCCCGGAACGACCCGACCGTCAGGGTGTGTGTCTGCGGGCAGAACGGTGTGAGTGCGGCGCGACCGCCTCGCCCTCGGGGAGGGTCAGTCGGACAGTCCTCGGCTCCGCGTCCGGAAAGACCTCCGCGTGGGGCACTCCCTCCAGGTCGGCGAGCGCGTGGATGGCGGTCACGGGTCGCGTGACCGCGGGTCGAACTGGTCGCGCCGGAGTCCGGCTCGCACCGGGTCGTGTTCGGCGTCGGTCGGCGGCGGCGCGGTGACGAGCAGTGCTTCCAGTTCCGACCCGTCGTCGGCTCTGACGCCGCGGTCGGCCTCTGCCTCGACGACCACGACGTCGCCCGGTTCGACGCGGTGGTCGGTGTCGCCGTCGCGGACGAGGCCGGTCCCGGCCCGGACGTGGACCGCCACGTCGCTCGACGGCGCGTGGACGGGGATGAACTGCCCGGGGCCGAAATACCCGCAGACGACCTTCATCCGGTCGCTCCGGAACACCTCGACCGCCGAGAACCGCTCGTCGTCGTACTCGCGCGCCGCGTCGAAGTCGGTCGCGGTCACGCCGCGTCCCCCGTCCGGCAGCCGTCACCCTCGGCGGGGACGCGGGTGACCCCGCGACGGTCGGCACCACGCCTCGATCTGGGTCGTTCTAGCAACATCGACTCGGATCGCGGCGAGACAGACGAAAACCGTTGTCACGAACACGTTCCCCCCAGCGCGGCGCCGGGTGACGCCCTCGCCGAGGCCGCCGCTGGGTCCGGGGCTGTGACCGAGACACAGGTCGCCGACGTCTCCCGCGTGCCACCGGCGACGGGGAGGCGTCCCGACCCGAGTCGTGGCCCGGCGGACCCCGTGCCGACAGTGCTCCGACCCGCCCGTCCCGCGGCGTGCGGTCCCCGACCGGAACATCTTCGGCCAGATATTCGTCCGTGTGGAGACGGGAGTGGGCTCTATGGACCGACCTGTCTCGTACCGTTCGGAGACCGACGCGCCGGAGGACCGACCGTGTGAGACGATCGACACCAGAGAGTTACCGCCGCCGGAGCCGCTGCGGACCACGCTGGAACGGCTCGCGGAGACGGACGACGGCGTCGTTCTCGTGCAAGTAAACGACCGGCGACCACAGCATCTCTACCCGAAACTGGACGACCGGGGCTACGAGTACGAGACGGTCGAGTCCGGGCCTGGCGTGGTGACGGTAATCTGGGCGGCGTGACCCCGGTCAGTCCCCCGGCGTCGGTGGTGCCGCCGTTCGCGGGGCAGTCCCGTCACCCGGTCCGCCCGCGCCCGGGAGGCGAGCCGACGTCGGTCACGGGCCGGGACGTGCGGCTGCCGGGTCGCCGTTGCGCCGGATTCGGACGAACACGATCGGGGAAACCTACGATCGCTCCCGCACGGGCGATCGGGTACGCGCCCGGACAGCCCCGGAGACGCCGATCGTACCGTGGGCGTTCGCGAGACGGATAGGGGGCCGTTCGGCC
>JBDGTD010000103.1:3239-24922 GCA_042217165.1 Haloferacaceae archaeon | reverse complement strand
CTGAAACCCAGCAGGAGACGCGTGGACCGTATGCGTCTTGAAACCAACAGGCCGCGACACTCGACCTGGAATCCCGTGGTGGGATTCCCGCGTCTTCAGGCGCGGGAGGAGGTCAATGGGTCGGTCTAAGGGCCACACCTACGTCCACGTGATGGCGGGGATTCTCTGGACGGGCATCGACCTGTTCCTCGGCGGCGTCCTCGGGCCGGTGGTCAGCGGCTGGACGACGAGCAGAGCGCGGCGGTGGTCCGCCGCCTCACCCCGAAGACCGCCTTCCTCCTGCCGTCGCTCGCGTTCGTCACCATCACCACGGGGCTGACCCTCGCCCAGCGGGTCGGCCTGTTCCCGAACGCCGGGCCGTGGCTCGCGCTCTTCACCGCCGCTAACGCGATCCCTATCCTCCTGCTTCTCGGCTGGCGACTGAACGCGCGGGGCGACCGGCACCGGCGGGCCGCCTTCCTCCTCGGGACCGTCGGCTCGCGTGTGTCGCGGCGACAATCGATCCCCTCGCGATGACGACGCCGCTCGTGGTCGTCTCGCTCGGCATCGTGACACTCCTCTCGGTCCAGGGGTTCGGCTTCCTCCTGCCCGGCGAACGCCGGACGTACCTGGAGACGACGGGTGACGACCCCGCTCCGAGGTGATCAGCGCGGTCGGCCAACAGAACGCGATGCTCGGCGGCGTACAGGGGATATTTCAGCTTGGTCTGGTCTTCGTGATGGTCGTCCTCCGTTGAGGGTCTGAGCCGACGGACCTCCGCCGGCCGAGGCCACTCCGACGGTCTCCGACCGCGGCGCGGAGTTTTATCTCACCGTCCCTCGTAGCAGGGTTCGTGTCTCAACAGATCCACGACGAACTCGACGTCGACGTCTTCACCCTCGGCCTCGTCGGCCCGGACCAGGAGTGGGCCGGGACCGTCGCCGACGGCGGGACGGTCCGCACCCACACACCGCCGGCGTGCTGGGGGCCGATGATCACCCCCGAGTTCCGTGGCGGCCACGAGGTCACCCGCCCCATCCGCGTCGAGAACGCCGAGCCGGGCGACGCGCTGGTCGTCCGTATCCGGGACGTCGAGGTGACGAGCGTCGCGACCAGCACGGGGAGTATGGCCGAGCGCGAGGACGCGTTCGGCGACGACCCGTTCGTCGACCACGTCTGTCCGGAGTGTGGAACCGAGTGGCCCGAGAGCGTCGTCGAGGGGACCGGCGAGGACGCGGTCCGGTGTGCGGAGTGTGGCGCGAACGCCTCCTCGTTCGGCTTCGAGTACGGCTACACCGTCGCGTTCGACGACGACCGGACCGTCGGCGTCACCGTCGGGCGCGACGGCGCCGACCAGCTCGCCGAACACGCCCACGAGGCGATGGCCCTGCCCGAGAACGCCCGCCAGCACCCCATCCTGCTCTACGGCCCCGACGAGATGCCGGGGACGCTCGGCCGTCTCCAGCCCTTTATCGGCAACATCGGCACCACGCCCGCCCGCGGGTTCCCCGACTCGCACAACGCCGGCGACTTCGGGCAGTTCCTGATCGGCGCGGACCACGACTGGGGCCTCCCGGACGAGGAGGCGCTCGAGGCCCGCACCGACGGCCACCTGGACTCGAACGACGTGCGCGCCGGCGCGACGCTGATCTGTCCGGTCCGCGTCGAGGGCGCGGGCCTCTACGTCGGCGACCTCCACGCGAACCAGGGTGACGGCGAACTCTCCTTGCACACCACAGACGTGAGCGGCCGGACCGAACTGGAGGTCGAGGTGATCAAGGACCTCGAACTGGGCGGGCCGCTCCTCCTCCCGAACGAGGCGGACCTCCCGCACATCGCGAAGCCGTACACCGACACAGAGCGCGAGGCGGGCGAGGCCGTCGCCGCGGAGTACGGCGTCGACGAGCTCGCGGACGCCGCGCCGGTCCAGTTCGTCGGCTCCGGCGCGACGGTGAACGACGCGACACAGAACGCCTTCGACCGCGCGAGCGCCCTCCTCGACATGTCCGAGGGCGAGGTCCGCGGCCGGTGTACGTTCTCCGGCGGGGTCGAGATCGCGCGCCTCCCCGGCGTCGTTCAGCTGTCGATGCTGGTGCCGATGGCGAAACTGGACGAGGTGGGGCTGGCGGCGACGGTCCGGGCGCAGTACGACCTGTAGCCCCGCGCCGGCTACCCGCCCCGCATCGCCGGGAACACCCCTATCTCCGCGTCCGGAGGCACCGCGTCCTCGGGGTCGGCCGCCTCGCCGTCGACGGTGACGCGCACGCTCGGGCGCAGCGACCCCTCCTCGTCGACCAGGTGCGACTCGACCCGCGGGTACGTCTCGCGGAGCGCGGCGACGACACCGGCGACCGTCGCCTCGTCTGGCGAGAGGGCGACCGTCTTCGACCCCGTCGCGGACCGGAGCGGGCCGTAGACCACGACATCCATGTAGAGTGGTGTGCACCGGGGGTCAAAGCTCCGCCGACGGCCGCCGCTCACCCGACCACCGCGTCCGCCGGCACGACGAGGTCGGACCCGCCGTCGGGCGCCGCCTCGACGTGCACGCCACAGCCGAACGCCCGCAGGGCCGCGAGGCTCGCCTCGACGTGGTCGGTGACGCGCGGGACCCGGACGCGCCCGCCGGCGAGGGCGAGAAAGACCAGCAACCGGTCGGCCGTGTGCGGGTCGACGGCCCCGGGGCCGTCGTGGAACTCCAGAACCCGGTCGACGGCGCGGTCGGCAACCTCTCCGAGGCGACGCCGCGCTCGCCGAGTTCGCTCGCGCCGTCGTAGACGCCACAGAGCAGGAGCGACGACCCGGGCGAGCGGGTCTCGACGGTCCGCACGTCCGGTGCGAGGTCCGCCTCGGTCAGCCGCTCTCTGGCGTGCGCCGCCTGACGTCCACGCCGCGAACGGGCTGCCGACCCTCGCCGCCGCGCCGCGGCGACCCGGCGATAGAACTTACTTGTACTCTCGTGGACGTTCCTCCGTGTCCCTGGATGGTCGGACGTGTCTCGTCACGGGCGCGTCGCGTGGCATCGGTCGTGGCATCGCGACAGACCTCGGCGCGAACGGCGCGTCGGTCGCCGTGAACTACCGCTCGTCGGAGGCGGAGGCGAACGAGGCGGCGGCGGAGATAGAGCGGTCTGGCGGCGAGGCGATGGTCGCTCAGGCCGACGTTGCCGACCGCGAGCAGGTCGAGGCGATGTACGAGGCGGTGACAGACGAGTTCGGGCCGATCGACGTGCTGGTGAACAACGCCGGTATCACCGTCGACAAGACGTTCGACGAGATGAGCTGGGAGGACTGGCAGCGCGTCATCGACGTCAACCTCGGGGGCGTGTTCAACTGCACCAAGGTCTGTTTCGACGACATCCGCTCGGCCCACGAGGGGCGCCTGATCAACATCTCGAGCGTCGTCGGTCAGCAGGGAAACTACGGGCAGGCGAACTACGCGACGACGAAATCCGGGCTGTTCGGCTTCACCCGGACGCTCGCGCTCGAACTCGCCCGGGACGGCTCGACGGCGAACTGTGTCGCCCCCGGCTTCGTCAAGACGGACATGCTGGAGGAGGTGCCAGAGCGGGTTCAGGAGCGCATCCTCGACCGCATCCCGCTCGGCCGGTTCGCGGCCGTCGAGGACGTGGTCTGTATCGTCACCTTCCTCGCGAGAGAGCGCTCCAGCTACATGACCGGTCAGATCCTCGGGGTGAACGGCGGGATGGAGTGGTAGGTCCGTCGACCCTCCTCCCGACGGACGCACTCCCTCTCCCGCCGGGCCGCGGTGGAAGCGACAGACGAACACCCCTCGCCGCCCGCCCGTCCGAACGGCCGGCCGTGGCCGTCTGTATCGACCGATAGACCGCCAGCGCACGGACACGCGGGCCACGCGTCCGTGGCGCCCGCGCCCGGGACGAGTTCGTCCGGCCGCACCACCACGCCCCCCTCGTCGTCGACGGACGCCCGCTCGGCCGCCTCTGTCGAGCCTCGCAGTCGACGTTCGAACCCGTTTCGGACTCGAACGACTCAACCGATCGGTTCTGTGCCGGTCAAGCAGCCGTCCCCGCCGCGATTTCGTCAAAACTCTGGAGGATCCACTACCTATTTGTATCGCTGTCCGAATGTACAGCTGTGTCCCAGAGAAAACGTCGATCGTCGGCTGTATCGCAGATAGAGTGTACGAACGTTCGTCTACGCCGTCTCGGGCCTAGGGGCCGTCTGCCCGCGGACCGCCGCGGCGCACCCGGCTGTGGTGCGTGCCGGGCGACGCGAGGTGGGGAGCCGTGAGTACGGGCGAGCGCACCCCTGGGTCGCTCTCTGACCCTCCGACGTTCGAACTGACCTGTCTCTACGACGACCCCGAGAACCCCTCGGAGGTCACCGTCGTTCCCGCCGGCTCGTCCCCGGAGCGGTACCTCACCGAGTGGGTCACCGCCGACACCGCGACCGCCGTCTCGCTGGCCGAGACGCGGTAGCGCCGGACGAGCCGTGACACCCCGGTGACGCGCACGTTAGCGCCAATTGAAGTCGCGGCGGGCCCTACGGACGGCCGATGGCAGACCCCACTCCGACGCCCGGCATCCACCACGTGACGTGTATCGCGGGCGACCCACAGCAGAACCTCGACTTCTGGGCCGAGACGCTCGGTCTCAGGCTCGTCAAGCGGTCGGTCAACCAGGACGACCCGAGTACCTACCACTTCTTCTTCGCCGACGCGGAGGGGACCCCCGGCACCAGCATGACGTTCTTCCCGTGGGAGAACACCCGGCAGGGGGCCGTCGGGAGCGGACAGGTGTCCCGGACCGCCTTCCGCGTCCCCGCGGGCAGTCTCGACTTCTGGGCGGACCGCTTCGACGAGTACGGCGTCGACTACGACGACCGCGAGACCCGGTTCGGCGACACTGTCCTGCCCTTCCGCGACCCCGACGGGCTCCCGGTCGAACTCGTCGCGGTCGAGATTCCCGACGACGACCCGACGGTCCCGTGGACCGAGTTCGTCCCCGAGTCCGCCGCGATCCGTGGCTTTCACTCCGTGACGCTGTGGGTCGCTGACCCGCACTCCACGACCGATCTGCTGGCGACGATGGGGCTGGAGCGGGTCGGCACGGACGACGCGCCCGCGACGGCCGACGGCGACGAGCGGACCCGCTTCGCCGCAACCGGCTCCGTAGGGCGGTACGTCGACGTCGTCCCCGCCGTCGAGAGCGGGCGACAGGGCCACGGGACGGTCCACCACGTCGCCTTCCAGACCCCAACTGACGAGGACCAGTCCGCGATGCGCTCGGCCGCCCGGTCGATGGGGCTCGACCCGACGCCACAGATCGACCGCCACTGGTTCCGGTCGGTCTACTTCCGCGAGACGAACGGCGTGCTGTTCGAACTCGCGACGAGCGACCCCGGCTACACGAGCGACGAACCGCTCGCCGACCTCGGCGGGCGTCTCGTCCTCCCCGGCGAGTTCGAGGCGCGGCGCGAGCGGGTCGAGGCGAACCTGACGGACGTGACGGTGCCGCGGGCGGAGCAGGCGGCCGCCGACGACTGACG
This sequence comes from Haloferacaceae archaeon, assembly GCA_042217165.1. Classification (GTDB taxonomy): domain Archaea; phylum Halobacteriota; class Halobacteria; order Halobacteriales; family Haloferacaceae; genus A07HB70. Next base: position 19,418 of record JBDGTD010000103.1, on the reverse strand, counting down.
TCCTGTTCACCCTCGACGCGCCCGCGGCGGCTCAGTCGACGAGTTCGAACAGGGGCAGGACCGTCTCTGCCGCGACCGTCTCGAAGACGACACGCACGGCGGCGCCGACCCGGACCTCGTCGGGGTCCGCGAGGACGTTCGAGACCAGCCGCGGCCCCTCCGCGAGTTCGACGACCGCGAGGACGACCGGCAGGCGCTCCTCGAACGCCGCGGGCTGGTTCGGGCGGTGGACCACGCCGACGCTGTAGACCGTCCCCTCGCCGCTCGCGGGGGCCCAGGTCATCTCGGCGAAACAGTCCGGACAGCGCACGCGCGGCGGGAAGTTCACCAGCCCGCAGTCGTGACAGTGCTGGAGACGAAGTTCGCCCGCGTCCACAGCGTCCGGATGCACCTGGTCCGCCGTCGCGGGTCCCCGGTTAGCTCGGCCCGTGCCCCTCGCCGCCGCCGTGTACGCCGCCGCGTCGAGTGTCAGCGTCTCGTCGAAGACCACGGCCCCGTCGTCACCCGGACGCCGTGGTCGCCGGGGTCGAGCGTCAGGTAGTCGCTGACCCGGCGGAACTCGAGGCCGGAGACGACCTCCTCCCCGTCGACGCTCACGTCGACCGCGGGCGCGTCGGGCGAGGCGTGGGCCAGCCGAACGGCGGCGCGGGGCTCGCCGTCGTCCGTGCCGCTCTGTGCGCTCACGGCGCCGACGCCGACTGCCGCCACCGCCGTCGTACCGATACTCGCGAGGACCGATCGTCTCGAGGGCATCTACGCTCGCTACGCCGGGCGCGACGGATCTAAACCCGACCGTCGGTTAAGCCCGGTTAACCGTGGTTCAGCGGCGTCTCGACGAGCCGCCCCCGGTCAGGCCGCCTCGACGCCGAGCGCGTCCGCGATCGCGACCAGCTCCGCCTTCCGGAACGGCGTCTCCCCGTCGCCCTCGGCGTCGACCGCGCGGAGGATCGCCGCGCGCATCTCCGACTTCGGAGGGGTGGTCGTCGACACGTCGACGTCGGCGTCGAGCGCCTCACAGACCGCCGCGAGCGCCTCTTTGGTGAACGCCGTCGACTCGACGCGTTCGTATCGCCCGACGCGTTCGCGGATCCCGTTCCGGAGGTCGTCGACGGTTCGGGTCACGGACAGACTGTTCTCGCCGCCCGACCTGGGTGTTCTGGTTCCCGACGGCCGGCGGGGCAGTCGAGCGCGCCACCGCCGCCGGCTCGTCGAACTCCACAGGCTTATTGAGCGCCGGCGCCGCGGGTCGTCCACAATCGTGCACGTCCTGCTCGCGTACGACGGCTCCGAGCCGGCCGACGACGCCCTCGACCTCGCGGTGACACAGTTAGCTCCCGACCGCCTGACCGCGCTGTACGTCTTCGACCCCGACGAGACGGCGGCCGAAGACCCCGAGGACCCGGCCCGCGAACGCGCGAGCGAGGTCCTCCCGGCGGTCGAACGACGCGTCGACGGCGCGGCCGAGGTCGAGACCGTCCACGCGGTGGGCGACCCGGCCGACGAGGTCGTCGCCCACTCGGAGTCACGCGACGTCGACCACGTCGTCCTCGGGAGCCACGGCCGACAGGGGATGTCCAGGCTGCTTGTCGGGAGTGTCGCCGAGGCGGTCGTCCGCGGGTCGCCCGTCCCGGTCACCGTCGCCCGGTAGACCGACGACGGCCCGCCTCGTCGCTCCACACCACTCTCTGCCGCGCGCTCGCCGAGAGCGTGGTCCCCCGCAGACGACGACCGGCGGCGCCCTCCTCGGCTCGCTCGCCGCCGGATCGCGGCGGTTATGCGGGCCGGGCTCGGTGTTCGTCACGACACGCGATGTGGGACCTGCTCGCGGAGTACCGCGACGTCCGCCACCCCCGGAACGTCGGGCTGATCAGCCTCTCGCACGGGGTCAACGAGTTCTACACCATCGTCCTCCCGCCGGTCCTCCCGCTGCTCGTGACCGACTTCGGGATCACGTACGCACAGGCCGGCCTCCTCCTGACCGTCTTTTTCCTGATGTACTCGGTCTTCCAGCTCCCGGCCGGCCTCGTCGCCGACCGGTTCGGCAAGAAGCGGGTGCTCGTCCTCGGTCTCGCGGGGATGGCCGCGAGCCTCGTCCTCGCGGGCGCGGCAGGGTCGTACGAGGCCCTGCTCGTCGCACAGGCGCTCGCGGGGATCAGCGGCAGCACCTACCACCCGACGGGGATGTCGCTCGTCAGCGACTTAGAGTCCGGCGAGACCGAGGGGAAGGCGATGGGCGTCTTCGGCTTCGGCGGGATGCTCGGGGTGGCGACGGCCCCGCTCGCGGTCGGCGGCGTCGCCGCCCTGCTCGGCTGGCGGGCGGCGCTCGTCGCCGCGGCCGTCGGCGGGTTCGGCTTCGTCGTCGTCTTCTACGTACTCTTTCGCGAGCCCGGCCGGACCGGGCGCGAGGCGCCCGCCCCGGAGCCCGACGGGGGCGCGGACGAGGCTCCGCGGACCGGCGGCCGTCTCGCTCGGGCGCGCGGGCGACTGGCCGGCGTCCTCCGCTTCCGGATCACCCCGCCCGTCGCCGTCCTCGCGCTCCTCACGCTCCTCATCTCGCTCCAGTTGCGGGCGCTACACACGTTCGCGACGGCGTTCGTCGTCGACGGAGTCGGGCGGTCGACGGCGCTCGCGAACGGCCTCTTTTTCACGATGCTCGCCGCGAGCGCCGTCGCCTCCATCTGGGTCGGGGGGCTCGCCGACCGCTTCGACCGCCGCCTGCTCGGGGCGGCCGCGGCGGGCGTCACGACGCTGATCCTCGGCGGCACCTTCCTCCTGGCCGCCGGCGACGGGCTGGCCGGCGGCCTCCAGACGACGGCCCTCCTCGTCGGCGCGTTCGCGCTCCTCGGCTTCGCGGTGTACGGCTGTTCGCCGGTGAAGAACGCACTCATCTCCGAGTACGCCACGGAGTCGTCGAGCGGCGGGCTGTTCGGCGTGACACAGACCACCTCTGCGGCCGGGAGCGCCGTCGGGCCGGCCCTGTTCGGCGCCGTCGCCACCGACGCCGGCGTCGCCGTTGCCTTCCCGCTCGTCGCGACGGTGAGCCTCCTCATCGCGGCTGGGTTCCTGCTGCTCGCGCGCGTCGGCTGACCGGCGTGGGACCCGCCGGACTCGCCGCTCGGCGGGCGGACTGACGCTGACCCGTCACCGCACGACCCGGTCGACGAACGTCGCGGCACAGCCGACGTACTCCTCCGGCGTCGTGAGGTCGGCGAGCGTCTCCGCGGAGAGGACGTCGGTCACGCGGTCGTCGGCCAGCAGGTTCTCCCGGAGCGTCGCGTCGCCGGTGAGCGCGTCGGCGGCGTGTTCGTGGACGATCTCGTGGGCGGTCTGGCGACCGACGGCCGACGCGAGCGCCATCATCACCGCCTCGCTGGTGACCAGTTGGCCGTGTCGCGCGAGGTTCTCGCGCATCTGCTCTTCGTTCACGGTCAGGTCGGCGACGACCGCGGTCGTGTTGCGCACCATCGCGGAGAGGTAGAGAAAGGCCTCGGGGACGAGTGCGTACTCGCCGTACCAGAGGCCGGCGTCACGCTCGTCCATCCCCTCCTGGAACGCGTTCATCGTCCCTGCGTGACCGCGCAGGAGCGCGGCGAGCCCGACGGTCCGCTCGCTCCGGACCGGGTTGCGCTTGTGCGGCATCGTCGAGGAGCCGATCGCGCCCTCGGGAACCGGCTCGTCGACCTCGTCTATCTCCTCGCGGTTGAGCATCAACACCTCGCGGGCGACCCGCGCCAGCGTCCCGCCGACGCCCGCCATCGTCGAGAGCAGTTCGGCGAAACGGTCGCGCGCGCTGAACCACGCCGTGTCGGGGAGCGCGAGCCCGGTCTCCTCGGCGAAGCGCTCCTGGACCTCGAGCCCCGCCTCTCCGAGCGAGGCGAGCGTCCCGACGGCTCCGAACAGCTGACAGACGAACAGCCGCTCTTCGAGCGCCTCGAGCCGCTCGATCCCGCGGTCGAGTTCGTCGAGCCAGCTCGCGACGCGCAGGCCGAACGTCGTCGGGAGCGCGTGGACGTGGTGGGTCCGCCCCACGGTCGGCGTCTCGGCGTGTGCCGCGGCGAGGTCGGCGAGTTCGTCCCGGAGGTCGGACAGCCCCGCCAGCACGAGGTCGTACGCCTCGCGGACGGTCGCCACGAACGCCGTGTCCGCGATGTCCTGACTCGTTGCCCCCCAGTGGATATACTCGCCGGCCTCGCCGATCGCCTCCGTCCACGCGGTGATGATCGCCACGGTGAACAGGTCGATCTCGTCGACTATCGCCCCGACCGCCGCGAGGTCGACGGTCTCGGGTGTCGCCGTCTCGCTGATCCGCTCGGCGGCCTCGTCGGGGATCAGCCCCACGTCGGCCTCCGCACGCGCCAGCGCCGCCTCGGCTTCCATGAACGCCGCGAGGTAGCGCTCCTCCGTGAACACCGCGCGCATCTCCTCGGTTCCGAACGCGTCTGCGAACAGGTGTCCGCTCGTGTGGTACACGCCCCGTCCACCCGGACGAGGCGTGTTAAGTGTTGACGCAGGGGCCGCCCCCGACCGCCCCGGCTCAGGGTCCCCGGTGCCCCGCTCGAGCGCCTCCAGACCCGGCGCGTGCCCCGTCTCCGGGCGGGTCACGCACTCGGCGTCGCCGAGCAGCGCCGCGTGCCGACCCGACGCCCCGGGCAGGACGACGGCGTTGCGGGTGTCGGCACACCTGCGCCGTTCCGGGCGGCGAACGACCGGGCCGGATGAGCGACGTCCCGCGCGAGAACGGTTACTGCAGTCTTCGCGACGGACCCCGACCCCTTCGACCCGTGGCAGACCACCGGGCCCGGCGGCGGGACGTCCTGCGCCGCCCCCCGTGGCGCCAGGGCCGTGTCCCCGCATTATTCCGCCCTCGGGCGCAACCGCTAGAGCGTGGTCGACCTCGCCGGCCTCGTGGTACTCGTCGGGACGTTCGCCGCAGCCGCCGGCTCCGTCGCGCTGCTCTGGTATCTCGACCGGCACCGCGGCGAGGCGGGCGCGACGTGGTTCGTCGCGACGCTCGGTGTCCAGACGCTCGCGGCGACGGCCTACGGCGTCGGGCTCCTCACCTTCGCCCCGGCGCCCCGGGCGCTCGTGGAGGCGCTGCTCTGGGTCGCACTCGCGTGGATCGGGCCGCTCTTTCTCGTCTTCGTCCTGACCTACACCGGGCGGCGCGGAGGCGGACGCGCCCGCCTCGGCGCGCTGTTTGCCGTCCCGGCCGCGACGACCGTCCTCGCGCCGACGACCTCCTTCCACGGGCTCGTGTGGCGCGAGTTCCGGGTCGTCGAGACGTTCGGCCTCGCGACGGTGCTGTACGAACTCGGGCCGTGGAGCTACGTCGCGCTGGCCGTCAGCCTCGGCGCGGCGGGCGTCGGTGTCCTGCTTCTCGTCCAAGCCGTGGCCGACTACGGCCCGCTCTACCGCCGCGAGGCCGTCGCGGTCGCGCTCAGCACCCTCCCGCCGGTCGCGGGCCTGTTCGTCTGGCTGGCTGGCGTCGGCCCGCGGCCCGCGCTCAACCTCACGCCGCTGTTTCTCCTGCCACACGTCGCGCTCGACGCGTACGCCTTCGTCGGCACGCACATGTTCGAGACGAACCCGGCGACCCGACGGGCGGCCGAGCGGACGGCGCTCGACGGCCTCGACGAGCCGCTCGTCGTCCTCGACACCGGCGAGCGGGCCGTAGACCTGAACGCCGCCGCGCGTCGGCTGTTCGACGTCGAGTCGACAGACGCCCTCCCGGCCCCGCTCGTCGACCTCGTCGGGACGGACCTCGCCGGCCTCCGCGAGCGCGGCGAACTCACGCTCGGCGGCCCCGAGGGCGGGGTGTACGCGGCGTCTTGCACGCCGCTCTCGGACCCCCGCGGCGACGTCGTCGGGGAGACACTGGTGCTGTACGACATCACCGACCAGCGCCGGCGCGAACAGCAACTCACGGTGATCAACCGCATCCTCAGGCACAACCTCCGCAACGAACTGACGGTCGTCCGGGGGTACGCAGACGGGATCGCGGCCGGCGCGGCCGACGACCGCCACCGCTCGCAGGCGACGGCGATCGTCGAGTCGGCCGACGAGTTGCTCTCGACGGCCGCGAAGGTCCGCGAGTTCGCGGAGGCGCGCGACAGTGACGTCGACCGGCAGGCCGTCGACCTCGATACGGTGCTCTCGAGCGTCGCGAAGGTCCGCGACGACCACCCCGACGCGACCGTCACGGTCGAGCGCGCGGCGGCCCGCGACCGCGTCCGGACCGACCCCGAACTCCTCGCGCGGGTCCTCGAGAACCTCGTCGAGAACGCCGTCACCCACGCCGGGACCGACGCGCCGACGGTGACCGTCCGCGTCACCCACCCGGCCGACGCGCCCGGCGAGACGCTGTTCGAGGTCAGAGACGACAACGACCCGATCCCCGACGTGGAGGTCGACCCTCTCCGGACGGGCGACGAGACGGCGCTCACCCACGGCAGCGGCGTCGGTCTCTGGGTGGTCAACTGGTGTGTGGTCGCGCTCGACGGGACGATCGGATTCGACTACGACGACGGGAACGTCGTGCGGGTGTGGCTGCCGACGGGCGCCGACGCGGCCTGACGGGTCAGCCCTGCTCGTCACTAGACTCCGGCCGCACCGGCCTCCGTGTGAGACGGGTCGAAAGAGAACGAGCGGAGCCCGGGGGGATGGCCATATAGTATGCCGGACTCCGTTTTTACATTTGTGTTATCGGGTGTGATAGTTCTGACGGCCGTCGGCCGCCGCCCGGCGTCACCGATGCCGGACCGGAGACGCGCTCACGACACGTCGAGCGCTCAGATCCCGGCCGCACGCGCGACCGCCCGCCACCGCCCCGACCAGAACCGGCCGGTGTTCACCGCGGCCTTCGCGTAGAAGTCCGCGACGATCGCGACGTAGACCGCTGGGAGCCCGAGCCCAACTCCGACCGGGAGGGAGACGCCGAGGACCGTGACGACGAAGCCCGCGGGGAGCGCGAGCGCGGCGACCGGGAGGCGGACGACGAACGAGCCGACGACCGTCGCGTAGAGCGGCCAGCGGGTGTCGCCGGCGCCGCGGAGGCCGCCTCGCATCGTCCGCGAGACCGAGAATCCGGCGACGACGAGCCCGAACACGCGGACGAAGGTGACGGTGAGACCGACGTGGTCGGTGCCGAACGCGGCCGCGACCGGCCGCGCGGCGATGACGATACCCGCGGCGATCAGAAGCTGGGTCGCGAGCGCGATCCGGACCGTCTGCCAGCCGTACGTCGTCGCGAGGTCGTCGTCGCCCGCGCCGACGTGCTGGCCGACGAGCGTTGAGGCCGCCGTCGCGTAGCCCCACGCCGGCATCAGGGCGAGCAGCATGACCCGGCGGGCGACCGCGTACGCCGCGAGCGCGGGCGTCCCGAGGACACCGAGGACGAAGAGAAAGGGAAAGCGGGCGACCGTCTGGGCCAGCCGCATCCCCGAGAGCGGGAGCCCGACCCGGAGGATCTCTCCGACGAGTGAGCGGTCGACCTGTCGCCCGCCGAGCCGCAGGGCGACGGCGTAGTCTCCCCAGACGAGGAGCGCGAAGAAGGTCGCCGCGGCGACGGCGTTCGCGACGGCGGTGCCGACCGCCGCCCCGGCGACGCCGAACGGCGGGACCGGCCCGAGGCCGAAGACGAGGACGCCGTTGAGGACGACGTTCGTCGGGAGGGTGACGAGCCGGACGTACATCGGCGTCCGCGTGTCGGCGCTGCCCGCGAGCGCCCGCGCCGCGACCATCGACCAGAACCGCGGGGCCATCGACAGCATCACGATCGAGAGGTAGGTCGCGCCGAAGTCGACGGTCGCCGGGTCGTCGGAGAGCAGGCCGACCAGCGGCTCCGCGTAGAGCCACGCCCCGACCGTCAGCGGCAGCGAGACGAGGAGCGCGAGCCAGAGCGACTGCTTGACCGCGAGATTCGCGCGCTCGGGCTCGCCGGCGCCCTGGAGCCGGGAGACGACGCTGATCGTCCCCGACGAGACCGCGAGCGACAGCCCGAACCCGATGAAGTAGTACTGGAACCCGAGTTCGAGGCCGGCGATGGCGGCGTCGCCGAGAGCAACCCCGACCATCAGGAAGTCGGCGATCCGGAGGAGCACGCGGAGCCCCCCCGTCACCATCACGGGGATCGCGAGGTCGAACGCCTCTTCGGCCTGCCCGCGGTCGACGAGTCCAGCGCGGGCGAGCGTCGCCGGGAACAGGGCGAGGAGGCGAGAGAGCCGGCCACGGACGTCCAACTGTACCCGCGGTCTCGCTCCCGGTCGGCCTCAATCTGACGGGTCAGAGACCCGTTCTGTCGCGCGCTTCGGCCGCGGCCGTTCGCCCGGCACCCAAATTCGATACGCACACAGCCCGGCGACCGCGAGCAGGCCGACCGTCGCGGGCTGGAGCACCGTTGCCGGGGATCGGCCCGCGCGACCGGCGTCGACACCACCGACCCGCGGCCGCGGCCGTGACCGCCGACCGCGGCGGCGCACCCCCGGCCGACGCCGGCGTGCGCGACCCGCTCCCCGAACGATTCTGGCTCACTCCAGCACGACGGTGAATCCCCACTCGGCCGACGACAGCACCTCGACGTCGGCCGAGACGATCGAGATAGTGGTCTCGAAGCGGTACTCACCGACCGGGAGACAGCCGTCCCCGCCGGGCCGCGCGTAGAGGTCGACCGGGCGCTCGCTCGACCCGTCGGCGTCGACACCGAACGTCCGGTACTCCTCGCTCGTGGCGATGCCGCCGGTGAGCCGCCAGCAGCCGGGCTCGACGGGGTACTCGGGTCCGGGCGGGAGGAGGACGAGCGCCCCGGCGTCGTCGGCGACGAACTCGAAGTGAACCGTGCGACCCTCTCCGACCCGAACCCGCTCGTCGTTCGTGTTCGCGAGCGTCGTCCGGAGCCGCGGCGGGTGCTCGGCCGTGGCAGTCTCGCGGACGACCTCGACGCCCGGCTGCACCGGGAGGTCGACCCTATCGTCGACCGAGACGACCGTGACGCCCGGGCCGCCCGTCCCCGAGGGGCGCGTGTCGCCCCCACCCCTCGGGCCGTCGTCCGGCGGGCTGTTCTCCCCGCCGTCGGTCGCGGCCGACCCGGAGCCGTCGCCGGTACAACCGGCGAGTCCGACACGACCCACGACGCCGAGGCCACGGAGGTAGCGCCGCCGCTGTGACACCATGCCCTGGACAGGAGTCGGGGACTGATACCTCTGTCTCCCGGGTGCGGCCCGCGACGGAGTCGCCCGCCTCAGAACTCCGTCACCCGCGACTGGACGCCCGCGGCTAGCGCCGACGTCCGGCGGAGTCTGCTCTCGGAGACGGGCAGGAGGTCCGCGAGCTGTCCGACCGCGCCGTGGAGCGTCTCCGCGGTCACCGGGTCGCTCTCGGTCGCGTTCCGGATCGATTCGCGGACCTGCCAGACGCCGACGGGCGCCCAGTAGTCGTCGGTCACCTCCCGGAGTACCAGTGCCTTCGCCTGCCGGCCGCGGTCTGCGAGGTGTTCCAGCACTCCGAGCCGCGCGGCGTAGTACGCCCCGGCGGTCTCGTCGACGTACGACGTTCGGCCCTCGTAGCCCTCGTGGGCCGACGACAGCCCGACCTGCCCCTCGGGGGCGGGGTTCCAGACGCTCCCCGGCCGTTTCATCTCGACGAGTTCGAACTCCCACGCCCCCGGCGCGAGCACCACCCAGTACCGGTTGCCCACGTACGTCTCCTCGAACACCTCGACTTCGTCGACGCCCGGGGCGTCTCTGATCTGGCCGTGGAGGACTCGCCCGACCGTGTCGTCGACGGCGGTGATGGACCAGCGGGTCGGCACGAGCCGCCGGTTCTCGGCCTGCCCCAGCGCGCCGGCCGAGAGGATCGTCTCGATCTCGTAGACGTCGAACCCCCGGCGGTAGAGATACGCCATCGCGCCCTCGGCGCGCCAGTCGTCGTCCTCTAGCGTCTTCTCGACGGGCCGGGGTACGGCGGGGTTCTCGGTGAGTCGGGCGTCTGCCGCCGTCGCGCGGGGGCCGGTCGGGGCGCTCACGTCGTCGAGTGCGACGCCGACGTCCGGGGCCGACGCGAGGTCGAGTTCGACGCCGACCGGGTCGCTCGCGACCGCGACCTCCCGTTGCGTGCCGACGAAGCCGTCCCACGCGTCGTGGACGGTCACGCCGCCGCGGTGCTGGCCGTTCAACAGCCCGGTCCGGTAGCCGAGGACGTCCGCGATCCCCAGCCCGCGGTCGTACCACGCGCCGCTCGTCCGGTGTGCGCTCGCGTCCGCCGCCGGGTCTGTCGGCGCGAGGATACCGCTCTGGACCGCCGGGTAGCCCGCCCGTCCGACGAAGATGTCGGGCGCGGCGCGGCCGACGTGGGTCGCGCCCTCGACGGGGGCGACCCGCTCCTCGACGTCGACGTGGTCGAGTACCTCGTAGGATTTCTCCGCGGCGAGGTCGCGCCGACGGGCGTCGGCGTCGACCGACCACTCCTCGACGAACTCCGAGAGACGCATCGCAGCCGGATGTCGGGCGGCTGTGGAATTAAGCGGCCGGGTGGACGGCTCGACGGTGGTCACCGACGAGGGGTGAGACAGCGTGATCCCCGCGTGCCGTGCCCGGGGTCGAGTCCTCGGGGAGAGCCGCCGCGTCGAGGCGGCGTTTCCGGGAGAGTTCGTGCCGACAATGGGCTCTGAGTAGCCGTTCTACCAGTTTCGAATGTAGAGTATATTTTCGATATGTTGGGCCTCTGTTGGCGTCGGCCGGCCGTTCGCGGCCGGGGGTCACGGGCAGGTCTGCGGGCGCCCGGCGGAGTCGCGTCGTGGTCGACGGGGCGGCGGTCCGACCGGACGGCGACTGACGACTGTTCGCCGTCGTCAGCCCGCGACACGCTCTGACTGGCGGGCGAGAGCGACGCGCTTGTCGGCGCCGTCGATCCAGTGCGAACCGCTCCCGATAGCGCCGCTCGTCCGTGTACGTCCGGGTATCAGACGGGCTGTACCCCGCTATACTCCGCGAGATACGGCGCGCCGCGGTTGCTGGCGGCCTGCCTCCGGATCGGGCCTCGATTCCGGCAGCGGTCACGCGGGAACCGGACCGTCGCCGAACACATAGACTTCTAAATAATAAACCGGAAATAACAGATAAAACTAATATTAGCGCCACCGACACGGGGCCCGTCGGACGCTGGGCGCGGGCGTCTGCCTTCGCGTCGACCGGGCTGCTCCGCACGCGGCCGGGGTCGCCACTGTCACGGGGTCGTGTCCCGGAGGGTACTGGTCGCACTCGCGAGCCGTCTGCGATTCGAACGGGCGCTCGCGGTCGCACCCGACTCTGGTCGGGCGCCCTCGTCGAGAGTCCCCTGTCGGTTCCGGGCGTGTCGCCCTGTCGTCCCTGTGCCGCCAGCACGCTGTGGGACTGCGCCTGTCACGCAGGGCCAGGGTGATGTGCGGCCCCCCGCGAGAGCGGGCAGCACGGGTCGGTACGTTCGCGGCGCGGCTCTGCGCGTCTCCTCGCGGCTCGAGCCGACGCGGGCGTGGCGGCGTCAGCAGACGGGGTGTGCCGGCGCCCTGTCGTCGAGCACGCGCTCGATATCCTGTGCGACGATCCGCGACCCGTTTTTCACCGCGTCGCTGGTCGACCCGGCAGTGTGTGGCGAGAGCGTCACGCGGTCGTCGAACGACCGGAGCGGGTGGCCCTCTGGCAGCGGCTCCTGTTGAAACACGTCCAGCGCGGCGCCGCCGATAGAGCCGGTGTCGAGCGCCGTCACGAGTGCGTCCTCGTCGATGAGACCACCGCGAGCAGTGTTGACGACGACTGCTTCGTCGTGCATCGCTTCGAACTCCTCGTGTCCCAGGAGGTGGCGGGTCTCCTCGGAGAGACGGACGTGGAGTGAGATCACGTCGGTCGACGCCACCACCTCGTGGAGCGTCTCCGCCGGCGTGGCACCCGTCTCTCTGATACGGTCGTCGTCGACGTACGGGTCGTAGGCAGTGACACCCATATCGAAGCCTCGTGCCCGCTCTGCGACGGCACGACCGATACTGCCGAACCCGACGATACCGAGCGTGATGCTGCTGAAGTCGGGCGGGAGCTGCTCCGGGTCGAACTCGAGATTCCACTCGCCCTGCTTCGTCGTCCGGGCGAAAAACGGGATCCGACGAACGTGCGCCTGTAGCAGTGACATCGCGTAGTCGGCGACGGCGTTCTGGTTCCGACCGGGGGCGTGAAGCACCGAGATACCTCGTTCGGCAGCCGCGTCGACGTCGACGTTCTCGTACCCGCCTCGCGCTGCGGCAACGAGTTCGAGGTCCGCACCCGCCTCCATCGTCGCCGCCGAGACCGGTGCCTTGTGTACGACGAGCATCTCGACGCCGTCGAGGTTGTTCTGGATGACCTCGGCGTCGTACGACTCGGGCCCGCGCGACTCCATCTGCATCGTCGTCTCCCGGAACGCACCCGGCGACGCGTCGCGGTGCCAGTCGACACGTTCTAACTGGACGCCGTGTTCCTCGAGAAACGATGCGCTCTCGTACATCGACTCGCTCGGCTGTTGTGGGTCGCCACACAGAAGCACCGTCTCACTCATCGTGATGCTCCCTCGCCCGGATCCTGTTTAGTTGTTCCCACGTGTCGGTCAGCGCCGCTCGTGCCGTCTCGAAAGCGTCGCGCACGTCTCGGTAGCGGTCGACGTTCCCCGGATCCGGACGGTGTGTGCGCCGGATCTCGACCATCTCTTCGACAGCCCGACGGGGGCTCTGGTAGACGCCCGTCGCGACGGCCGCACAGACGGCAGCGCCACGGGCGCCCGGTTCGTCGCCGCCCGGGACGCGGATCGGTTCGCCGAGGACGTCGGCGAATATCTGGGTCCAGACCTCGCTCTTCGCACTGCCACCAGCGATGCGTACGTCGAGCGACCCCACGTCGCTGGCCAGTTCCCGGAGCCGTTCGCACTGCGTGATCGCCACGCCCTCGTAGATCGCCCGAAGCATATGCCGGCGCGTGTGGCTCTCCGCGAGGCCGTAGAACCCTCCCCTCGAGCGCGGGTTGTCGGTCGTTCCGTGGAGATAGGGGTGGAAGACGACCCCTTCGGCGCCGACGGGTGTCTCGGCCACCGCTTCGTCGTACACCTGATACTCGCTGACGCCCCGCGCCTCGGCCTCGGCCCGCCAGCTATCGCCGAACTCGCCGGCGAACCAGTCCAGACAGGTCGCGGCCGACCGGTTTCCCTTGTACGAGAGATAGCCGTCCAGATACCGCCGTGGGATGCCCCCGACGGCCCGGTCGACCGCCGGGTCGTCACCGACGACGATGCTCTGTCCCCACGTCCCGACGACGAACATCGCCTGTCCGGAGCCGTAGACTCCCGACCCGAGCGCCGCCGCGCCGACGTCGTGGAGCCCCGAGGCGACCGGGGTCCCCGCTGCCAGGCCCGTCGCCTCGGCAGCAGCCGGCGTCACCGTCCCCATCTGCTCGCCGGCGGCGACCACCGACGGGAGCGCGTCGGTGACCTCGGCCATACCGAGCCGCTCGAACAGTCGCCGAGCGTACTCGCCCGTCTCGACCGCCTCGAACACCGACGCTTCCATCTCGTCGGTACAGCACTCTCCGGTGAGCCGAAACTTCAGGTAGTCCTTACAGAACAGGACCGTGTCGATACGGCCGTACCGTTCCGGCTCGTTCCGTTCGAGCCACGCGAGAAGGCTGATCGGGTCTGCGACGAACGGTTCGTAGCCGACGGTGTCGAAGATCGCGTCGTCTGTCCCCGCGGCGGTCCACTCCTCGTTCAGCGCCGCAGCACGGCTGTCGGTCGACTCGATGCCGTCACGAACCGGATCACCGGCCGCGTCGAGGAGGTACAGCCCGTGCCCGTGCCCGGCGACGCCGACCCCTTCGATCTCGCGCGCCGTCGCTGGCCCGTCCGCGACCACGGAGCTGATACACTCGGCTACGGTCTCCCAGAACGCCTCGAGGTCTCGCTCCGCGCGGTCGGCCCCCGTGTCGGTGTTCGGCGTCTTCCGGACGGCCAGCGTCAGTTCGGACCCGGTGCTATCGAACACGGCGGCCTTCGTGTTTGTCAGGCCGGCATCGACGCCGAGCAGGTAGCTCACGCGTACCGACTCTCCCCTGCGCTCCCCGATATCGCTGCGAACTCCTCGTAGACGGCTGCGATCCGGTCCCGGATCGCTCGCCCGACCCGGTGGGGCGTGAACACCTGCTTCTCCGGGCTCCAGTCGGCTGTCCCGAACAGCGTCTCTCGGTCGTCGTCGACGCCGCCGGGAGGAACGATGCTGTCTGCGTGGTCGCGGTAGAACTCGGCGGCGGTTCGGGCGTACTCGTACTGGTATCGCGTGTTCGTATTCAGCTTACACACCCCCGTTTCGAGCAACGCCGCGACCTGGTCGCCGGTGAGTCCCGAGGACCCGTGAACGACGAGCGGCACGTCGAGACCGTGGTCGGCGAGCGCTGCCGCGATCTCCCGGGCGAGGTCGACCCGCAGGTCGAGGTCGACGTGGTCTGCCACCCCGTGCTGGGTGCCGATAGAGACCGCCAGCAGGTCACACCCCGTCTGTTCGACGAACGTCACGGCCGCCTCCGGGTCGGTGTAGTACGCGTCGGTGGTGGTCTCCCCGCCTTCGGTCCCGGCGATCGTCCCCAGTTCGGCCTCGACGAGCATCGGTCCATCTCCCGAGGCGACCCGGTCGACCGCGGCCGCGGTGCGCTCGACGTTCTCTTCGAACGGGAGGTGAGAGCCGTCGACCATCACCGACGACGGGAGGCCCGATTCGACGACCGCGTCCAGAAACGACAGGTCCGCGACGTCGACGTGGTCGACGTTGCAGAACACGCCGACGTCGCACCCTTCGCCGAGCAGGCGCACCAGCTCTGCCATCGACTGGAACCCCGCGGCCGCGTCGCCGTCACCGACGTACCGAGCGGTATCTCGCTTGATCTGCACCACGAGATCGGACGTGGCTGCGGCTGCCCCGCGAACGAGGCCCGCGCATATGTTCCACTCCGTGACGTTGCTTGCGACGAACCCGTACCCCGCTTCTCGTGCTCGTTCGTACGTGTTGGCCAGTTCGCGGCCGCGATGATACGGCATACGTTCCAGATAAGCCCGTCAGCGCCCACCACACTAACGCTGTCGAACGCCCGCGTGTCTCTCGCTACCCCACCGGACGTAGACACACGAGTGTTGGCCGTGTCGATTCGAGCCAGGAGGCTGACCGTAGGCCCCGCGACCGACGCGATCACCTGCGTTCGAACTCCCCCGCGACCCGGTCGCTCACACGACGGGTATCCTCCCGCGTGACGAGGGCTCGTGTCCGAGCGCGGTCTCTCCGAGAGACCGAACGTGGCGCCGTCTGCGGACCGCGATCCGTGTTCCGCTGGAGGTCCGTCGACCGTCTCTCGGGCGTACACACACCACCCGCGGGGCCGTCGGGGCCCACGGTACGCGGCGAGGGCGCCTGCGAAAGCTACTCTACTCGGGCGACCGACCGGGGAGTGTGAGCGACGAAGCAGACGACGAACGGCCGCCTCCGCGGGGGAAAGTAGAGCGAGTCATCCGTCAGTACGACCTCCCCGACCTCGGGGACACGCTGGTCGAGCGGTGGCAAGCCGACGACGACCGGAGCGCGAGTCTCCGGGAACTCGAGACGGAGTTCAACGTCGCTGTACTCGAAGCCAGGATGGAGACGGCCGGGCTCTCGCCGCTCGAAAGCGAGTGCCGGAATCTCTACCGGCTGCTCACCGACGACGACGTCTCCAGCGGCGTGCGCACGCGCGCCGTTCGTCGGCTCCAGCGAGCCGATATCGACGTCGACGAACTCCGGTCGGACTTCGTCTCACACCAGGCGATCCACACGTACCTGACGAAACACCGGAACGTCACGGACGGCGGCGACACATCTCGGGTCTCCCCGGACGACGTCGCCGACACGGTGCGACGACTCGTCGGCCGAACGCGGGCGGTTACCAGGGGGTCGATCGAACGTCTCCGTGCGGCAGACCGTATCGCTGTCGGAGAGTTCGACGTCACAGTCGACGTCCGGGTGTACTGCGCGGACTGCGGCTCGACGTCCGGTCTCGCCACCTTCCTCTCGGAGGGTGGCTGTCAGTGCGAGCCACAGAGCGAGACGGCATCGGGTCCCTGACTCGCTGGCCAGCGATCACGGGACATCTCGTCCACGACCCACACGACGAGGCC
>JBDGTD010000103.1:0-3139 GCA_042217165.1 Haloferacaceae archaeon | reverse complement strand
TTCGTTACACAATATGGAACAACCGCCCTCGAACCGGATCAAATCGACCGTCCGCACGATGAGACTCGTCGAAGGGCTCCGTGAACTCGGAGGAGCGGGGGTCACGGAGCTAGCAGACCACGTGGATATGCCGAAGAGCAACGTCCACAACTACCTGACCACGCTTCGCGAGATGGACTACGTCGTCAAGGAGCAAGACCAGTACCACGTCGGGCTCCGGTTCCTGGAACTCGGATCACACGCCCGCGACCGCAAGGAGATCTACCGGATCGCGAAGCCCGAACTCGAGACGATCGCGGACGAGACGGGAGAACTGGTGAACCTGCTCGTCGAGGAGCACGGACTCGGGACGTACCTGGCCCGGGTCCGGGGGGAGCAGGCAGTCGAGGTCGAGGCACACGTCGGGACACGGGTGTACCTCCACAGCACCGCGCTCGGGAAGGCGATCCTCGCCCACCTGCCGGAGAGCCGGGTCGAGAGCATCATCGACCAGCACGGGCTGCCAGAGCGGACCGACCAGACGACCACCGACCGCGACGAGCTGTACGACCAGCTCGACACTGTTCGATCGCGAGGGTACGCTATCGACGACGAAGAGCGTCTCAAGGGGTTGCGGTGTGTCGCTGCCCCGATCCTGAGTATCGACGAACGCGTGCTCGGAGCCATCAGCGTCTCGGGGCCCAGTCAGCGGCTCCAGGGCGACCGTCTCGAGGAGACGCTTCCGGAACGGGTTCTCAAGGCGGTCAACGTGATCGAACTCAACGTCACGTACTCCTGACGCGACGTTACACAGTATGAAACACTCTCGGGTGGGTTCGTGCGGACGCCGTCCGGTCAGAGTATATAAAGACATTACGTACCTACGTATGTAATGAAAACGGTAGCTGCGGCCGAACGAGCCGCCCCGTGACGCACAGCCTCGGGGGGTGGAACTGATGCGTGCCCCCTGTTCGCCCTCCCTGTTCCGGATCGAATGGGGGTCTCCCCGTTCAGTTTCTCTGCCCCCACGTCTGGGACATCCCGGCTGTCGAGTTCAGTGACCGACCCGACGCGACCGTTCTGCTCGCCCACCCACGAGAGCTGCGAAGCCGGAGTTTCGTCCGTGGACTGGCCGAGCGGCTCGCCTTCTGACCGGTTCCGCGCGCCGGGGGCCGGAGCAGTCAGGAGGTATCGAGACGCGGCGCACTCGGGCGGACGTCAGACGCCGAGGCGCCGAGCAGCGTCCCGAATCGACGTAGCCGATTCCTCTGGGCCGCGGGCCGTCACGACAGTGGCGTCCGACCATCCCCGGTGACGGGTCTGCGTCGGCTGCGAGTCGGAGCAGGCGTTATACAGTATTGAACACCCGTTCTGTTCGTGAGCTATCTCGACCCGCGGTAACAGTACACATCGACCCGCTCAGAGGGCACAGTTCGTCGAACTGTCAGCGGTTCCGTGCCGTATTCGCCGAGAACGCGCACCGGGGCTCGGCGGCCGTGCCTGTCCGGGTGTTCGTTATACTGTAACGCTCGCCCGTCTCTTCGGGCGGTAGCTCCGGGCTCGCGGCGGGAGCAAACTATTTACTATCAGGTAGTGGTGCTGGTTCTGTGAAATACTACCAGCTAGCAGCGGACGGTGATCAGAGGCTAGTGGCGAGAGCCGACGAGCGCGCGTACGACCTCACGTCGGCGAACTCCGAACTCACGACGTTTCTCGACCTGCTCCGTGCCTCCGACATCGGCGGCCAGACCGTCGACGAACTCACGCGCGGTCTCGTCGACGAATCCGAGCCGGTGTCCGACGAGTCGCTCCGCGAGAGGATCGAGATGCCTCTCTCTCCGGACGAGGTGTGGGCTGCCGGCGTCACGTACAAGATCAGCGAGGAGGCCCGTGAGGAGGAGAGCGGTATGGCAGACGTCTACCTGGAGGTGTACAACAGCGAGCGGCCGGAACTGTTCTTCAAAGCGACGGAGAGCCGGACTGTCGGCCCGCACGAGCCGGTGGGTATCCGCGGTGATTCCGACTGGAACGTGCCCGAACCGGAGCTCGCGATCGTGTTGTACCACGGCGAGGTCGCCGGCTTCACGGTCGGCAACGACATGAGCAGCCGCTCTATCGAGGGGGCGAATCCGCTCTATCTGCCACAGGCGAAGGTGTACGACCGCTGCTGTGCCATCGGCCCGTGCGTGGTGAGCCGGGCCGCGATCGACGACCCTCACGACCTCGGCATCTCGATGGAGATCGTCAGAGACGACGAGGTCGTCTACCACGACTCGACACGGACCGACCAGATGGTTCGAGACTGTCAGGAGCTCGCCGACTACTACGTTCGCCACAACGAGGTCCCCAGACTCGCCGTCGTGCTCACCGGCACGTCGCTCGTCCCCTCCTCGGAGTTCACACTCACGCCACGCGACACGGTCACCATCCAGATCGAGGGCATCGGCTCGCTCACGAATCCGGTCACGGTCGTTTGAGCAGACGTCCAAACCCCGGCCGTGGTCGGCACGGGCGTCTGCGCGAGAGCCGGGCTGGCACGCCCGACGCGTGGCACCGTGGTCCGTCGGGGTCGCCGGCTCCCCCCGTGTTCGCCCGGGTCGTCTGTTCTTCCGGCCGCGAGCCGCGAGCCCCGCTCAGGCCGGGTCGAAGACCGTCTCGCCCTCGACAGTGTGTGCCGCGACGGCATCGAGATCCAGCGTGAGTCCCAGCCCGGCGTCCTCCGGAACAGTCATGTAGCCGTCTTCGATCAGGTCGTCCTCCTCGACGAGTGCCTCCCACCAGCCGAGCTGGTACGAGTGAAACTCGACGGCGAGCGCGTTGGGAATCGTCGCCGCGACCTGCGCGCTCGCCATCGTCCCGATGGGCGACGAGACGTTGTGCATCGCGATCGGAATGTAGTAGACGTCGGCGTGGTGTGCGATCTTCTGGGTCTCGCGCATCCCGCCGACGCGGGGCAGGTCCGGCGCCAGAATGTCGACTGCCTGCTCTTCGATGAGCCGGCGGTTGCCGTGGGTCCGGTAGACGTTTTCGCCGACCGTGACCGGCGTCGTCGACGACGCCGTCACCTCCCGCTGGACGTCGTGGTTCTCCGGCGGGACGGGGTCTTCGATCCACCAGACGTCGGTGTCCTCGACCGCCCGCAGAAGTCGCTTCGCGCTGC
>JBDGTD010000093.1:0-25551 GCA_042217165.1 Haloferacaceae archaeon | reverse complement strand
CATGCACACCGCCCGGGAGAACCACGACATGGTCTACATCGTGTTCAACAACGAGATCTTCGGCCTCACGAAGGGCCAGACCTCGCCGACGAGCCCGAAGGGTCACAAGTCGAAGACCCAGCCCTCGGGGAGCGCCAAAGACCCGATCCGGCCGCTCTCGCTGGCGCTCACCTCGGGTGCCTCCTTCGTCGCCCGGACGGCCGCGGTGAACCCGAACCAGGCCCAGCAGATCCTCACGGAGGCGATGGAACACGACGGGTTCGCCCACGTCGACTTCCTCACGCAGTGTCCGACGTGGAACAAGGACGCCAAGCAGTACGTCCCCTACATCGACATCAACGACTCCGACGACTACGAGTTCGACCCGACCGACCGAGACGAAGCACAGGAGCTGATGCGAGAGACGGAGGACAAACTGTACGAGGGCGAGGTCCTCACCGGCATCTACTACCGCGACGGCGACCGTCCGTCGTACGGACAGGAGAAACGCGCCATCGGCGAGATGCCCGAGGACCCGCTCGCCGAGCGGTACTTCGACGACGACTACGAGTGGGAGCGCTCGGCGGACCTCCTGCTCGACAAACACCGGTAACGGTAGCCGACCCCTCTCGGATACGCGCCGCGGCGTCGGGGAGCGGAGCGGGCAAGACGGGACAGGACAGGGGTTCGACGTGTGAGTCGAGTCGCCGGCGCAGTGCGGTCGGTCCGTCGCGGGTCGGTCTACTCGCTCCCGTCCCTCGCCTCTCGGGTCGCGCCGAACGCCGGCGAAACCTGCTTTCGGATTCGGAAGGTATTTTTTCTATCGACCCAACCTGTCTCTATGAGCACGACCTCGACGGAGACGCGCATCCTCGAGGCCCTCGAGGAGGACGCGCAGGCGTCCTACGCCGAGATAGCGGAGCGGGCCGGCGTCTCGAAGCCGACGGTCCGCAAGTACATCCGGCGGCTGGAAGAAGAGGGCGTCATCGTCGGCTACTCCGCAGAGGTCGACCCGAAGAAACTCTCCGGCCAGTCCATCGCGCTGGTGGGCATCGAGGTCGAGAGCGAGCGCTACGTCGGCGCCGTCCGGGCGCTCGAGGAACTCGACGAGATAGAGCGCCTCTACTCCTCCTCGGGCGACCACACGCTGATGGCCGAGGTGCGCGCCGCGGACGGCGGTGCGCTGGGCGACGTCATCCAGGAGTCGATCCTCGGCATCGACGGCGTCACCGCGGCCCACCCGTCCTTTCTCCAGGAACGGCTGAAGTAAGACCGTGGACGCCTCCGCCCTGCCCGACCGCGCCGTCGACATCGCTCCGACGGCCGTCCTCGCCGCCGTCGTCCTCGTCGCGTTCGACGTCTCGCGCGGAACGCCGACGACCCCGACGGCGCTGCTCGGGTCGTTCGCGCTCAACGCGGTCACCGTCTTCGTCGGCATCGTTCTCGCCGAGGCGGCGTGGACCCGTGTGTTCGGGAGTGCCTGACGGACCCGCCCCGCGTCCACTTCCGCTCCGCGGCGAACCTTCGAACCGTCGGGACACGAACCCGCCCCCGTGAGCGGCCGTCTCCCCGTAGCCGACGACGAGGACGACCCGCGCGTGGTCGTCCACGTCGACATGGACTGCTTTTACGCCTCCTGCGAGCGCCGGCGGCGGCCCGAACTCGTGGGCGCCCCCGTCGTCGTCGGGATGGGCTACGAGGCCGGGGAGACGACGGGAGCGGTCGCGACCGCGAGCTACGAGGCACGGGCGTACGGCGTCGAGAGCGCGATGTCGGTCTCGCGGGCGCTCGAGTTGCTCCCGCGGCGCGCGACCGCCGAGGATCCGGCCGACACCGGGGTCTACCTGCCCGTAGACATGGAGTTTTACCAGTCGGTCGCGGCGGAGGTGAAGGCCGTCCTCCACGACCTCGCCGACACCGTGCGAGAGGTGAGCGTCGACGAGGCCTATCTCGACGCGAGCGACCGAACCTCGTGGGCGCGCGTCGAGGACACAGACCGACGGCTCGCCGCGGGATACGCCCGGCACGTCAAGCGCCGTATCGAACGGGCGGCGGGCGTCCCCGCGAGCGTCGGCGTCGCGCCGAACATGAGCGTCGCGAAGGTGGCGAGCGACCACGACAAGCCCGACGGCCTCGTGGTCGTTCCGCCCGGCGAGGCCCGCGAGTTTCTCGCCCCGCTGCCCGTCGAGGCGGTCCACGGCGTCGGTCCCGTCACCGCGTCGGCGCTCGCGGAGATGGGGATCGAGACGGCGGGCGACGCCGCGGCCGCGGACCCCGCGGCGCTCCGCGACCGGTTCGGCGAGCGTGGCCGCGACCTGTACGACCGCGCCCGCGGCGTCGACGACCGGGAGGTGACCCCACGCGGGCGCCCGAAGAGCCTCTCCCGCGAGTCGGCGTTTGCCGAGGCGACGACCGACCACGACCGGGTGCGAGAGCGCGCCTGCGGACTGGCCGCGGACGTCGCCGAGCGCGCCCGGTCGAAGGGAGCGCTCTACCGCACCATCGGCGTGAAACTCGTCGAACCGCCGTTCGAGGTGTCGACGCGAGCGCGCAGCCTTCCGGGGCCGGTCGACGACCCGGACCTCGTCTGCGAGACGGCGCTCGAACTCCTCGGGGAGTTCACAGAGGCCGAGGTGCGGAAGGTCGGCGTCCGTCTCTCGAAGCTCTCGTTCGCGGCGGGCGAACAGGCGAGTCTCGACGGGTGGGCCAGCGAGCGAGACGAGGGGTCGAAGTCCGACGACGCCGACTCCCCGGCCCGCTCCCGGCGCGGGCAGGCGTCGCTCTCGGAGTTCGACGGCTGACCCCGGGCCCGTCTGTCGCCCGTCTGACGCGGAACTATGTGGACGGGTGGTCTGCGACGTGGTAGATGAGCGAGGGCTCTACCACGCGGACGATAACCGTCGCGGACGTGAGCGAGGGTCCCGGCGGCGACGGGACGGCGCCGGGCACGAGCGTCTCGCTCCCCGTGGTCGAACTCCTCACGGGGCGCGGGTTCGTCACGGGAAAGTCGGGAAGCGGCAAGAGCATTCTCGAAGGAACACCTGTTCACACCGAATCGGGACGCAAGCCGATAGAGGCCGTCGAGGAGGGCGACCGGGTTCTCTCGTTGAACCGACACACGTTCGAACAGGAGTTTCGGGAGGTTCAGGCGACGATCCAGCACACCGACGACCGGCTCCTTCGCGTCACGCTCGAGGACGGAACCGAACTCGTCGGGACGGAGGACCACAGCTTCCTCACCGTCGATGGGATGGAGGTCGTCCCAGTTCGCGGCGACGAACTCGAATCGGGGACGTGGATGCCGCTCGCCCGCGAACTCCCCAGCACGGCATCCACCACCGAGGTCGACCTCGCCGACTACGTGGACGACAGAGCGAACAACCTCGTCGTCGACGGCGGCGTGATACAGAGCGGTCCCCGCACCGACGACAGGCACCTCACCCTCGACTTCGAGACTGGTAAGGAGGTCGGGCTCTACCTTGCCGAAGGGTCGTTCGACTCGCATCTGACGATCCAGATACCGAACGTCGACGACGACGTGAAGGCGTTTCTCGGGTCCCGCGGCTACAACGTCCACGACCGGAGCTGTAACAAGGGGTTCCGACCACTCGCCCGCTTCTTCGAGACGGAGTTCGGTCGAAGTGCGGCGGAGAAGTCGATCCCGAACTGGGCGTTCGACACGCCCGAACCGTTCCGGGCCGGGCTCCTCTCGGGGTACATCGACGGAGACGGCACGGTCGGTGACTCGACCGTCACGGCGACGTCGAAGTCCGAGTCGCTGGTCGACGGGCTCCGAGAACTGTTCAGAGGGTTCGGCGTCTCGACGACAGTCCGCGAGAAGTCCACGCTCTACGAGGGAGAGACACGTCGGTACCGTCGGATCACGGTCGACTCGTTCTGTCTCGACCGGCTCCGCGACGTCCTCGAACTGAGTGTCGAGTCGAAGGCCGAGTCACTCGACACGCTGTGTCGTGACCGGGTGGACGACGACCAGTACGACTCGAAGGATATGATCCCGAACTTCGGGCCGGTACTCGACGCCGCGGCCCGGCGTACAGGATGGACGACGCGCGACAGCGACGGGCGGGGTGCGTCTGTCCATCACCTCACGCGACAACAGATGGCCGGTCGCGAGACGTACAACCGGATCGTCGAGGGACTCGGGATCGGCGGCCGTGCCCGCGCCTTCGGTGAGTCGGACATCCAGTGGAAGCGGGTGGCCGAAGTCGAAGAACTCGACGCGGAACGGGCGGTGTACGACCTCGACGTGGCGTGTAACGACAACTTCGTCGCCAACGGCGTCTTCGTCCACAACTCCAACTCGGCCAGCGTCGTCGCGGAGCGCCTGCTCGACGACGGGTTCCCGCTCCTCGTCGTCGACGTCGAGGGCGAGTACTACGGACTGAAAGAGGAGTACGAACTGCTCCACGCCGGCGCGGACGAGGAGTGTGACATCCAGGTCCGCCCGGAACACGCCGGGAAGCTGGCGTCGCTCGCGCTGGAGCAGAACGTCCCGATCATCCTCGACGTGTCGGGCTACCTCGACGAGGAGGTGGCCGACGAGCTGGTGTTCGAGACGGCCAGGCAGCTGTTCGTGAAAGAGAAGAAACTGAAACAGCCGTTCCTCCTGCTCGTCGAGGAGGTCCACGAGTATATCCCGGAGGGCGGTGGGACGACCGAGGCGGGCCGGATGCTCGTCAAGATCGGCAAGCGCGGCCGCAAGCACGGCCTCGGCCTGCTCGGCATCTCACAGCGCCCCGCGAACGTCAAGAAAGACTACATCACACAGTGCGACTGGCTCTGCTGGCACCGCCTGACGTGGGACAACGACACGCAGGTCGTGCGCCGGATCATCGACCGCGAACACGCCGAGGCGGTCGAGGACCTGGACGACGGCGAGGCGTTCCTGATGACCGACTGGTCGGAGTCGATCCGACGCGTGCAGTTTCACCGCAAGCGAACCTTCGACGCGGGCGCGACGCCGGGGCTCGACGACTTCGAGCGCCCGGAACTCAAGAGCGTAGACGACGACCTCGTCTCACAGCTCCGCTCGATCACCGACGAGCAGGAGCGCCGAGAGTCGAAACTTGCGGAACTCCGGCAGGAACTGGAGCGAAAGGAGGCGAAGATCGAACAGTTAGAGGCAGAGCTGTCGGAGGCCAGAGACTTAGAGCGGATGGCCGACCGGTTCTCACAGGCGCTGCTCGATCGGTCGCAGGCGCCCTACCGCGGCGGGACAGACGAGACACGGCCGCGAGACGACGGGCCGAACGCCCCGCCGACGGACGACGCGTCGACCGGCGTCGACGACGAGACGAGCGGGGTGAGCGAGAGCGACCACCCTACGATCACCGCGACCGGCGACTGGCCGACGGTGGGAGCGGACGAGTCGGCGTCGACCGACGAGTCGACGGAGCCGACCGGCTCGACAGCCGGCGACCGGGCCGACGAGACGGACGACCAGTCGCCGGGTCGGCACGACGATCCGTGCGAGGCGGCAGAGCCGAGCCAGCAGCCGGTGACAGTCGAGAGCGCGGCGGGCCGCGACGGCCAGACGGCCGACTCGGCCGCCGGTGACCCGGCCCGGATGCCTCTGGGCACGCGCGAGGCGCTGGTCGCAGACCTCGGCGACCGGATCGAGGCGCTTCCCCAGACCGTGACGGCGATGCTCCGGCACGTCCGGCGCGAGGGACCGGTCGCGCCCGTCGAGGCCCACGTCGAGGCGGGCGGGAACGCGGACAGAGAGATCGCCTACAGCCGGATGCGGCGGCTCCGTCGGGCGGGGCTGGTCGAACACGTCGGCCGCGGGGAGTACGCCTACGCGCTCCCGGCGCTGGTGCGCGCAGAGTACGACGACCGCCTCCACGAGAGCGACCTCGCCGACGTGGTACAGGCGGTCGAAGACGGGTTCGTGGACGACCCGGTCCACGGCTGGACGCTCCGCGAGGTGGAGGCGGCGTCGACGCCGGACGCCGCGGTCACCGACCCCGACGTCGAGATCGTCGCGTCGGCGGACGACGACGCGCTCGCCCCGGCGTTTCGCGAGGACGACGCGGAGTACGTCGACGAGGGCGAGATCGTCGCGGACGACGAGGACGCCGGGCGCGACTCGGCTGGAGCCGACGGCTCGGCGTCGTCGGGCGGGCGCCCCGGCGAGGCCGTCGCCGCCGAGGGGCAGTCAGACGCCGGGGGCGACCCGCGCGACGGCCGCGACGCCGAGTTCATCGACTAGACGACGAGGTCTTCGAGTACCGCCCGCGGGTCGTCGGCCTTCGCGACGGCGCTCGCGAGGAGGACGCCGTCCGCACCGAGGTCCGCGGCCGCGGCCACGTCGGAGCCGTCGGAGACGCCGGCGCCACAGAACGTCTCGACCTCCTCGTCGACGGCGTCCACGGCTGCGACGGACTCCTCGACGACCGCGGGGTCGGCCGTCGCGACGGAGACGTCGCCGCCGATCAGTTCCGGCGGCTCGACGGCGACGGCGTCGGGGCCGAGGGCGGCGGCGGCGCCCGACTGTCGCGGGTTGTTCGCGCAGACGACCGTCTCGAGCCCGGCGCGCTCGGCGGCGCGGAGGCCGTCGTCGACGTCCGCGAGTTTCAGGCGCCTCTCCGAGTGGTTCAACAGCGTTCCGGTCGCGCCGGCGTCGGCGACGGCCTCCGCGAGCGTCGTGCCGGTCTTGCTGCCGTGGCCGACGGGCGAGACGTGCTGGCCCCACGTCTCGACGCCCGTGGCCGCCACGCGCTCGGCGTGGGCTGCCTGCGGGGCGACGGCGATTCGCGCGTCGTGTGCGTCCGCGACCGCCGCCGCGTCCTCCGCGACTGCGACCGGGTCGACGTCGTAGGCCTTCAGATTGACGAGAACGAACACGACCGTGTGGGCGGGCGCACGCGGCTAATGTCTTTGCGTTACGACTCCCACGGCGGCGTCTCCCGCGGCGGGGCGAACAACTCGACGCCGACGGCCGTCTCGTCGCCGGTGTTCTCGGCGCCGTGTGTCTCGCCGCCCGGGATGGCGTACGAGTCGCCCGCCTCGACCACGACCGTCTCGTCGTCGAGTTCGAAGACCAGTGAGCCGGCCGTCAGCCACCCGATCTGCTCGTGTTCGTGGTCGTGCGGGTGGACGGTCGCTCCCGGCTCGATCCGGAAGTGCTGGAGGCTCGCGCGCTCGCCGCTCACGGTCTGTGCGAGGCGGACACCGTCGATTGCCTCCGTCTCGGGCACGTCGTCGAGCGACTTGACGTCCATCTCGGTGTCAGTCCTTGCGCTTGACCACGTCGCCGAGCGTGGTGGTCGTCCCGTCGCTGCCCTCCCACTCGGCGTCGTCGCCGCCGCCGCCCTCGACGAGCGAGATGTCGAGGCGGCGCTCGAGTTTCCGCTGAACCTCGTCGGAGGGCAGCACGTCGCCGCGCTCGAGTTTGCGGATGAGGCTCGCCTTCTCGTTCAACTCCTTCGCGAGGTCCTCCTGGCTCAGCCCCTCGCTCTCTCGCGCGCCGCGGATCCGCTGGTCGTAGTCGGTCGCCACCTCGTCCATGTCGTCGAACATGTCGCGGGGCCGGCTCGACCCGCCGCCGGACGACGACGAGGTGGAAGACGACGATCCGTCGGACGAGGACGACGAGGAGGTCGAGTACTTCGTCGACTCGGACGAGGACGTCGTCTTGACCTCCGTGCCGAACTCTGTGCAGTCGTCACAGAGTTCGAGTTCCGCACCCTCGACTTTCGCGGCCGTGAGCGACGCGCGCTCGGCTCCGCACATCTCACACTGCGGCATAGACAACACGTAGCCGGGGCAGCGGCAAAAAGGTGTGCCGGTCAGAGGTCGCGCCACGCGCCGACGAACCGCTGGAGCGCCGTGACGTGCCCGACGACGCCGAGGACGACCAGCGCCCACCCGAGGAGGGTCAGCGGACCGACGGGCCGCGGGTAGAGCGCCGTCGCCGCGGCCGTCACGCCGACGAGCGCGAGGCGGTCGGCGCGTCCGAGCAGCCCGCCGTACTCCCGGCCCAGCCCCACCGCCTGAATCTGTGTCCCGAGGTACGACGTGAGGAGGACGCCCGTCACCGCGAGCAGCCCGAGGCCGTACCGGTCGAGACCGGCGGCCATCCCGACGAGGAGCGCCACGTCGGCGTAGCGGTCGAGTACGTGATCGAGCAGGTCGCCGCCCGTCGACGCCGCGCCCGTCGCCCGCGCCAGCGCGCCGTCGACGAGGTCCAGCCACCCGTTCGCGAACACCAGCGCCGCGGCGAGCAGGTAGAGCGGCGACGCCCCGAGCGCGAACACCCCGCCCGCGGCGACGGCACAGCCGAACGCGACGACGCTCACGCCGTCGGGGGTCAGTCCAGCCCGCCTCGCCGCCGCGACGAACGGGTCGAGCGCCCGCTCTGCCACGGGCCGGAGGCGGTCGAGGGTCACAGGTAGTCGGTGAAGCTGACCCTCCCCGCGCTCGGTTCGCGCTCGCCCGCGAACACGGCCTCGACGGCCGCCGCCACCTCGGCGGGCGTCCGGTCTGTCGTGTCCACCTCGTAGACGTTCTCCCGCCCGACCGCCTCCACGGCCTCCGACAGCACCACGTCGAGCGCCTCGCTCTCGGCGTTCTCTCGCGCCTTCGTCCCGGAGACGCCACGCTCGGCCAGCCGGTCCCGGAGGACCTCGGGCCGACACCGGAGGACGACGACCCGGTCGGCGGGCAGGAGATGCGCGAGGTGAGACTCGACGACGTGGTCGCCCTCGGGGACGGCGCCGTCGTGCGCGAGCCACTCCTCGAGGGCGTCGAGGTCTGCGACCAGCGAGTCGCGCGCCTCGTCCCGTTCGGTCCAGAACCCCTCGCGCTCTATCACCTCGCCCAGTGCGACGACCGGTACGTCGAGTTCGGCGGCGGCGCTCGTCTTGCCCGTCCCGGGGGTGCCGGTCAGCGCGACCCGCATCAGTCGACCACGTCGTTCAGCACCCGGACGCCCTCGCGCGTCTCCTCCTGTGTGCCACAGGTCACCCGGACACACTCCGGGAGGCCGAAGCTCCCGCATCCCCGGACGATCACGCCCTCTCGTTTCGCCGCCTCGGTCACGACCGACGCGTCGTCCACCTCGCAGAGGACGAAGTTCCCGCCGCTCTCCCAGGTCGTCGCGTCTAGCTCGTCGCGGATGAACTCGCGCCCCCAGCGCGCCCCCTCGACCGACCGCTCGAGGTGGTCGTCGTCGTCGAGGGCCGCGAGCGCCGCGCGACAGGCCACGTCGTTGGCCGCGAACGGCGTGTTCACCCGGGCGTAGGCGTCCGCCCACGCCGCCGGGACGAGCGCGTAGCCGACCCGCAGGCCGGCGAGGCCGTACGCCTTCGAGAACGTCCGCGTGACCGCGAGGTTCTCGACCTCGCCCAGTATCTGTCTCGCGCTCTCCCGCGTCGAGTACTCGCCGTACGCCTCGTCCACGACGACGAGCGTCTCGTCGTCTACGCCCGCCGCGACCGCCCGCATCTCGTCGAGTGACATCTCGCTTCCCGTCGGGTTGTGCGGCGAGGTGACGTAGACGACGCGCTCGCCGTCGTAGGCGTCGAGGACCACGTCTGCGGACTGCACGAACCCGTCGCGCTTGTCGAGCGGGTAGGTCGCCACGTTCCCGTGGTGGTAGCGCGCGGACATCGCGTAGTAGGCGAAGCCGGGATTCGGCACCAGAACACGGTCGCCGGGCTCGAGCGCCGCGCGAGCGAGGTAGTCGAGCGCGCCGTCCGCGCCCGGCGACACCCACACCTGCTCGGGGTCGAGCGCCCACTCCGCCGCGAGCGCCTCGGTCAGGTCGGTGTGTGACGTCTTCGGGTAGCGGTGGACCTCGCCCGCCGCCGCCTCGATGGCGTCGACGGCTCTCGGACTCGGGCCGTACGGGTTCTCGTTCGACGAGAGCTTCGTGAGGTCGGCGGCCGGGACACCCAGCTCTCGCGCCACCTCCTCCAGCCCTCGTCCGGGGACGTAGGGATCGTGCGCAGACAGGTCCCGCGTGTGCATACTCACGGAGTGGTCCGGCCCGCCCTTAGTCTCCCGCATCCGGCCCGCGGTACCGCTCGGCCCCGTCCGCGTCGCGGTCGGCCGTCTCGCTCAGCCGCGGGTCGGCGCGTACCCCACGAGAGCCGCGGCGCCGGCGAGGACGGTCCCCGTGACGAGCGCCGGCGGGACACGGTATCGAGGTTCCACGCGTAGACGAACGCCCGGAGGCCGGCGACTGTGACACCGACGAACAGCACCGACGCGTCCTCGACGACAGGTCCGCTCGACGACGACGCCCACGTGGGGCCGTGGCGGACGAGGAGGACCGCCCCGACACTGGTCGCGGGAACGAGGACGACTCCGACCGGCCCGGCGAGGTAGCCGTCGGGCGCTCCGCCCGCGCCGAAGTGGACCGCCGTCCGGGCGGGGAGAGCGGGCCAGAGCACGACTCCGAGGAGGACGGACCCGCAGAGGAGGGCATACGCGGTCAGATCGGCGGGTCGAACCACACTACGGGTCCGAGCCGGGACCGGGAAGGGTTCTGTCCCAGTCGCGAAGAGCGCGGACGCCGGAGCGACGGCGTCCCGGCCGCCGACGAAGGAACGGTGCGGTCGTCGTGTCACTCGACGGTCCGGGTCGCGGACCCGAACGTGGCTCACGCCCGACCCTCGCCGGCCGCGGCGGAGTCGCGACGATTTATGTTCGCGTCGTCCGAAGCTACGGGTGCGATGTCGATGGACCTCACCTGGCACGGCCACTCGTGCTGGCACGTCTCGCTCGGCGACACAGACCTCCTGATCGACCCCTTTTTCGACAACCCGCACACCGAGATGGCGCCTGCGGACGTCGGGCCCGTCGACTACGTCCTCCTCACACACGGCCACGCGGACCACATCGCGCACGCGACGGCGTTCGGGGACGCGACCGTCGTCTCGACGCCCGAGGTCGTCGGCTACCTCGCCGCCGAGGAGGGCGTCGACGACGAGCGAACGGTCGGGATGAACATCGGCGGGACGATCGAGGTCGGCGACGCCTTCGTGTCGATGCACCGCGCCGACCACACCAACGGTATCAACACCGGCTACGAGTACGACGCGGGGATGCCGACCGGCTACGTCGTCTCGGACAGGGAGCCGACACTGGAGCCAGACCCCGACGCGACGGTGTTCTACCACGCCGGCGACACCGGCCTGATGAGCGAGATGCGCGACGTGATCGGGCCGTATCTCGACCCCGACGCGGTCGCCGTGCCCTGCGGCGACCACTACACGATGGGGCCGACACAGGCCGCGATCGCCGTCGACTGGGTCGACGCCGACCACGCCTTCCCGATGCATTACGACACGTTCCCGGCGATCGAGATCGAGGTCGAGAGCCTCGCAGACGAGGTCGCCGCGACCGGCTCTGACGCCGAGGTCCACGTGCTGTCGGGCGACGAGACCGTCACCCTGTCGGACGGCGACCCGACGAGCGTAGAGCGGTAGCGACGGCGCTCCGTGGCTGAAACGCCCGTTTGTCTCTCTCGTAGTTTGAAGCACCCTCCCGCGCGTACTCCGTGTGCGATGTCCCTCCAGTTGACAGAGGCGGTCACAGACGGCGTCGGGCGGGTCTTCACCCGCACCGGCGCCGTCCTGTTCGCGCTCTTGGCCGCACAGCAAGCGTTGCTCGTCACGTCTCTCAACACCGTCGTCGCCGCCGAGATGCCGCCCGCAGCGGCCGGCGTGGTCGGACTCACCCTGCCGATCCCGAGCCCCGTCGCGCTCGCGCTCGCCGCCGGGTCTGCCCTCCTCGGCACGGTCGCTCTCGTGGTCCTCGCCCGAGCGTTCGCCCGGCCGCGCCCGGAGCTGTCGTCGTTTCCGGCCTCACTGTTGACCCGCCGGATCGGGCGGGCGTCGCTCACTGCCCTCGTTGGCGGCACCGTCGTCGCCGTCACGGTCACGCTCGGACTTCCGTTCCTGCTCGTGCCGGGGCTGTTCCTCGCTACCTGCTTCGCGCTCGTCCCGTTCGCGGTCGGCGTCGAGGACCGCGGCACCGTCGGGGCGCTCCGGCGGAGCTGGAGGCTCTCGCGGGGGAGTCGGCTCCGGCTCGGGTCGGTCGTCCTCGCCGCCGGCGCCGGCGGCGTCGCGGTCGGTATCGTGCCGGCGATCCTCCAGATGGCCGGTGCCGCCGGTGCCGGCGATGTCGTGACCGTCCTCCTCAACGGGACGCTGACCACGCTCGTCTACGGCGTCCTCGCCGCGGCCTACCGCCAACTCACCGACGAGGACGACGGCTTCGGCGGGGCCGAGCCGTCGACCGTCTCGATCGGCGAGGCGGGGTCGCGGGCGTAGCCACGAGGGCGTTTACGCCCACGAGGGCGCTCACACCGAGCGCGCCCGCCGGGCTCCGTGGAGTCCGTCGCGCGATGGAACTCGCTCCGGCCCCCGAGGACCCGACCGACGTCCTCGGCGCTGTCGAGGGTGGCCCCTCGCTAGTCGTCCGCGGGCGCGGCGGCCGCGCCGTGGTCGATCTCGGTGCCGAGGAGGTCGAGGAACGCGGCGATCCACGCCGGGTGGTCCGGCCACGCCTGTCCGGTGACGAGATTTCCGTCGGTGGTCACCTCGTCGACCCACGTACAGCCGGCGCGCTCGACCTCGGGCTTGAGCGCGGGGTAGGCGGTCCCGGCGTAGCCGTCGAGGACGTCCGCCGCGGCGAGGACCTGTGGGCCGTGACAGATCGCCGCGACGGGCTTGTCGGCCTCGAAGAAGTGCCGGACGGTCTCGAGGACCCGCTCGTAGCCCCGGAGATACTCCGGCGCCCGCCCGCCGGGGACGACGAGTGCGTCGTACGCCGTCTCGTCTATCTCGTCGAACGTCGCGGTGAGCTGGAAGTCGTGGCCGCGGGACTCCACGTACGTCTGGTCGCCCCGGAAGTCGTGGACCGCGGTCTTGACGACGTCTCCGTCCTCCTTCTCGGGGCAGACGGCGTGGACCTCGTGGCCCACCGCCTGGAGCGCCTGGAACGGCACCATGACCTCGTAGTCCTCGACGAAATCGCCAGCCAGTAGCAGGATCGTCTCGCCGGACATAGCCGGGGCGACGTACGTCGTGGCGCGGCATAAGCGTGTGCGCGGCGTTACAGGATCGCCGGCAGGTCTCCGAGCGACTCCAGTACGTGGTCCGGCGCCGGGTCGGCGCGCTCGGCGTCCGCGCGGGTCGCGACGCCGGTCAGGACGAGCGCCGTCTCCATCCCTGCGCGGGCGCCGAGAGCGATATCCGTGTCCAGTCGGTCTCCGACGACCAGACAGTCCGCGGGCGGGAGGCCGAGCCGCTCGCGGACGATCCGCTGTGCCGTCTCGGAGGGCTTGCCCAGCACGGCGTCGGGCGTCCGGTCGGCGACGTGGGCAACGGCGCCGACGACTGCGCCCGACCCCGGCAGGTCCCGCCCGTCGGTGGGGATCGTCCGGTCGGGGTCGGTGCCGACCAGCGCCGCGCCGTCCTGGATCGCCCAGAGCGCCGCCGAGAGGTCGTCGTAGGTCAGGTCGCGGTCGATAGAGGCGACGACGACGTCGACGGCGTGGTCGGCCGCCCGGACCCGCTCGCTGTCGACCACGGCCAGCCCCGCCTCGCGGATCTGCTCGCGCAGGCCGTCCTCGCCGACGACCAGCGCCCGTTCGCCGGCGTGGTGGTCGCGGAGGTACGCGACCGTCGTCGTCCCCGAGGTGACCACGGCGTCGGCGTCGGCGTCTACTCCCGCCGCCCGGAGCCGTTCGGCGTAGGCCGCCGGCGCCTTCGTCGGGTTGTTCGAGACGAACAGCCGTCGCGCGTCGGCCGCCGCTATCGCGTCTAACCCCTCGCGGGCGCCAGGCAGGCGCGTCGTCCCCCTGAGAACTGTCCCGTCCACGTCGAGCACCACGCCGCGCATGAGCGAGTCGCGGGGCCACGGACGTTTGAACCCCATCCCGACGGGGATCAAAACACCGATGTACGACCCCCTCTTGTCCCGGTACGATGACTGACACGCAGCTAACGCTCGTCCAGATTGATAACTACGGACCGTGGACGGTTACGCCGGAGCCGCGTTCGGAGATGGACCTCCAGGTCCTCCAGAGCCGCCTGTTCGCCGACGTGGCCGACTTCGTCGGGTCGCGGGACGGCTACGCCTTCGTCACGCGGTTCGACAACCTCATCGCGGTGACCAACGGCCTCGACCGGACGGCCCACGAGCGCCTCCGGACGTCGGTCCGGAACCGCTATCCCGTGACGGTCAGTCTCGGCGTCGGGCGCGACGAGATACCCGCCGTTGCCCTCGACGAGGCGACGACGCAGGTACAGGCCGCCGGCAGCGCACAGGACGGCGACCGACGCGAGGTACTCGGCTTCGCCGACGATCCCGCGCCGCCCGCCCCCGAAGACGTCGCAATCGCTCACTTCGACGTCGACGACGCGACAGGCGAGTACACCGACCGTCTGAACGCCTACGACTCCTTCGTCACGATCGAACGCGCGTTAGTGTCGCTGATGAGCCACCTCCGCGAGCGCCACGGCGGTCTCGCCTTCTTCGTCGGCGGCGACAACATCATCGCACCGATGCCGGACCTCGCGGTCGACGAGTACCGGGCCGCGCTCGACCACGTGGCGAGCGAGACAGACGTCCCGCTGAAGGTGGGCGTCGGCCACGGGCCGACCGCCGCCGACGCGGGGATGAGCGCGAAACACGCGCTCGAACGCTGTCGACACCACGACACCGCCGTCGAGGTGGGCCGCGAACGCCCCGACCCGGCGGCGGAAGACTGACCGTGCCCGCCCGCTCGCCCGACGGGTCCGCGGACACCGCCTCGACAGACGCCCCCGCCCGTGCGGTCTACTTCACCGGTGACCGCGGGGTCGCGGTGCGGACCGCTCCCGTTCCCGGCCCTGCTCCGGACGAGGTGCGGGTCCAGACCCGGTTCTCCGCGGTGAGTCCCGGCACCGAACTGCTCGTCTACCGCGGCGACCTGCCGGACGACATCGCCCTCGACGAGCGTATCGACGCCCTCTCCGGCGGCTATCCGATGCGCTACGGCTACGCCGCCGTCGGCGACGTAGTCGAGACCGGGAGCGACATCGACGACGACTGGCGCGGCCGCACGGTCTTTGCATTTCACCCCCACGAGACGCAGTTCTGTCGCCCGCCCGCGGACCTCGTGCCCGTCCCCGACCACGTCGACCCCGCGGCCGCGACGCTCCTTCCGACCGCCGAGACGGCCGTCACCGTCGCCCTCGACGCCGCCCCCGCCGTCGGCGAACGCGCGGTCGTGTTCGGACAGGGCCTCGTGGGGCTCGCGACGACGGCGATACTCGGCTCGTACCCGCTCGCGGAGCTCGTGGCCGTCGACCCTCGCCCGGAGCGGCGTGACCTCGCCCGGGCCCACGGCGCGACCGAGACGCTCGCGCCCGACGCCGTCGCCGACCGGTTCGACCCCTCGCCGCCCGGCCCCGAGGGTGCGGCCACCGACGGCGCAGACCTCGCCGTCGAACTCTCGGGCAACCCCGACGCCCTCGACGACGCGGTGGCCGCCACGGGCTACGACGGGCGCGTCCTCGTCGGGTCGTGGTACGGCACGAAACCCGTCGCCCTCGACCTCGGCGGCCGCTTCCACCGCTCGCGGATCGCCGTCGAGTCCACACAGGTCAGCACCATCGACCCCGACCGCCGGGGCCGGTGGACGCGCGAACGCCGCATCGGGGCCGCGTGGGCCCACATCGACCGTCTCGACGTCGACCGACTGCTCGACAGACGGGTGCCACTCGGGGAGGCCGAGGCGGCGTATCGCCGCCTCGACGCCCCCGACGCGCCGGTCACGACCCTGTTCGACCACCGGGAGGACGCCTGATGTACGAGGTCATGGTCGTCCGGACGTTCGACGCCTGGCACTGGCTCACCGTTCCCGACCCCGGCCCGGAGGGTGAGCGCCACTCTCACACGTTCACGGCCGAGATGACTCTCCGGGGGCCCGACCTGAACGAGTACGGCTACCTCGTCGACATCGACGCGGTCCACGACGGACTGGACGCGGCGGTCGAGCGCTACGAGGACGAGACGATGAACGACCTGTCGGAGTTCGCGGGGCTGAACCCGAGCGCGGAGCGCCTCGCCCGCTTCATCGTCGAGCGGTTCGACGACGCGACCGACCTCGACGACGGCATCGACTGCCGCCTCCGCCTCTGGGAGGACGACGACGCCGCCGTCACCTACGACCCCTGACCTCGTGCGGGTCGCGATGGTCGTCTACGGGCCACTCGACGCACGCACCGGCGGCTATCTCTACGACCGGAAGGTCGCCGACCGGCTCCGCGAGCGGGGCGACACTGTCGTCCGCGTCTCCCTCCCCGACGTCGCCCCTCGTCTCGCGCTCGCGCACAACTTCGACCCGCGGATTCGCCGCCGGCTCGCGCGACTCGACGCAGACGTCGTCGTCGTCGACGAACTCTGTCACCCGTCGCTCGCGGGCGTCGTCGGGTCGCTCCCGCGCCCGACCGTCGGCCTCGTTCACCACCTCCGGTGCTCCGAGCCCGGCCCGTCGCTCCGCCGACGGCTCGACCGCGCGCTCGAACGCCGCTTCCTCGCGGGCTGTGACGCCTACGTCTGCAACGGACAGACGACCCTGGCGGCGGTCGCCCGGCTGGTCGACCCGACGCCAGCTGTCGTCGCACGCCCCGGCGCGGACCGTCTCGCGGGCGACCCACCGACGGCCGAGGCGGTGCGAGCGCGAGCGGCCGAGGAGCCGCTCCGTGTCGTCGCCGTCGGCTCTCTGGTCCCGCGGAAGGGCCACCGGACGCTGCTCCGGGGCCTCGCCGGCGTCGCCGAGCCGTGGCGCCTCGACGTCTGTGGCGCCGAACCCGACCGGGAACACGCCGCCGCGCTCCGGGCGTGTGCGGCCGACCTCGGGGTGTGCGACCGCGTGCGGTTCCACGGCAGGGTCTCGGACGACGCGCTCGGGGACCGGCTCGACGAGGCGCACCTGTTCGCGCTCCCGTCGAGGTACGAGGGTTACGGCATCGCCTACCTGGAGGCGATGCGGGCGGGCCTCCCGGTGATCGCGAGCAGCGCCGGAGGCGCGGGTGAGTTCGTCGACGGCGAGAACGGCGTGCTGGTCGACCCGGGCGACGCCGACGCGGTCTGCCGGGCGGTCGAACGGTTCGCCCGCGACCGCGACGCACTCGCGGCGGCGGGCGAGGCGGCGCTCGCGACGGCGCGTGCGCACCCGACGTGGGCAGAGACGGGCGACCGGGTCCGGGACGCACTCCACTCGCTCTAAGCTGCCGTCGCGCGCTCCGCGGGCGTGTAGCCCTGTGCGGCGAGGGCGTCGGCGAGAGCGTCTAGGAGGTAGGCGACGTTCTTCTCGCGCGCCGAGTGGCCCATACACCCGATCCGCCAGATGTCGCCCGCGAGGCCGCCGAGGCCGGACGCGACCACGATGTCGTACTCCTCACGGAGGTGATCGATGACGGCGGCGTCGTCCACGCCGTCGGGCACCTCGACGGCGTTGAGCGAGGGGAGTGCGAGCTCCTCGGGCGGGTTCAGCGAGAGGTCCAGGGCGTCCAGCCCCGCGACGAGTTCGCCCGCGACGCGGGCGTGGCGGTCCCACCGCGCCTCGATCCCCTCCTCGGCGGCGATGCGGAGCGCCTCGCGCAGCGCGTAGACGCTCGTGATCGGCGCGGTGTGGTGGTACTCGCGCTCCTCGCCCCAGTACCGCTTCAGGAGCGAGAGGTCGAGATACCACGACCTGACGTCTTCGTCGCGGTTCAGGATCTTCTCCATCCCGCGGTCGGAGACGGTGAGCGGCGAGGCACCGGGCGGCGCCGAGAGACATTTCTGGGCGGCAGTGTAGGCGGCGTCGACGCCCCACTCGTCTACCTCGACGGGGACGCCCCCGAGCGACGTGACACAGTCAGCGATCACGTAGGCGTCGTGTTCGTGTGCGAGGTCCGTGATCGCGCCCATCTCGGGCTGGCGGATCCCCGTCGTCGTGTCGGCGTGACAGAGCCCGACCACGTCGATCGACTCCTCGGCGAACGCCCGCTCGACGTCCGCGATCGCTATCGGCTCGTTCCACGCCGTCGGGAGCGACACGACTTCGCCGCCCGCGCGGCGGGCCATCTGGGCCATCCGGTCGCCCCAGTAGGCGTTCGTCCGGAGGAGTACGGAGTCGCCGGGCTCGACGAGGTTCCCGACCGTGGCCTCCATCGCCGACGAGCCGGTGCCGCTCACGGGGAACGTCCACTCGTTGTCGGTCCGGAAGACGTACCGCAGGAGGTCCTGGACGTCGTCCATGATATCGAGGAAGGATGGGTCGAGATGCCCGACCAGCGGCGTCGCCATCGCACGCAGCACGCGCGGATGGACGTCGCTCGGACCGGGGCCCATCAGCGTCCGGTTCGGCGGCACCAGTTCACCGACGTCGGGTGCGTTCATACGCCTACGGCGGCGGGCGCACGGAAAAAGTCTCGCGTCGCGCGGCAACGCTTGCCGCCTCAGCGCCGCTTTGTCCACTCCTCGGTCTCGAAGCGCTCCTCGGCGCGCCCGCGCGCATCGGCCAACTCCGCGTCGGTCAGCGACCCGTCCGTCCCGCCGAACCGCTCGCGGAACCCCTCGCGGAGGGCGTCGGTCACGTCGTCCGGCGACGCATCGACGTACCGACCGATCGGCGCGACAGCGGACTCCGCTGACTCGACGGCCCTGTCCGAGAGCTTCGCCTCGCCGATGCGCAGGACGCGGACCATCTCCGCGGCGTCGAGCGTGTGGCTCAACACGGCGTGGTGGAGCACCGCGTCGTCGGTTCTGAGCTGTGCCGACCCCGCGATCTTGCCGTCCGCGTGTGCGATGTCGTTCAGCGGGTCGTGGTACGCCTCGACGCCCAGATCACGCAGTATCTCGGCCACCCACTCGTTACAGACCGCAAAGCCCTCGGCAACGTCGCCGGGGAGCGCGTCTCGCGGGGCGGCGAGCGAGTACGTGAGGACCCCCCCGGGCTCGCAGTAGACCGCTCCCCCGCCCGTGATCCGTCGCACGACGGTGATCCCTCGCTCCTCGACGTAGCTGGTCGCCACCTCGTCCGCGTACGCCTGGAAGCGCCCGACGAGGACGCTCGGCTCGTCGCGCGCCCAGAACCGGAGCGTCGGCGGGGCCTCGCCGGCGCCGACACGGTCGAGCGTCGCGGCGTCGATTCCGTGGTGGAGCGGCTCGGGCCGTGGCGTTCGCTCGTCGACGATCCGCCAGTCGTCGAGGTCGTCGAGTGTCACGTGGGATCCACACTGCCCGAGGCCATAGCTCGCACGCTACTCCGCGCCCCGGGCCGTCGCCCGTGCGTCCGCGAGCGACCGGCTCTCGCGGCGGAGGGCCTCGACGAACAGTTCGCCCGCGCGGTACGACGACCGGACGAGGGGGCCGCTCGCGCAGTACAGAAATCCGAGCTCTTGCTCTGCGACCTCGCGCCACGTCTCGAACGTCGCCGGGTGGACGTACCGCTCGACGTCGAGGTGCGTCGGCGAGGGCTGGAGATACTGCCCGAGGGTCACCACGTCGACGCCCGCCGCGCGACAGTCTGCGAGCGCCTCGTACACCTCGGCGTCGTGTTCGCCGACGCCCAGCATCAGGCTCGTCTTCGCGTGGCAGTCGTACGACCGAGCGACGTGTTCGAGGACCGAGAGCGACTGCTCGTAGCCCGCCCGCGGGTCCCGCACCGGGCGCTGGAGGCGCTCGACCGTCTCGACGTTGTGTGCGAACACGTCCGGTCCGGCGTCGGCCACGCGCTCGACGAGGTCGAGATTCCCGCGGAAGTCGGGGACGAGCGCCTCCACCAGCGCGTCGGGGTGTCGACGCTTGATCTCGCGTATCGTCTCTGCGACGTGACTCGCGCCCTGGTCCGCCAGTTCGTCGCGGTCGACAGCGGTCAGGACGACGTAGTCGAGTCCGATATCGGCGACGGCACGCGCGACGTTCTCGGGTTCGTCGGGGTCGAGCGGGCGCATCCCGCCCGTCTCCACGTCACAGAAGTTACAGCCGCGCGAGCAGCGGTCGCCCATCAGCATGAACGTGGCCGTCCCCGGCGACCCGTCGCGGCCGGACCAGCACTCGCCGCGGTTCGGGCAGTTCGCCTCCTCGCAGACGGTGTTGAGGTCGTACTCCCGGAGGGTCCGGCGTATCTCCGTGAACCGCCGCCCGCTCGCCGGTCGCGTCTTCAGCCAGTCCGGCTTGCGGCGGTGTTCGCCTCCGCTCATCGTCGGGGCGTCGGGACCACCGGGCAAAAGCGTGTGGCCCGGGAACAGACGCAAGCGCCGTGGCTGCGAGACGCGGCCGTGACCGACGACCCGGTCCGCGTCTGGCTGGTCGAACGGACCGACTCCGACGACGAGCAGAACCTGATCGTCCTCACCTACGCGACGCCGGACGGGAGGCGCTACTTCCGCAAGGAGCGTGCGCTGACCTCGTTCTCGGACGACCGGCCGACGACGGCGGCGGTCGATGCCGAGCCCCAGACCCTCGGACCTGTCGACGACCCGGACCTGCGCGAGCGGTACGCCGCCGAGGCCCGGCGGGTCCGGGCGGCGCACGACCCCGGGGACGCGGTGTAGGCTACTCGTCGGCGACGGTCACGCCCCGAAACTCGAACCGGGCGCCGCCGTCCGCGCTCTCGGTCAGTTCCACGCGCCAGCCGTGGGCGGCCGCGACCCGTTCGACGATCTGGAGGCCGAACCCGGTTCCGTCGTCGTCCGTCGAGTAGCCGGTCTCGAACACCGCCTCGCGCTCGCCCGGCGGAACGCCCGCTCCGTCGTCGGCGACGGCGAAGCCCTGGCCGTCCGGGAGCGTCTCGACGGCGACGGTGACCGTCTCGCCGCCGTGTTCGACCGCGTTCCGCACGAGGTTCTCGAACAGCCGCTGGAGCCGCCCGCGGTCGGCGGACACGCTCCGGTCGGTCTCGACTTCGAGGGTGGCTCCGGCGGTGTCGACGTTCGCCCACGCCGCCTCCGCGACGCCCGCGAGCGGCTGTGGGCTGGTCGATTCGACCGCTCGTTCCGTCTGTGCGAGCGTCAGGAGGTCGTCGATCAGCCGGCGCATCCGGTCGTGCGCGCGCGAAATCGCCGCGAGATGGTCGTCGTCGTCCCGCTGTCGGGCCAGTTCGAGCCGTCCCTCTGCGACGCTCAGCGGATTCCGCAGGTCGTGGCTGACGAGACTGGCGAACTCCTCGAGGCGCTCGGTCTTCCGGTTGAGCTCCTCGACCCGGCGCTCGCGGTCGGTGACGTCCTGGAACCGCGAGCGGGCGGCGACGACCTCGCCGTCGTCGTCCGTGAGTACGCTGGTGTGCCACTCACAGGCGATCAGCGAGCCGTCCGCGCGGACGGCCTCGGCGTGGCTGTGGCGCCCTCCCTCGTCGCGTGCGAGCGCGGTCTCGACGCGTTCGAGACGCTCGCGGCCGTCCCCGCCGGCGAGCGACGTCCACGGGCGGCCGACGAGTTCCGACTCGTCGTAGCCGAGGATCTCCTCGGCGGCGGGGTTCGCGGCGACGACCGCGAACGACTCGTCGAACTCGAGCACCCCGAGCGGCGACTGCTCGACGTACCGCGAGAGCCGTGTCCGGCTCTCCTCGAGCGCGACCCGGGTCCGGTAGCGCTCTGCCAGCCGCTCGACACGGGCGCCGAGCGCGGCGTACTCCGCTCTGTCCTCGGTGACGTACCTCGCGATCCCCGCCGCCAGCGCGTCGCGTGCGGTCACCTCGCTCTCCGGCCCGGCGAACAGGACGAGAGGGAGGTCGTGTCCCCGGTCACGCGCGGTCTCGTAGAACTCGATGCCGCCCGTCTCGACCGCCTCGTCGGCGACGACCACACAGTCGAACGACCCCCGGTCGAGGCGGTCGAGCGCCTCTCTCGGCGT
This sequence comes from Haloferacaceae archaeon, assembly GCA_042217165.1. Lineage (GTDB taxonomy): Archaea > Halobacteriota > Halobacteria > Halobacteriales > Haloferacaceae > A07HB70. The sequence continues at coordinate 3,708 of JBDGTD010000093.1, read as the reverse complement.
CAGCGCGGTCGCGGCCTCGACCCCGTCGCTCCCGCTCTCCAGCGCCCGTGCGGTCGCCGCCGCCGCGAACGGGTTGTCGACCACCAACACCCGGACAGTCGCTGGACGTCCGGAGCCGCCGTCGGTCGGCGCCCGCCTCCCCCACTTGTCGTCCGGCGGTCCGGTCACCAGTAAACCCGAACGTTCTCGCGCACAAATAAGAACGGCCGCGACTCCAGTCGGTGAAGTAGCCCCGCGGTCCGCGCGCGGCGTCGACGGCGCGAGCCTGCGCCGTCGGTCGATCACGGACCCTCACGAACTGGACGACCGGTCGGTGTCCCGGCCGGTTCTGCCGGAAAACGCGACGCGCGTCGATGCAGAAGTCCTAGTACCGGTATTAGGATCACACGAACGAGCGTCTAAATGGACCTAAACTACCCGAACGCTCACGGACACGGCTAAATACGAAACGAAGCTGTTGTCTGACGGCGTGATAGTGGAAGCACATACACGAGATGGATTCGCCGGTCCGCGCCGGGAGGCGGTCGGATGAGCGAGTGGGTGCCAACGACGTGCATGCGCTGTGCGGTGGGCTGTGGCCACCTCCAGCGGAGTGTCGACACCGGCTACGGCGTCGACACGGTGCGGGGTGACCCGGCTCACCCCGTCAGCGAGGGCCTCGCCTGCCGGCGCGGCACCCGTGAATCGGCCGACCCCGACGGCGAGTGGCTCACCCGGCCGATGGTGCGCCGGGACGACAGGCTGGTCCCGACGACGTGGAAGAACGCCCTCGACGTCGCCGCGGAGGCGATGGGGCGGGCGGCCGAACGCTCGCCCGACGCCGTCGCCGTCCTCGGGAGCGGCCAGCAGACCAACGAGGCCGCCTACGCCCTCGGCAAACTGGCGCGCGGCGGGGTCGGGACGCGGTACTACGACGCGAACACCACGCTCTGTATGGCGAGCGCGGTGGCCGCCTACTACGACGCCTTCGGGAGCGACGCGCCCCCGCCGACGTACGACGACGTGCCCGCGGCCGAACGGCACGTCGTCTGGGGCGCGAACCCCTCCGTCGCCCACCCGGTGCTGTTCCGCTGGATCGAAGAGAGCGCGAACGCGGCGGGGAGCGAACTGGTCGTCGTCGACCCGGTCGTGACGGAGACGGCCGACGTCGCCGACCGCCACGTCGCGCCGGACCCGGGGGCCGACCTGACGCTCGCCCGCGCTGTCCTCGCGCGCGTCGTCGAACGCGACGGCCTCGACGAGGCGTTCGTCGAGGCCGCGACGACCGGCTTCGACGAACTGTGCGACGCGCTCCCCGACCCCGAGACGGCCGCCGCCGAGGCCGGCGTCACGGCCGCGGACGTCGACGCCCTCGCGGCCGCACTCGACGCGCCCACCCTCGTCTACTGGGGGATGGGCGTCAACCAGTCGGTCGACGGCACGGCCACCGCCGGGGCGCTGGTCGACCTCTGTCTCGCGACCGGGAATCTGGGCCCCGGGTCGGGGCCGTTCTCGCTGACCGGACAGGCGAACTCGATGGGCACCCGCGTCTGCTCCTCGAAGGGGTCGTGGCCCGGCCACCGCGACTTCCGGGACCCCGCGGAGCGCCGGACGGTCGCGGACTACTGGGACGTTCCGGTCGAGCGGCTGCCGGACGAGACCGGCCCCGGCCCGGTCGGGACGCTCGCGGCCGTCGAGGACGAGGTCGAGGTCGTCTGGACTGTCGCGACCAACCCCGCCGCGGGCGTGCCCGACGCGACGACCGTCGCCGACCGTCTCGACGAGGCGTTCCTGGTCGCACAGGACGCCTTCTACAGCGAGACGGTCGAACACGCCGACGTGGTCCTGCCCGCGGCGACGTGGGGGGAGGCGGCGGGGACGGTGATCAACATGGAGCGCACCGTCTCGCGGGTCCGCCCGGCCACGGACGTCCCGCCTGGCATCCGGCAGGATATCGACATCATCGCGGCGCTCGCACACCGGCTCTGTCCCGGTCTCCTCGGCGCGCCGCCGCTCGACCCCGAGGCCGTGTTCCGCGAGTTCGCGGACCTCACGGCCGGGACGGACGCCGACTGCTCCGGCCTGTCGTACACGCGTCTCGACGCCGAGTCCGCGGTACGCTGGCCCGCGCCCGACCCCACGTCCGAGGGCGGCTACCGCTACCACGAGGCGGCCGACGCGGCCGACCCCGTCGACTGCTGGCGGTTCCCGACGCCGTCCGGCCGCGCGCGGTTCTCGTCGGTCGTCGACCCGACAGACCCAGAGCCCGTCGACGAGGAGTTCCCTCTCGTCCTGACGACGGGCCGGGTCGCCGACGAGTACAACACCGGCGTCCGGACCCGCGAGGGAGCCGGCCCCGGCGACCCCACCTCGCCCGTCGCCCGGGTCGCGCCGGAGACGTTTGCGGCCGCGACCCCGCCGGACGGCGTCCGGGCACGCCTGGTCACCCGCCGCGGGTCGATCACGGCGACGCTCTCGCCCGACGAGGCGGTGCCCGCGGGCCTCGTGTGGCTCCCGATCCACCACCCGGGGGTCAACGACCTCACCCTGCCCGAGAGCGACCCGCGGTCTGCGGAGCCGAACCTGAAGCAGTGCGCGGTCCGGATCGACCCGCCCGACGCCGGCGAGACGGGCGAGTCGACGGCGGACGTCGACCGCGAGGCCCACCCGGAGGTCGCAGAGTGACGAACAAGGTCGAACAGCTCTGTCTGGCGACGCTCGGCTTCTTCTGGGCCTTCCTGATGTGGTTCTCGACCGCGGCGTTCAGCCCCTCCATCGGCGCGGCGTTCGACCTCACGACCGCCGAACTCGCCCTGCTGGCCTCTTCGGCCATCTTCCTCGCGCCGCCCGGGCGCGTCCTGGCCGGGTGGGCCGCCGACCGGGTCGGGGCGCACAACGCGTTCGCGGCCATCCTCGGCGTGACCGGGGCGGTCTCTATCGCCTCCTCGTTCGCACAGAGCTACGACGTACTGTTCGTCGAGCGACTCGTCGTGGCCGCGGCGGGGATCAGCTTCGTCGTCGGCATCCAGCACGTCGCCCAGTGGTTCGACGAACACGAGATAGGCACCGCCGAGGGGCTCTACGCCGGGACGGGCAACGTCGGCGCCGGCGTCGGTGCGCTCGTCCTGCCGCGGCTGTACGGCGTACAGTTCGGAGACGCCTTCCTCCACCTCGGGGTCGGCGCGGTCCTCATCGCCGTCCTCTACAAGTGGCGCGGCGAGCCGGCACGAGACGTCGAAACCGCCGAGACGGCGGCCTCGAACACCTCGTTGCGCGACACCGCGTACGTCTGGACGCGCTACGCGGCGATCGCGCTGATGCTCGCGTACCTGATGTCGTTCGGGCTCGAGATCGCGATGAACTCCTGGCTCCCGAGCTACTACGCGCAGGGCTTCGAGGGCGCCATCGCCGACCTCGGCTTCGAGAGCGTCGCCGCGGTCCAGACCGCCGCCGGGACGTTCGCGGCGGTCCAGTCGTTCAACGCCTCGCTCTGGCGGCCGTTCTCGGGCTACATGTCGGACCTCTGGCAGCGCAAGGGGTGGACGCCGTACCCCGTCCTCACCGACGACCTCGACTACGCGCCGCGGGTCCACTGGCTGCTGACCGCGCTGCTCTGTATCACGGCGACGATGATCCTCCTGAGCGTCGCGGGCTACCTCGGCCTGCTCCCGCTCTCGGTGGTCGTCCTCGCCGTCTTCGGCGTCACCGTCAGCTTCGGCACCGGCGGCG
>JBDGTD010000079.1:9735-25813 GCA_042217165.1 Haloferacaceae archaeon | reverse complement strand
CGGCTCACAGCCGTTCGCGCATCGCCCCACAGTACTCCGCCGCGACCAGCGGCTCGTCCTCCGCGGTCGCCTGCGCCCGCTCACAGCCGTGAGCGAGCTGGCGCTTCAGGTCGCCCTCGGGGACCTTGTTCTCGACCACCGTCGCGGCCGTCGAGAGCGCGGCGAGCGCCGTCTCTGACCGTCGGTCTCGGGCGGCCTCGCCGGCCTCCGCGAACAGCTGACCGAGCGTGTCCCGGACGTCGACAGGCAGGTCCTCCGTCACGGCTCGAAAACTCCCGCGTGACTATTCAAACCGACGGGCCTTTGCGCGAACCGGTCGGCGACTACCTGTGAACGACGCCGATGCTGCTCGTCGCGCGGCGGTCGCAGCGCGCGCGGCCGCCGACGCCGGCGACCTCGCGGCGGGATACGTCGACGCGGCCGTGGAGACGAAGTCCACGCCGACCGACTTCGTGACCGATGCCGACCACGCCGCACAGGACCGGGTTCTCGCGGCCCTGGGCGAGGCGTTCCCGGGCGAACCGGTCGTCGGCGAGGAAGAGGGAACGGACCCGCGCCTGCGCGAGGCCGTCCCCGAGACGGGGCCGGCGTGGGTCGTCGACCCCATCGACGGCACCACGAACTACGTCCGCGGGCTGCCGACGTGGGGCTGTGCGGTCGCCTGTGTCGTCGACCGCGACCCGGTCGCCGCCGCCGTGGTCGAACCCGAACTCGGGCGGCGGTACGTCGGAGACGCGGCCGCCGCCCGGCTGGACGGAACGGTCGCAGAGACGAGCGACCTGACCGACCCGCGCGAGGCGACGGTCGTCCCGTTCTACTGGTGGGGACACGACGAGCGCGACGCCTACAGCGCGGGGGTCGACGCCGCACTCCGGCGGTTCGACGACGTCCAGCGGCTGGGCTGTGCACAGGCGTCGCTCGCCTCGGTCGCCGACGGCGGGCTGGCGGGTGTGTTCACCGACCGGCGGGTCGCGTCCTGGGACTCGGTCGCTGGCGTCCACCTCGTCAGACTGGCGGGCGGGCGCGTGACCGACCTCGATGGCGAGCGCTGGACCGTCGGGGCAGCGGGGCTGGTCGCCTCGAACGGGTCGCCCGCGGTACACGAGGCGCTGACCGAGTGTGCCACGGCGGCCCGCGCGGCGGCGGGTGACTGAACGCCCCGGAGCGGCGCGCCGCGACCGGGCACCCCGAACGCGCACGACCGCAACGCTGAAACGCCGCGCACGCCGCGTCGGGGTATGTCGATCGTCGACCGGGTCGATCGCGACCCGGAGCGCGCGTGGGTCGTCGCCGTCGCGGCGCTCGTCGCCGTCGTCGGCGGCGGGTCGGTCGCGTTCCCGGACGCCGTGTACGACCGGTTCGTCTGGCAGTACTTCTGGGGACCGGTCGCCGCGGACGCCCACTCTGCTGCGTGTGCCGTGCGCTCGGGCGGCGAGACGAGCTATCTCTCGACGCTCGACGCCTGCGCGGGCGCCGCCGGCGTCGTCGCGTACCCCGGCTACACGCTCGTCTCCGAGGTCGGCTACGTCCTCCTCCTCCTGCTCGGGCTCGCGGGGGTCGTCCTCCTGCTTCGCCGCCTGGGTCTCGGGGGCAACCGCCGCCTCGTCGTCGCGCTCCTGCCGCTGGTTCTCTTCGGCGGGGCGCTCCGTGTCGTCGAGGACGCGACGGACACCACCGAGCTTCTCGCCTACCCGCTGAACACGCTCGTCATCAGCCCCGTCATCTACGTCACCGTCTTCCTCGTCGCCCTCGTCGCCCTCCTCGCGGCCGTCGCCGCCGAGCGCCGCGGGCTGGTCGACGACCTCCACCGGACGCTGTTCGCCGTCGGAACCCTGATCCTGCTCGTCACCCTCGCGGTTCTCGCCGTCGTCGCTGCCGACGACTCGTTCTACCCGCAGGTGTTCGCCGTCGTGGTGGTCGTCGCGACCGGTTCGACCCTCGCCGTTCTCGGCCTCCTGCGCCGGTACGTCCCGTCGACGATGGAGGGGACGGGACCGCTCGTCGCCGGCGTCGTCGTCTGGGCGCACGCCGTCGACGGCGCCGCGAACGTGGTCGGTCTCGACTGGATGCCCGCGCTGAACGCGGGCGCGAACCTCGTCCCGAAACACCCGGTCAACCGCTTCATCGTCGAGACGACGGGGAGTCTCCTCCCGGGCTCTGTCCTCGCCGTCACCGGCAACGCCTGGCCCTTCCTCGTCGTCAAACTCGTCGCCGCGGCGCTGGTCGTCGCCGTCTTCGACGAGCGGACGTTCGAGGAGAGCCCCCGTTACGCCGTCCTCCTCCTCGTCGCCATCGTCGCCGTCGGCCTCGGGCCGGGCACCCGGGACCTCCTGCGCGCGACGCTCGGCGTGTAGGGAGAAGACACTTGCCGCGGGGCCCGGGTCCGGGTCGTGAGACGATGCCCTCCAGACGGACTCTCCTCGCCGCCCTCGCGGCCGGACTCGCCGGCTGTGCTGGTGGTCCGGGATCGGGTGGCGGGGCGACCGACCCTCCCGACACGACACCCGTGCCGACCGGGTCGCCCACCATTTCGCCCGTGGCCTTTCCCGACGGGCCGAAAGAGCCGCCCGAACGGCCCGACCCGCTCACGCGCGAGGCCGTCCGCGAGTACGTCCAGACCTACGAGTACCGCTACGCCTACAACACGCTGTACGAGGGGCCGCGATGGACCGTCGACCTGACCGTCGCGGTGCGCACCGTCGAGGAGACGACGGACGGTTACCGCGTCCGCGTCAGGTCCTCGGGCTACGCCGAGCGCGGCGTCGGCACGACGACGCCCACCGCGACCCCCGTCCACGCCGACTGGGGGTCTCGCGAGTTCGTCTACGTCGTCACGGGTGCGGAGACACGACGCGGGCCGGCGCGAGGCTGAGGCGTTCTGTCGTCGCTCTCTCCTCTCTCACGGGTACGGGTGGTACGTCCGCTCCAGCCGTGGCTCGTATCCGAGCGCCCGCGGCACCGCCCGCGCCCGGTCGCCGAAGAACGCCTCGCCGGTGAACAGCGGCTGGGCTTCCGGCACGACCACGCGGACGGCCTCGAACCCCAGCGCGTCGAGGCCGGGCGGCGTCAGCCGCGTCGCGAACGGCTCCAGCCCCGCGTCCGCGACGCGTTCGACCAGCGTCGCCAGCGCGTCGGCTCCCGTCGGCGGGTCGGTCGTCCCGACGTCCGCCGCCGCCACCGTCGTCGCCGGGTCGACGAACGCGCGCGCGGTTTCGGGGAACGACGCGTACTCCCCGATGGCACCCCCTGCCTCGGCCGCCCGCTCGGGCCCCATGCCGTCCAGCTCTGTCCAGTTCTGGACCGCCTCGCACAGCGCCGCGGTCGCCGCGGCCTCGGCGTCGAGGTCGGCGGCGGAGCCCACCGCGAACCGCGGCCACTCGCCGTCGCGGTGGACCGCGCAGGCGACGACCGGCACGTCCACGTCCACGGTGACGAGCAGCGGGGTCACGGAGAGCCCCTCGCTCTCGGCGCGGCGCGCGAGTCGGTCGAACGTCTCGTCGTCGACGTCCAGCCCCAGCGGGTCGAACGTCGAGTACCACGCGACCGTCGTCGCGTCGCGCTCTACGACCTCCGCGAGCCCCGCGCGGAGCGCCCCGACGCCGTCGGTCCAGACGCCGAGACCCGTCGTGATAGCCGGGAGGTGGCGCTCCGCTGGCGGGGGGTGGAGGACGGCTTCGGCCGGGAGCGAGACGCGCGCGCCGTCGGTCAGGCGCTCGCCCGCGACCCAGAGCATCGGCTCGTCGGGGTCCGGGTCGCGCCAGTCGTCGGGCCGGACGAACCGCGAGAGCGAGACGGCGCCGAGCCGCTCCCGCTCGGGGGCCCGTTCGAACCACGACTCGCGGTACGCGCCGGCCGCGTAGCGCTCCAGCGCCTCGCCGGCCGCCTTCGTGTACGCCGCGTCCCACCCCTCCGCGACCCCGGCGGCGAGACGCGGCGCGGTCGCGTCCGCGAACGCGCTCGTGTCACAGAGCCGGGCGACGTAGTACGGCGCAGGGTACGAGGCCTCTTCGCCGACCCCTTCGACGACGCCGACCCGCTCGTCGACGGCCCGTTCGGCCCGCGTCGCGGCCGTCGTCACGTCCAGCGCCTCGTCCGTCTGCGAGGGCACGCGCTCGGGCGGGCCGTCCGGCGTCGGGAGTACCCGCCGTTCGCGCGTCGTCGTCGCAGACACCTCGACCAGCCGCCCGTCTCTCGCCGTGCCCGCGAGCGCCGCGACCGCGAGCCGTCCGGCGACCGCGCCGGCGAAGCGACGCGCGGGCGACGACGTGTCGGGCGTCGCGCCCGCGTCGGCCTCCTCTCCGTCTGCGTGGGCGGCGACGCGCGCCTCGAGGTCCGAGAACCGCACCTCGTCGAACAGGGCGATCGCGGCGTCGACGTCGGCGGGCCGTCCCCCGACTCCGCCGAGTTCGACGGCGAGCCACCGGTCCGCGGCGCGGTCGGCGCGAGCGAACCCGTCGCCCCCGACGCCCCCGACGACGACGGTGAGGTCGGCGTCCCCGTCGTCAGGCGACCCGTCGCGCACCGTCGCCTCGGCGTCTGCGAGCGCGGCTCGGACCGCCTCCGCTGCCGGTCCGTCGCCGGCGAGGGTGACGTCCATACGGCCTCCTGCGGCGACGGTGACAAAAGCGTGGCCGCTCGTCCGTCAGTCGAGGTCGCGCAGCACCTCGACGAGGTCGGCGGGGTCGCCCCGCACCGTGTCTGTGCCGGCCTTCAGGCGGAGACGCGGGCGACCCACCTCGATGGGGACCTTCTCGGTGTCGACGAGGCCGGCGTCTTCCAGCCGGCTCTTGGTGCGCGAGAAGGTGGCCTTGGAGGCGATCCCGACGTCTTCTCCCCAGCGCGACACGTCGTAGAGCAGGACGTCGTTCCGGGCGGCGACGAGCAGTGAGAGCGTCACCTCGGGGACGGCGACGTCGGCCTCGTGGCAGGCGTCGAGGGCGGCGTCGAAGTCGGAGAGCGCCTCTTCGCCCGCCGTCTCGGCGAGCGTCTCGCGGACCCGAGAGAGCGGGGGCGTCCGGAGCGAGAACGGGTCGGCGTCGTCGGCGCGGGCGCGGGCAGTCTCGACCGCCGTCCGGACGAACTCGTCGTCGTCGGTAGAGAGCGCGGCCACCCGGCCGTCGGCGCGCACGACCGCGTGGACCGTCCCGTCCGCGACGAGGAGGGTGTGGCCGACGGCCTCGTCGGCGGCGAGCGAGAGCGTCCCGTCGGCGACGAGGTCCGCGGCACGGCTGGCGACGAGGAAGTCCTCGGTCGCCTGCTTCAGCGCCGACTCGCCCGTCGTCACGTACGTCTCGGGAGGGTCACTCTCTGTCGCGAGGACGTCGACCAGCGCTTCGACCGCCGACGCGTCCGGGTCGACGACGTGGAGTGGGTCACCCGTCGCGTCGACGCCGGCCTGCAGTACGTCCGCCAGCCCGTCGGCGCGGCGGTCCGTCACCAGTGCCATGTTCTCTCGATACACGATGAATACTTAATTTTAACGAGACGGACGCTGGTGTAACGGCGCCTCGGCGCGAGGGAGACAGGCTTATCGGTTCGCCGTTCGGGGTGTCTGTATGGAGTACGAGACGGTTCGCGCGACCGATCCGGCGGTCGCAGACGCACTCACCGCGGAGGTCGACCGACAGCGCGACACGCTGGCTATGATCGCGAGCGAGAACCACGCTTCGCCCGCAGTACTCGAGGCACAGGGTTCCGCGCTGACCAACAAGTACGCCGAGGGGTACCCGGGCGAGCGGTACTACGCCGGCTGCGAGCAGGCCGACGTGGTCGAAGAACTCGCGGTCGAGCGCGCCAAACAGCTCTGGGGCGCAGAACACGTCAACGTCCAGCCGCACTCGGGGACGCAGGCGAACATGGGGGTCTACCTCGGCGTTCTCGACCCGGGCGACAAGATCCTCTCGCTCGACCTGACTCACGGCGGGCATCTCAGCCACGGCCACCCGGCGAACTTCGCCGGGCAGTTCTACGAGGTCGAGCAGTACGAGGTCGACCCGGAGACGGGCTACGTCGACTACGAGGGACTCGCGGAGACGGCCGCCGAGTTCGAGCCGGACATGATCGTCTCGGGCTACTCCGCGTATCCCCGCGAGGTCGAGTGGGAACGCGTTCAGGCCGTCGCCGACGACGTCGACGCCTACCACCTCGCTGATATTGCGCACATCACCGGCCTCGTCGCCGCGGGCGTACACGCCTCGCCCGTCGGCGTCGCGGACTTCGTCACCGGCTCGACCCACAAGACGATCCGCGCCGGCCGCGGCGGGATCGTGATGTGCGGCGAGGAACACGCCGACGCGGTGGACGCCGCCGTCTTCCCCGGCGCGCAGGGCGGCCCCGCGATGCACAACATCGCCGGCAAGGCGGTCGGCTTCGCCGAGGCGCTCGACGACTCCTTCGTCGACTACGCCGAGGCCGTCGTCGAGAACGCCCGCACCCTCGCCGACGTGTTCCGGGAGCGCGGCCTCTCGCTCGTCTCCGGCGGCACGGACACCCACCTCGTCCTCGCCGACCTTCGCTCCTCGCATCCCGACCTCACCGGCGGGACCGCCGAGGACCACCTCGCGGACGCCGGAATCGTCCTCAACGCGAACACCGTCCCCGGCGAGACCCGGTCGCCGTTCGACCCCTCCGGGATTCGCGCCGGCACCGCGGCGCTCACCACCCGCGGGATGGGGGTCGAGGCCGTCCGCGAGGTCGGGGAGCTGATCGTCGACGTGGTCGACGCCACCGCCGAGGAACGGACCGACGAGGTCGTCCCCGAGGTCCGAGCGGCCGTCGACGACCTGACCGACGACTACCCGCTGTACGAAGAGCAGGGCGCCTTCGGACGCGAGTAGCCCGGACGCGGATGCCCGCTCGCCGCGCCGTTCTCGTGACGCTCGCGGCCGCGGCGCTCGGGGGCTGTGCCGGGCGGAGACGACACGACATCACAGGCGACCGATACGACGAGGTCTGGCGTGGCGTCGGGTGACGAGCCGACAGACGGCGGCGAGTCCCGGACCGCGACGCCGACGGACGCCGCGGATACGCCGACGACGACCGCTCTCGACCTCCGCGAGGCCGACGTCCTCGCCGTCGGGGTCGGCGGGCAGAGCGGCGGTCGCCGCCTCTCTGTGACGCTCCGGTACGACGACGAGGGCGAGGACGAGTACGCGAACTGGTGGGCTGTGGAGGCGCTCGACGGCGCCGAACCCGGCCGCCGCGAACCCCTCCACGCACGCGGGACCGCGCCGTTCACCCGCTCTGCGACCGTCGAGACGGGTACCCGGGCCTGCGTCGTCGTCCGCGGCCACGACCAGAGCCACGGCTACGGCGGCCAGGCGGCGCTCGTCACCCTCGATTCCGGACAGGTTCGGTTCGTGCGTCGGGGCCCCGACCGCCGGTCGTTCGACGCGAGCGACTGTCCGTAGACGCTTAGTCCGTCGCGTTCGTTCCCCTGTCGTGCGCAGGATTCTGAGCCTCCTCGTCGGGCGTGTCAAGACGCTCGTCCGGCGCGAACCGGAGCCGGACGACCCGCCGCGGTACGGCAGTTCGGTCAGTTACGCGGCCTGTCCAGAGTGTGGCGAAGGGTCGCTCACCTACGACGAGGCGGCGGGGACGAGCGTCTGTAACGTCTGTGGCGCGCGGACCGGAGAGTAGCGGCGCGGGTCCCGAGGGTTTGAAACGGCTGCCGGTCGCGGCGTCGGTATGACCGCGCAGGACATCGACGGCAACGCCGTCGCGAGCGACGTGCGCGACGAGGTACGGACGGCGGTCGAGACGCTCGACGACGCGGGCGTCACGCCGACGCTCGCGACGGTACTGATGGGGTCGGACCCGGCGAGCGAGACGTACGTCTCCCTGAAACAGGACGACTGCGCGTCGGTCGGGATCGAGACCCGCGACGTCCGTCTCGACGGCGACGCCCCCGCCGAGGAACTGTACGAGACGGTCGCGGAGCTGAACGACGACCCGTCGGTCCACGGAGTCCTCGTCCAGCAGCCGCTCCCCGACCACGTCGACGACGACGAGGTCGTCCGGGCGGTCGATCCGCGCAAGGACGTCGACGGCTTTCATCCAGAGAACCTCGGGCGTCTCGTCCGCGGGAACGCGCGGTACGTCCCGTGTACGCCGCTCGGGATCCAGCGCCTGCTGGCCGAGGCGGACGTCGAGACGGAGGGCGCGGACGTCGTCGTCGTCGGGCGCTCTACGATCGTCGGGAAGCCGTTCGCGAACCGACTCCTCGCGCGCGACGACCACGGCAACGCGACGGTGACGGTCTGTCACTCGCGGACCGACGACCTGGCGGCGAAGGTCGGCGCCGCGGACGTCGTGGTCGCGGCCGTCGGCGTCCCCGAACTGATCGACGGCTCGATGGTCGGCGAGGGGGCGACCGTCGTCGACGTGGGGATCAACCGCGTCGAACGCGACGGCGAGTCGACGCTCGTCGGCGACGTAGACTACGAGAGCGCCCGCGAGGTCGCGGATGCGATCACGCCCGTCCCCGGCGGCGTCGGCCCGATGACCCGCGCAATGTTGCTCGTGAACACCGCTCGGGCGGCCGGACTCGTCGAGGGCGCCGCCGTCGACCTGGACCCGCTCGGCGGGGCGGCGTAGGCGTCGGGCCGCTCAGTCCAGCGCGTCCAGCCGGTCGTTCGCCCGCGCCAGCGCCCCGTCCGCGCCGTCGAGCGCCGCCGTCACGTCGCGGGTCGCGGCGACCAGCGTCTCGGCCTCCTCGACCGGCACGTCGCCGTCGATGGCCCGAACCCGCTTGGCGCGCTCTGCCACCCGGCCGAGCGTCCGGCGAGGCCCCTCGTCCTCTGCGACATCGCGGAGGTAGGTGACGACCTCGCTCCGGTAGTCGAGGACCGCGTCGGCGTACGCGAGCGCGCGGCTGCTCGCCAGCGACCCGGGCACATCGTCGGGCGCGGGGCGTTCGCCGCGCTCGGCGCCGGTCAGGAGCGCGAGGAGGTAGACCTCCTCGTCCTCCGTCACGCTCCCGCGGCGGTCGACGGCGTCCGCGGCGTGGCGGAGTTCTCCGGCCGCGAGGTAGGTGTCGTCGAGCGGAAGCAGGTCGCCGCCGCCGAGGAACCCCCGGCGGCTCCGGTACGAGGTCAGGTCCGGTCCGACCTCGGCGGCGGCTGCGACGACACCGTCCGTGTCGGCAGTCCGCCGGTGCGCGGACAGGTCGAGTTCCGCCGGCGCGTCCGTGTGGCGCTGCCGGTCGTCGACGCCGACGCTCACGAGACTCCCGCAGGCCGGACAGGCGACGCTCCCGGTGTCGTAGTAGCTCCACCGTGTCCCGCAGTCTCGGCACTCGCGTTCGCCGCGGATCTCCATACGGGGTCCTGGGGACGCGCCCCTCAAAAGCTCACGAGCCCGTGGCGGCACGTTTATACTCCTCCGTGGAATACGAGCAGGTGGCGCTTCGCTTTGGAGGGCCGAAGCGTCAGCGGGGACCAACTTGGGGTGGCCCGGATTTCGGGCCACCTCGTACTCACGCCGGCGAGCGACTGCGTTCGCTGTCTCGCCCTCGTCTGCGAGAGCCGGAGTGACTCACTCGTCTCCCTCCGGCACGTCCTCGCTCGACTCGACTGCCACGTCGTCGGTCGCGGGCGCCGTCGTCAGCACCCCGGGGTCGACCGCGTACGGCCGCAGACGGGACCCGTCGACGAGTTCCGGCAGGACGATCCGGACGAAGTGGACGACGAGGACGAGCAGAACGGGGAGCAGGAAGATGCCGTACCAGCCGAACAGAAGCGGTCCGAGGGTGTACGCGACCATCACCGCGCCGACGTGGAGGTTCCGCCCGGAGACGTACGGCCGGAGGACGAGGTCGGGGATGGTGTCGACGACGACGAACGAGACGGCCGCGAAGACGAGGACGAACCACGCGCCCGAGAAGCCCATCACGGCGCTGACGGCCGCGAGGTAGAGCGCCACGGGGACGTAGACGAGTTTCATCCCGACGACGGGGATCAGACTCGCCACGCCCGCGAGCGCACCGACCAGCGCTGGAACGGGGACACCCAGTCCGGGGGGCGCGACGACGTCCAGTACGGCGTAGACGATGACGCCGATGGTGCCCGTCAGCACGGCGTTGAGGATGTTTCCGAAGAACACGCTGTTCAGGTCGCGGTCGACCGCCGCGAGGTAGGCGTGGAGGACGCCGCTCTCGTCGCCGAACCGACGCTTGACCCACCGCGCCATCGTGACGTCGTCGCGGAGCAGGTAGAACGCGACCGCGACCATCACGAACACGTGGACGAGAAACACCCCGACGTCCGCGAGGACGCCGACCGCTCCGCCGACCTGCCCGGCGAGTCCGAGTAGCTGTTCCAGCGAGAGATACGCCTGCGGGTCGACGCCGAGCAGCGCCGCCGGCGACCCGACAGACGGTAGCGTGGCGAGGTCGACGCCGAGCGTCTCGGCCAGCGTCTCGCGCGTCTCGCCCGCGAACCGGTCGAGCTGCGTGACGACGACGAGCGCCGCGTACCCGACCAGCGAGAGCGCCGGCAGAACGAGAGCGACGAGCGCCGTCGCGGCGGCGAGGCTCGCCGGACGGATACGGCGCTTCAGCCGGCGGTAGACCGGCCGCGTGGCGTAGTAGATGAACACCGCGAACACCATCGTCCCGACGAACGAGTAGAGGACGAAGACGACGGCTGCGGCGAGCGCGACACCGACGGCGCCCCACGCGACCCGGGACCGGTCGGTGTCGGAGAGCACACGCAGACTGTTCTGCCCCCGACCAAAAGCGTGCCGCGCCGGCTAGTAGTCGCCGAGGACGCCCAGCCGACGCGCGCGCCGGGTCGCGAGGGCGAAGACGGCGTAGCCCAGCGCGAGGTAGCCGACGGCGACGCCGACGAGAACGGCGAGGTCGACGAGGGGGAACTCCCAGAGCCGGACGCCGTCGACCATCGCGCGCTGGAGGAGCGCGCTCCCCTGGACGAGCGGGAGGAGCCGGAGGAGCGGCAGGTCGAACGCCGGCGCGGAGACGAGGAGGACGAGCCCGAACTGGAGGAGATTCAGCCACGAGCCGATCCGCTTGTACAGGGCCGCGACGCCGCCGGCGGCGAAGCCGAGGCCGAGAACGGAGACGACGCCGAGCGTCGCCACCACGACGACCGTCACGACGGGGAGTTCGAGGGTCGTTCCCGTCGCGACGAGCATCACGGCGAGAATGAGCGTCGAGGTGAGGAACGTGCGCACGAGCGTCGCGACCCCCTTCGCCAGCGCGACCGGGCCGAAGCCGAAGGGCGTCAGGAAATGCCGTTCCAGCGTCCCCCACTGCACCTCGCTCTGGATGCCGTTCGCCGTCGCGGCGTACGCGCCGACCGCGAGCGTCCAGAGAAAGTAGCCGACGACGATCCCCTCGATCGAGTCCGTCAGCGCCCGCCCGGCGACCATCTCGCCGCCGTAGAAGATCAGCCCGAAGAAAAACAGGGCAACGACGACCCCGCCGACGGCGTTCGCGGGGTAGCGAACGAACACGAGGTACTCGCGGACCAGCACCGCGCGCGCGAGGTCGACGTACGTGGCGCGACGGAGGCGGTCGCGCTCACCCGTCGGTCCCTCGCTCACGGTTCGCCCCCTGTCAGCTCCAGGAGGACGTCCCCGAGGTCGGGGTCGACCGTCTCGACCCCGGCGAGGGTCACGTCGCGGCTCCGCAGGTGCGCGAGCAGGTCGTAGATGCCGTCGGAGTCGGTCGCGACTTCGACGCGGGTCGACCCGCCGCGCTCGCGGACCGCCGTCACCTCGAAGCGCTCGCGGACCGCCCCCATCGCCTCGTCGTCGAGGTCCGGGCTCGTCACGCGGACGCGCCCCGCCCCCGTCTCACGCCGGAGGTTGGCGACCGTGTCGTCCGCGACGATCCGGCCGTCGTTCAGGACGACGACGCGGTCGCAGACGTCCTCGACGACGCCCATGTCGTGGCTCGACAGCACGACCGTCAGGCCGCGGTCGGCGACGATCCGCCGGAGTTCGCGCCGGAGCGTCAGCGACGACGCGACGTCGAGGCCGAGCGTCGGCTCGTCGAGGAAGACGACGTCCGCGTCCGTCGCGAGAACACTCGCCAGCGACACCTTCTGTTTCATCCCCCGCGAGAGGTCCCGGACGGGCGTGTCGGCCTTCTCGGCGAGGTCCAGTTGGTCGAGGAGGCGGTCGTGGCGCTCGGCGACCGCGTCCGGGGCGACGCCGCCGACAGTCGCGAAATACCGCAGGTTCTCCCGGACGGTCAGCCGCCAGTAGTCGTTGCGCGCGCCCTCGAGCATCGCGTCGACGTGACGGGCCGCCGCGCGCGGCCGCTCGTGGACGTCGATCCCGGCGATCTGGACTGCCCCCTCGTCGGGAAGGGTGAGTCCGAGAATCGACTTCACGAGCGTCGTCTTCCCGGCGCCGTTCGGGCCGAGCAGACCGACGACAGAGCCGCGCTTGACGGACAGGGAGACGTCGTCGACGGCCAGCACGTCTCCGAACGACTTCGACAGAGCCTCGACGCGGAGGACCGGGCCGTCGGGGCGTCGCTCGCCGTTCACGGCCGCGCGGTCGACGACCGACCTGGACTGGCTTTGCACGAGTGTTCGAGGGGCTGGACGAACTAACCGCCGTCGGTGGCCCGGGGTCAGTGCTGTACACCACACCACGGTAGTGCCGGATACGGTCACGGGGCCGACGGGCGCGCCGGTCGTGTACTCCGGAATCGCGCTCCTGTGTCAGGTCCAGCGGTCGAGTCCGGTCTGAGTCGTCGCCTCTTCGATCCGTTCGAAGGCGCGCGCGACGGCGTCGGGGTCGACCTCCCACTCCTCCGTGACGTACGCGCGGGCGGCGTCGACGTCCGGCGCGATCTCCGTCTCGACGCCGTAGTCGTCGGTCACCGGCGGGTCGAGAAAGAGCGAGCGGATCCGGTCGGCGTTCGGGACGTGCGCGCCGCGGGCGTCCAGCACCCCCCAGAGGTCGCCGTGTTCGTGGATCGTCTTCAGCGCGGTTTTCGGGCCGATACCGTCCACGCCGTCGTTGAAGTCCGTCCCGCAGAGGATGCCGACGTCGACGAGCTGTTCCCACGTCAGGTCGTGGTCCGCGAGCGTCGCCTCCAGGCGCATCAGTTCGGGGTCACCCGACGAGGTCAACTGCCGGAGCGTCTCCGGCGCGCCGAACAGCAGGGTGTCGTAGTCCTCGCTCCCGACGGCGTCGACGTCGCCCCGGCGGGCCATGTACGACGCCTGCGCCTCTCCCTCGGCGGGCGCCTCGACGACCGGCACGTCGAGTCTGTCGAGCAGCCCGCGTGTCGTCTCGTGGATGACGTCGGTCAGGCGCTGGGTGCGCGCCGAGAGCCGTGCGGCCTCGACGCTGTCGCCCCGTTCCCGGGCCGTCTCCAGGCGCTCCTCGGCCGCCTCGCGCTGCTCGCGCCGGCGCTCGACCTCGTCCGCTTTCAGGTCGGTCACTCCGCCGTCGAAGACGAAGACGGGCGTCAGGTCGTGTTCGAACAGTTTCGCCAGGCCGGTGGCCGCGCCGACGAGGTTCGCTACCTCCTCGCCCGCTCCCGTCGTGTACGCCTCGTCCGCGGTGAACTTCACCGTCGTCGTCAGGTAGCGGTAGAGCCAGTTGTGCGCGTCGACGGCGACGACGCTCCCCTCCACGTCCGCCCACGGGACGGTCCGGAGGGCCGCGATATCACGGAGTGCCGCGTTTCCCATCGACGGCTTTCGGGCGCGACCGGGCTTCAATCCCCGCCCGCCGACGCCGGGACGTCGACGACCGGCGGCGGCTCTCCGTCCCGCCGGTCGTCGACGAACGACTGCGCCGCCTCCGGCAGGTCTCGCTCCGCGAACGCCGCGAGTCCAGCGCGGTAGGGGCCTGGGTCGCGGCCGGTCGGGTCCGGATGCTGGAGCACGCGCTCGGCCATCCCCGTCTGTTCGCCCGTCGCGCCGAACCCGGCGCGGTAGCATGCCACGAACGCGAACGGGTTGTTCACCGCGATGGCGACGCGGTCGTAGCCACGCTCGTGGGCCCGCCGGGCGGCGAACGCACAGAGCCGCGGGCCGAGGCGTTCGCCCCGCCTGTCTGTGCGCACCGTGACGTACCGCAGGCGGAGCGTCGCGTCGTCGGTGCGGTCCGGGCTGAACGAGACGGCGGCGAGGACATCGTCCTCGCGCGCCACGGCGATTCCCTGCCGTCCCGTCACGAACTTCCCCGCGTACGCGAACCGCTCGTGGTCGAGGTCGAGCCGCGGCGAGTCCTCGGGCCAGCCGAGAACGCGAAAGGTCGCCACGAGCGGACAGGCGGTCCCGGGAGCCAAGAGCGTATTGGGACGGCGCGCGACCCTCGGTCGTGTACGGCCCCGGCGACCTGCGCGCGTTCGACCGCTTCGCCCGGCTCTACGACGCCGCGATGCCGCCCGCACGGCGCGCGCCCGTCGAGACAGCCCTGCGCCTCGCGGACGACTCCGTCGACCTGCTTCTCGACGTGGCTGGCGGGCCCGGCCGGGCCTCCGCGCGTCTCGACGTCTCTCGGGCGGTCGTCGTCGACGCCGCGCCCGGCATGGCTCGTCGTGCCCGCGCCCGCGGCCGAGAAGCGCTTCTCGGCGACGCCGGGCGACTCCCCGTCGCGGACGCGAGCGCCGACGCTGTCCTGATCGCAGACGCCCTCCACCACCTGCCCGACCGGGACGCGGCCGTCGCGGCCGCGCGCGACGTTCTCCGTCCGGGTGGGGTCCTCGTCGTCAGGGAGTTCGACCCCGGGACGCTCCGGGGACGGGCACTCGTCGCCGCGGAACACGCGGTCGGACTCTCCTCGCGGTTCGAGGGGCCGGACGAACTGACCGACCGGATGGCACGCGTCGGTCTCGTCCCGACCGTGGTCGACCGGGGGTTCGGCTACACGGTCGTGGGAAAGCGGGAGGGTCATTAGGGGCGCCGGGGAACGAGGGTCGATGGCGGACGACGGATTTCTCGCACGGCGCATCGACCCCGGCGCGTGGCCGCTCGCGGTCGTGGACCTCCTCGCGCTGGTCGTGGTGTTCACGGGCGGCGCAATACAGCACAACGGCCCGACCTTCCCGCTCGACGCGCCGGTCGCGTGGGTCCTGACGATCCTCCCGTTCCTCCTCGGCTGGCTCCTGTTCGGGCCGCTGGTCGGGGTCTACTCTGCCGGCGCCGCCGAGTCTGCGAAGGCCGCGGTGCCGCTCGCCGTCCGCGCGTGGGTGCCCGCCGCGGTCGCCGCCGTCGGCCTGCGGGCAGTCGTCTTCGACCCGGGCCCGGTCGCGCCGGTGTTCGCGGCGGTCACGCTCGTCTCCGGCGCCGTCGGTCTCGGCGTCGCGCGGTGGCTCCGGTTCCGCGTCTAGTCCGCGACACGGGTTCCGCGACGCAGGAGCGTCCCCCCGAACGTCACCCCCAGCGCCGCGACCAGCGCGAGCGCGAGAAAGAGGGCGGTCCGGTCGGCGTACGCGAGCAGGCCGCCGGCGAGGACGCCGCCGAACGCACCGACGCCGAACACGCCGAGGTAGGTGAAGCCGTACGAGAGCCCGCGCGCGTCCGCCGGCGTGTACTCCGCCACCGTCGCCTGGTAGAACGGCTGCGCGGAGAAGAGGACGAATCCGAGGACCGCACAGAGCGCGAGCAGCGCCGGCCCGCCGCGCGGTGCGACGACGGGGAACGCCAGCGCGACCAGCACGAGTCCGGCAAAGGCCGCGATCAGGCCCCGCTCGACCGCGACGCGGTCCGTGAGCTTCCCCCCGACGTACTGGCCGGCGACGCCGACAATCAGCAGGCCGGAGTAGACGTACCGCTCCGGCTGGATCGTCTGTCCCGCTCCGACCTCGCCGACGAGCGTCGAGAGCGCCACCGGCCCGAACCCGGGGAGGTTGCCGAGCAACCCGGGCAGGAAGGTGAGAACCCCGCGGTAGTAGAGCCCCGAACACATCACGACGGCGAAGACGACGACGAACGACCCCGCGAAGAGCCGCCCCGCCTCCCGGCGGAAGTCCGCGAGCGACCCGATGGTCCCCTCGCCGCGACCGCCGTCGCTTTGCTCCCTGTTCGCGGCGTCGGTCCCCTCGCCGCGACCGCCGTCGCTTTGCTCCCTGTTCGCGGCGTCGGTCCCC
>JBDGTD010000079.1:0-9635 GCA_042217165.1 Haloferacaceae archaeon | reverse complement strand
TCGCCGCGACCGCCGTCTGTCGCCGTCGTTGCCCGCTCCTCGTCGAGTTCTGCGCCGAGCGCGTAGCCGCCCGCGAGAAGCGCAGGAAGGGCCAGCGCGGCGGCGACGAGATGCCAGCCGAGGGTGAGGAGGAGAAGCGTCGCGACGAGGGGGCCGAGCGCGATGCCGAGGTTTCCGGCGATGCCGTGGTAGGCGAAGGCCGTCCCGCGCTCCTCGACGCCCGTGCTGATGAGGGTCAGCCCCGCCGGGTGGTAGACACTCGCCGCTGCCCCCCAGACGAGAAGCGCGGCGGTCACGGAGAGCAGCCCCGGCGAGACGGCGAGGAGAAAGAAGGAGCCGCTCATCCCGAACAGACAGACGGCGATGAGACGCCGCGACCCGACCCGGTCGACCAGCACACCCGCCGGGAGCGCACCCGCGCCGAACAGTGCGTAACCCGCCGTCACGGCCAGCCCTACCGTCGCCGTCGTCACGCCGACGGTGACCGACCCGAGCGTCACCGGGTCGAACTCGACGAGCCAGATGCCCACGAAGATGGGGATAGAGAGCTCGTACGTGTGGACCATCGCGTGAGCGATCATCACCAGCGCGACGATAGCCCGGTCGTTCCGTTCCACGCCCGCTCCGTCTTCGTCGCCCCGCTTGTAGTCGTCGCTCTCGGCGCTCCGAATATCAATAATACGATAAGTTATACGTTAATTCTGGAAAGAGTATACGTGGCCTGTAGTATAGATTTATATACCTACGGCGCGTAGTAGTAGATATGGTTGGGTACTACGACTACGTTCTCCTGCTGATTCCGCTCGCGATGCTCAGTATCGTCGGTCTCCTCACCGCGGTCGGCTGGCCGCTCGTCTCCGCGGCGCCTGTCGGGGCGGGCGTCTCGACGCTCGTCATCGGGCACGCACTGTTCCTCCGAGCGCCCGACGACGACCCCGACGACACGGTGATGGACGCTTCGGCCGTCGACTCCGTCGCCCCCGCTTCCGACTGACCCCGCTGCTTTTGACGCTCGCCCGCGACGCCCGTCCGTGACAGACGCCCTGTTCATCACCAGCGACGAGACTCGCGGGCTCGCGACGGCCGGGGAGTACGTCGGCGTCGTCCGCGAGGGCTACCGACAGGTCGGCGAGGGCGCCCCGACCGAACCCCGGACACAGCTGACCGGCCGCGACCCTCCTGGGCTCCTGACGACGTACGTCGCTATCCTGCCCGAGACGGGTGCGATGGGCGGGTACACGTACGCCGCGGGCTTCGGCGACCGCGACGCTCACTTCGTCACGCCGCTGTTCGACGCCGACTCCGGTGCGATCCGGGCCGTCATCGACGGCGCGCACATGAACCCGTACAAGACGGGCGCGGCCGGCGCCGTCGGCACTGACGCCCTCGCCCGCGCCGACGCGTCGACGCTCGCGATGGTCGGGAGCGGCCCGCAGGCGAAGGGGCAGTTGCGCGGGATCGCGACCGTCCGCGACCTCGACCGCGTGGACGTCTACTCTCCGACGAAGGAGAACCGCGAGTCCTTCGCCTCCGAGATGAACTCGGCGGTCGACGCCACTGTCGCCGCCGTCGCCTCCAGCGCCGCCGCCGTAGAGGACGCCGACATCGTCGTGACGGCGACGAACGCGAGCGACCCCGTCTTCGACGGCGACCTCCTCGAGCCCGGCGCGCACGTCACTGCGATGGGGAACTACACCGTCGGCAAGCGCGAACTCGACGACACCACCGTGGCGACGGCCACCTACGTCCTCGACCTGCGCGCCCGCGCCGACCGCGACGCCGCCTCGCTGATGGCCGCGAGAGAGAACGGCGCCGTCGGCGAGGACCACCTCCACGGCGACCTCGGGGAGGTGTTGACCGGCGAGGCCGCCGGGCGGACGAGCGACGACGAAATAACGGTGTTTGACTCCGGCGGGACCGCCGTCGAGACGGTCGCGGCGGCGCAGATGCTGTACGAGCGCGCCGCCGAGCGAGGGCTCGGGGAGACGCTCCCGTTCGCGCCGGCGAGCGAGGCGATGGAGTAGGCGCGAACGAACTGAGCGCGACGAGACCGAGGACGGTGAGCGCAGGGAACTGTCCGAGGCGGTAGGCGTGGTACGCGTGGCGCCGACCGGCGGGAGGGGCCACGGGGTGAAGCGGCGAGTATCGCGAGCCGCGGAACGGACTGGCACGCGTGGCGCCGACCGGCGGGAGGGGCCACGGGGTGAAGCGGCGAGTATCGCGAGCCGCGGAACGGACTGGCACGCGTGGCGCCGACCGGCGGGGGGTGAAGCGGCCTTACCGCTCTCGCGTCGCTCTCGTCCGCCGTTCCACCACATGGGCACGCCGAGACGCCCTGCGCTAGATCCGGTACCGCAGAATCGCCGCGATCCCCCCGAGCGTCGAGAGCTGTCGCCCCGGGTCGAACTCCGCGGAGAACACCACCACGTCGCCGCCCTTGCGCTCCACGGACTCGATCACCTCGTTCACGTCGACGTCCCACTCGCCGTCCGCCCGCTCCTCGCGCAGTCGTTCGTCGACGACGAGGAGCGTCTCGACCGCGCCGAACTCCGCTGCCTCTGCCACCTGTTCGACTCCGTAGGTCGCGGGCTCGTCGGTCGCGATCCGTTTGGTCAGCTCGTCGATCAGTTCGGCCTCTCTCGAAATTCGCGTCTGGTCTCGAATCTCGTCGACCGCGCCGCGCTTCAGCACCTCGTGGACGCCGCGGTCCCCGACGGCGGCGGCGTCGACCACCGTCATCTGCTCTGCCACCTCGGGATACTCCGATTCGATGTGGTCCCGGGCGTCGTCCTTCGTGAACCCCGGGCCCGCGAGGATCACGGCGTCGACGTCGAGGCGCGAGAGCGCGGCGCCCAGTTCGTCGAACAGTTCCGCGCGCGGTCGAGCGAACTCTCCTTTGCCCGTCGGCTTCGTGAACGAGCCGTACTCCTCGGTGCCGTACTCCGCGACGAGATGGACGTGAGCCGCGCCCTCCTCGACGGTGGCGATGGCGACGTCGGGCTGGTCGCCGGCGGCCTCGGCCTCCTCGACGCGCGCCAGCTGGTCGGACTTCCAGCGCTTCTCGATCTCGACCCGGTCTCGCTCTTCGACGTTCAGCGTGTGGTGGTGACCGAGTTGGTCCTCGCGCGAACAGCCGACGATTTCGCCGCCCACGCGCAGGCGGTTGGCGAAGCGCGCGAACTCCACGTCGTCGTCGCCGACGGCGACCGTGACGTGCATCGGCTCGCGCTGGCCCCCCGTGTCTCGCAGGTCGTCGTCGTCGCGGCGGACCCGCCGGGTCGTGTCGCCGCTCACGCGGTCGCCCGGCTCGAGGACGTGCGAGAGGTGCCAGAGGTCGTCGACCGTCTCCGGAACGAGCGCGATCCGGGTCCGGCCCTCCTCGCCCGGCTCGCGGCTGTCGATGCGCATGCGGGGTCTGGGCGGGCGGGGGTGACGAGACTTTCCGTTCTCCTCCGACGGGAAACGCTAAAATCCGTGCTCGCCCATCTGCCGCCATGGATCACTGGACGGATTCGATCGCGACAGACCGGATGGCAGTCGACAAGGAGTTCGGCGAGCGGGTGCGCGAGTCCGACTTCTCCTCCCAGGAGTGGGGCCTGGTGATGACCGCCGTCGAGTTCGAGATCGAGGGCGCGGAGGACCCCGAGACCGCGCGGGTCGTCGCCGACACCTCACAGGTGCCCGAGATCATGCCCGAACTGGACAACCTCCAGTCGCAGATGGGCGGAATGGGCGGGGGAGCCGGCGGCGGGTCGAGCGGCGGCGGGGTCGTCGACTCGATAAAGGGGGCGCTCGGCATCGGCGACGGCGGCGACGACGAGCGCCTGGAGGCCGCCGAACGGCTCGCACAGGAGTACGCCGACGAACTCCAGGAGCGCCTGGAGGACCGCGGGAAGTGGACGCGAGTCTGTGACGGCTACGACGACTAGTACTCGTCGCCGGCGTGGAACAGCGTCATCTCGCTCGCCTGGTAGATGTTGATCAGCTCGGTGACGATCTCGTCGTAGCTCTCCTCGTCTACCCGTAGGCCGTCGAGTCGCTCGACCGTCTCGTCGTCGAGTTCCACTTCGGGCATGGGCGACCGTACGCTGCCCGCGGACCTGAATCCTACGACAGCCGGTCGACGACCGCGGCGCCGACGTCCTCGGTCGACGCCGTGCCGCCGAGGTCTGGCGTGTGTGGCCCCTCGACCAGCACGGCCTCGACAGCAGCGCGCACGTCGTCGGCCGCGTCGTCGTGTCCGAGAAACGAGAGCAACATCGCCGCCGAGAGGACGGTCGCCAGCGGGTTCGCGACGCCCTGCCCGGCGATATCCGGCGCAGTGCCGTGGACTGGCTCGAACAGCCCCCCCTCCGCGCCGACGTTCGCGCTCGGGAGGAGGCCGAGGCCGCCGACGAGACCC
Source organism: Haloferacaceae archaeon (assembly GCA_042217165.1). GTDB lineage: Archaea > Halobacteriota > Halobacteria > Halobacteriales > Haloferacaceae > A07HB70. Next base: position 5,233 of record JBDGTD010000079.1, on the reverse strand, counting down.
GCGGCCAGATCCGAGATGACGTCGCCCGCGAGGTTCGGCGCGACGACGACGTCGTACGCCTCGGGCTGCATCGCGAGGTTCATCGCCAGCGCGTCCATCAGTTCCGGTTCGGGTTCGACGCCGCGGTCGTCGGCGACCTCGGACACCGTGTCCAGCCACAGCCCGTCGGTCACGCGCATCACGTTCGACTTGTGCGCGAGCGTGAACCCGTCGAGGGCGTCGCGGTCGCGCACGTAGTCGCAGGCGAACTCCGCGATCCGGCGGCTCGCGCGCTCGGTGACGACCCGGGTACAGGTCGTCACGCCCTCGGTGATCTCGGACTCGACCCCCGCGTAGACGCCCTCGGTGTTCTCCCGGAGGATCACGATGTCAGTCTCGGGCTGGAGCGCGTCCACGCCGGGATAGGCCCGGGCGGGCCGGACGTTCACGAACGCGTCGAGCGCCCGCCGGAGCGGGATCACCACGTCCGCGGCCGTCTCGCCCGCCGCGCCGAACAGCGTCGCGTCCGCGTCGAGGACGGCCTGTCGGGTCGCGTCGGGGAGCGGTTCGCCCGTCCGCTCGGCCACCGCGTCGCCCGCCTCGCGCTCGACGAACTCGAACTCCCCGACGGCCGCCAGCACCTCGACGCCGACCGGCACGACCTCGTGGCCGATCCCGTCGCCGGGGACGACCGCGATCGTCTCGCTCACTCTACCTCCTCGACGTAGGGGAGGTCGCGGGCGACCTCGCGGGTCTGGTCGAGCGCGTCCCGCATCAGCGTCGTCGTGTCCCAGATGCCCTGCACCAGCGCCTCGCGCATCGCCTCGTCGATGTGGACCTCGACCTCCGTCCCGCCGTAGACGACGCGCTCCTCTGCCACGTCGACCTCCAGGCCCGCGTCGGGATTCTCCTCGACGAACGACTGGAGCGCCGCGACCGTCTCGGGGTCGGTCTCGGCGGCGGCCATCCCCAGCGACTTGCAGTTGTCCGCGAATATCTCGGCGAACGACTCGCCGACGATCGCCTCGATCCCCCACCGCCGGAGCGCCCGCGGCGCGTGTTCGCGCGAGGAGCCACAGCCGAAGTTCTCGTTGACGACCAGGATCGTCGCGCCCTGGTGTTCGGGCCGGTCGAACGGATGCTCGCCCGTGATCTCGCCGTCGTCGTCTCGCCGGTTGTCGTAGAAGGCGTACTCGTCTAACCCCTCCCACGTCGTCGACTTCAGGAACCGCGCGGGGATGATCTGGTCGGTGTCGACGTCGTCGCCGCGCACGGCGACCCCGGTCCCTGCCACGCGGGTGACGCGCATGTCGTCCGGCGCGTCGGGGGCGTCCATCACAGGGCACCCCCCGTGTCGAACTCGCGCACGTCTGCGACGCTCCCCGCCACGGACGCGGCGGCGACCATCGCGGGGCTCATCAGGAACGTACGGCCGTCTTTCGACCCCTGCCGGCCGACGTAGTTCCGGTTCGACGACGAGGCACAGCGCTCGTCGCCCGAGAGCGAGTCGTCGTTCATCGCGAGACACATCGAACAGCCGGCCTCGCGCCACTCCCAGCCGGCGTCCTCGAAGACCTCGTCGACTCCCTCCTCTTCGAGGGTTCGCTTCACCGTCGTCGAGCCGGGCACCGCGAGCGCGCGCACGCCGTCTGCGACCTCGTTGCCCTCGACGACCGCGGCGGCCTGCCGGAAGTCGCTCGCGCGCCCGTTCGTACACGTCCCGATGAACGCCACGTCGATCGGGTGGCCGGCCATCGGTTCGCCGGGGGTGACCTGCGTGTGTTCCTGTGCCGCCTCGGCGGCCGCCTGCTCGTCTTCGGGCAGGTCCTCGGGGGCGGGGACGGGGCGGTCGACCTCGACTACCTGTCCGGGGTTCGTCCCCCACGTCACCATGGGCGCGAGACCGTCGACGTCGACGGTCACCTCGTCGTCGTAGACCGCGTCGGCGTCGCTCGTGACCGACTCCCAGTAGGCCTTGCGCTCCTCGAACGCCTCGCCCTCGGGGACCATCTCGCGCCCCTCCAGGTAGTCGTAGGTCGTCTCGTCGGGGTTGATATACCCCACGCGAGCGCCGCCCTCGATCGACATGTTACAGACCGCCATCCGGCCCTCCATCGCCATCGACTCTATCGTCTCGCCGCCGTACTCGTAGGCGTAGCCGACACCGCCGTCGACGCCGAGTTCGCCGATGATCTTCAGGATGACGTCTTTCGCGACCGTCCCGTCGGGCAGGTCGCCCGTCACCTCGACCCGGCGCACGTCCGACTTGTCCGCCGCGACACAGCCCGAGGCCAGCACGTCCCGGACCTGCGAGGTGCCGATGCCGAACGCCACCGCGCCGAAGGCGCCGTGGGTCGCGGTGTGAGAGTCGCCACAGACGATTGTCTGGCCGGGCTGGGTCGCGCCGACGTCCGGCCCCATCACGTGGGCGATGCCCTGCCTCTCGGAGTCGAGTCCGTAGAACGTGATTCCCGACTGCTCCGTGTTTCGCTCCAGCGCCGACAGCATCTGCTCGGCCTCCTCGTCCGCCAGCGGTCGCTCGTCCCGCGTCGCGGGGTCCGTCGGGATGATGTGGTCCGTCGTGGCGACGTTGCGCTCCGGAAACGCCACGTCGATGCCGCGCTCGCGGAGCTCGGAGAACGGCTGCGGGCTCGTCACCTCGTGGATGAGGTGCGTGCCGATGAACAGCTGGTCTTGCCCGTTCGGCAGCTCCTGAACCTTGTGGCGGTCCCACACCGTATCGTACAGGGTGCGCTCGCTCATTCGCCGGCCTCTGGGTCGTTGGCGGCCGCCTCGCGGCGTTCGTCTCGCTCCGCTCTGCCACGGTCGAACACGCCGTCGGCCGACGTCTTGTCCGGCGCTTCGTGGTCGATCTGCTTCAGGCGGGGGCGCTCGTCCGCTCGCGTCTCCGAGGCCCGCTCGCTCCGCTCTCGCGCCTCGTCGTCCATCACTCCGCCTCCGTGTCCGCGTCGTCGGCCCACGAGAACAGCGCCCGCAGGCGCGCGCCGACGTCTTCGATCTCGTGTTCTTGCATCGCCTCGCGGCGCTGGGTGTACTCGGGGCGTCCCGCCTGGTTCTCGAGGATCCAGTTCCGCGCGAACGTGCCGTCCTGTACGTCCTCGAGTGCCGCGTCCATATTCTCGCGGACGCCCTCGTCGATGATCTCCGGACCCACGGTGAGGCCGCCGAACTCCGCCGTGTCCGAGACGGAGTTCCACATCTCCATCGCCCCGCCCTCGTACATCAGGTCGACGATGAGCTTCATCTCGTTCAGACACTCGAAGTAGGCCATCTCCGGAGAGTAGCCCGCGTCGACGAGCGTCTCGTAGCCCGTGACGATCAGTTCGACGATGCCGCCACAGAGGACGGCCTGCTCGCCGAACAGGTCCGTCTCGGTCTCCTCCTGGAACGTCGTCTCGACGACGCCGGCGCGCGTACAGCCGAGCGCCTTCGCGTAGCCCAGCGCCTCGTCGTGGGCCTCGCCCGTTGCGTCGCGTTCGACCGCGAGCAGCGCCGGCGTCCCCTCGTCGTTCGTGTAGTTGCGCCGCAGGAGATGCCCCGGCGTCTTCGGGGCGATCATCGTCACGTCGACGCCTTCCTTCGGGTTGATCTGGTTGTAGTGGATGTTGAACCCGTGTGCGAACTGGAGGGTGTCGCCCGGCTCGATCCCGGGCGCGATCGCCTCGTACACCGCCGGCTGGACGGTGTCGGGCACCAGGACGCTTACCACGTCCGCCTCGGCGGCGGCGACGTCGGGCGTCTCGACCCGCAGGCCGTCCGCCTCTGCGGCCGACCGCGAGGACGAGGACTCGCGCAGGCCGACGACCACGTCGACCCCGCTGTCCGCGAGGTTCTGAGCGTGTGCGTGGCCCTGCGAGCCGTACCCCAGTACGGCAACGGTCTTGTCTACGATGTGCGCTACGTCCGCGTCGTCGTCGTGGTAGATCGGTGTGGTGAACTCGTCTGTCATTGTTGGTCCTGCTCCGTCGTCAGGCCACCTCGCTCCAGTGCGGCGGCGCCGGTCCGGCAGATCTCGCGGACGCCGAACTGCTCGAACGTCTCGATCGCGCCCTCGATCTTCTGCTGGCTCCCGGTCACCTCGACCGTCACCGTCTCTCTCGAGGCGTCGACCGTCTGCCCGTCGTACATCTCTGCGACCGCGCCGACCCGGTCGGGCGCCGCGCCGTCGACCTTGATCAGCGCGAGTTCGCGCTCTATCGCCGCCGGCTCCAGTTCGTGGACCGAGACGACCGGCACCAGCTTCCGCAGCTGCTTTTTGACCTGCTCGACCCCGGGCTCGTGCTCCTCGACGACCAGCGTGATCCGCGAGTGCTCGCCGTCTTCGATGGGGCCGACGGTCAGGCTCTCGATGTTGAACTGCCGGCGCGAGAAGAGCCCGGAGACGCGCGCGAGTACGCCCGGATTGTCCTTCACGAGCGCCGAGAGCGTCACCCGGTTCGTCGGCGGCTCCGCGGCCACCTCCGGGTCGATACGGATCCCCTGGGCGTTGCGCCGCCCGTCGGGATGGGGCCGCTCGTCCGGGGTCGCCCCGGGCATTCCCCTGCCCTCGTGGTCGGGGGCCTCCGACGACGGCTTGGGGTGGGGAACCTCCTCGCCCTCGCTCATAGCTGGTCCTCCGCGAGGGCGAACCGGCCGTTCGCGCCGCCGCTCGGCACCATCGGGTAGACGTTCTCCTCGGGGTCGATATGAACGTCGACCACCGAGGGGCCGTCGTAGGCGAGCGCCGCCTCGATCGTGTCGACCACCTCGTCGTACGAGTCGACGCGCCACCCGCGGGCGCCGAACGCCTCGGCCAGCTTGTCGAACTCGGGGATCCAGTTGTAGTCGGCCGCCATCCGTCGGCCCTCGAAGAAGGCGTCCTGCCACTGCCGGACCATCCCGATGTACTCGTTGTTCAGCACCGCGACGGTGATATCCATCTCCTCGCGCACCGCGACCGAGAGCTCCTGCATCGTCATCAGGAAGGAGCCGTCGCCGTCGAAGCAGACGACGGTTCGGTCCTCCTCGCCCTGCTGGTCGGCGGCGAGGCGCGCGCCGACCGCCGCAGGGAGACCGTAGCCCATCGTCCCGAGGCCGTGGCTCGACACCCACGTCCGGGGCTCGGTGAACTCCCAGAACTGGCTGGCCCACATCTGGTGTTGCCCGACGCCCGTGGTGACGATGGTGTCGTCCGCCGTGGCCTCGTCGAACGCCTCGACGACGAACTGCGGCTTCAGCGGCTCGTCGTCCGGCG
>JBDGTD010000015.1:0-27029 GCA_042217165.1 Haloferacaceae archaeon | reverse complement strand
CAGAACCTGCTCGTGACGGCCGTCGGCGAGTCCGACGACGACATCACGCCGATCGCACAGGACCTGCTCGATATGGGGCTGACGGTCGCCGACGAGATGCTCGTCCGGAGCCACGAGTCGACGCCGTTCGGCCAGTTCGCGCCGGAGTGACGCCGCCGAACGGCCGCGCCGGCGTCGCCGGTCCCCGTCAGTCCGTCCGGCGCGCCGTCGACGACCGTCATTATAAATCATAATGTTCTTTCTTGGCGGTCTATCAGAACATTTCGTTCACATAGAAGATTTTAACAACCAAAGCGTTCTCTAATCGGTGAAGATCGGCCGTCACTGTCGGCGCGCCGGACGGTGCGCTGCGCGCAGGCGGCCATCGCTCACAGACCGAACCATGTCAGAAGCAGATCAGCCGGCAGCGGTCGCACCGCTCCCCGAGTCGGGGCCCGAATCGACACCGCAGACGGCCGTGGTCCTGACCCGACTCGTGTGGCTGCTCTGGGTCGGGAGTCTCGGCGTCGTCGCGGCACGGGTCCTCGGCGAGGGTCCGTGGGGGCTGGCGGGGCTGGTCGTCGTCGACGGCCTGACCGTCGTGCTGTGGACGGCCGTAACGTTCGTCAGCGGCATCGTTCACAGCTACTCGCGGCGCTACATGGCCGGGAGTCGCGACGTCACTCGGTTCTTCACCCGGCTCTTCGGCTTCACCCTGGTCGTGATACTGCTGGTCGCGGCCGACCACCTCGTCCTGTTCGGCGTCGCGTGGCTGGCGATGGGGCTGGTGATGGCTGACCTCGTCGGACACGTCCGCGGCTGGCCACAGGCCGCCGCGTCGGCGCGGTTCGCCCGCCGGTGTTTCCTCGCCGGCACGGCGTCTCTCGCCGTGGCTCTCGGGGTGCTGTGGTGGGCGACCGGCGAGACGACAGTCTCCGGGGTCGCGACCGCCGCCGACTCCCTCGGAACGCCGACCGTCTGGGTCGCGGCCGGCGCCCTCCTCCTGGCGGCGATGGTCCAGTCCGCGCTGGTGCCGTTTCACGCCTGGCTGCTCTCGTCGATGACGGCGCCGACACCGGCCTCGGCGCTGATGCACGCCGGGTTCGTGAACGCGGGCGGACTCCTGTTGACCCGCTTTGCGCCCGTCGTCGTCGCCGACGGGTCGGTACTGCTCGTCGTCGTGGTCGTCGGAACGGTCAGCGCGCTCTCGGGGAAACTCCTGAAGTCCGTCCAGCCCGACATCAAGCGCCAGTTGGGCTGCTCGACGGTGGGGCAGATGGGGTTTATGATCGTACAGGCCGGCCTCGGGTTCTTCGGGGCCGCGATCACCCACCTCGTCCTGCACGGCTTCTACAAGGCCTACAAGTTCCTCTCCGCCGGCGGTCGGGTCGAACACGCCAGTCCGACACCCGCCGAGGGCAACGAGGTCTCGACGGGCGGCCTCGGTGTCGTCGTGACGGCGCTGACCGCGCTAGCCGGCGGTGTGCTGTTCGCCGGACTCACCGGCAAGGGGACCGCGTTCGACGGCGGGCTGGTGTTGACGCTTCTGGTCGTCGTTCTGACGATTCGCGCGACGTGGGGGGTCGTCCGACAGCGGTCGGTACCCCCGACAGTGCGGTACGTCGTGGTCCCACCGGTCGTACTGGCGGGCGTCGCCGTCTACGCAGCGGTCTACACCGCCGTCACGGGGCTCATGGCGGGGCTCCCGGTCGTCACTGCCCCGGCCGACCTGACGGCCGTCCACGGCGTCGTCGCCGTGGCGTTCGTCGTCGCCTCCGTCGCCGTCGAAACCGGCGTCTACCGCCGGAGCGACCGGCTGTACGCCGCGCTCGTGAACGCCGGCCAGCCACCCGCAGAGACCCTGCTGACGGCTCCGGAGGAGTACAATGAGTACTGAGACGATCCGCGAGAGTATCGAGCGCGCGGCCGACAGCGTCGGGACCGCGTGGCCGCTTCACTCGTTCGTGACCGCCAACCCGCTCGCCGGATTCGAGGACCGGTCGTTCGGGGCGGCGGTCCGGGCGGGCGAACGGCTGTTCGGCGCCCGTGGCTACCCCGCTCCCGACGTCTTCCGCCGGGCGTGGGAGACCGGACAGATCGACCCGGAACTCCTGTCGGACGCACTCGCCGACCACGGCTACGACGACGACCCGGAGGCGCTTCTGGACCGGATGGCGGCCGAAGAGGCCGAGCCGGCAGACGGAGCGACCGACGAGACCCCCGAAGACCGGGTCGAGCGCGTCCTGACGAAGTGGCTGGCGGCCTTCTTCGACCAGGGGCAGGCGGACTGGTCGATGCCGAACCGCGAACAGGGGTTCTACGCCGCCGTCCGGGCCGTCGCCCGCCACGACCGCCGGATTCCGACCCGTTCCGTGGACGAGGCGTTCCCCGAGGACCCGGTCGACGCCATCGCGCGGGTGCTCGCCGACCCCGCGGCCGGCCAGCCGGAGCCGACCTTCGAGTACCACCTGGCCGCGCTCCCCGGGTGGACGGGCCTCGTCAAGCACCGCGTCGCGGCCGACGACGGCTGGGCGTCGAGATATCCGGTGACGCTGCCCGGCTATCTCGCGGTCCGGCTCGTTCTGACCGACCTGTTCGACGCGCCGGTCACACCCCCCGATGTGGCCCGGGAGACCGACGCCGCTGCCGACGGAGACGCCCCTCCGCTTCCTGAGGTCTGGCTCACCGCCTGGGAGGCGACCTACCGCGAGGAACTCGTCGGTGCCGTGACGGACGCGGGGAGGTCTCTCCCCCCGGATCGCGACGAAGACGGCGACCGACCGGCCGCTCAACTCGTGTTCTGTATCGACACGCGCTCGGAGATTCTCCGCCGGCACGTCGAACAGGCGGGGCCGTACGAGACTCACGGCTACGCCGGGTTCTTCGGGGTCCCGATGCGCCACGAGGGGTACGACGCCGACGCCCCCGTCGACGCCTGCCCCCCGATACTCGAACCCCAGCACCGCGTCGCCGACCGGCCGGCCGACGGACGCGAGCGGCAGCGGGCCAGTCACGACCGCTGGTCTCGCCTGAAACAGACCGGCCGCGAACTCCTCCACACGCTCACGACGAACCCCGGCACCGCGTTCAGCTTCGTCGAGACCGCCGGGAGCGGGTACGGCCTCGCGCTGGCGGCACGGACGCTCCTCCCGGGCCGCGTCTCCGGGGCGCTCGCGGCCGTCGAGGACCGCGTTCCCGACGTCCACGAGTTCTGCACGCCGACCGTCGACCGCGACCCGTCCGCGGCGGGCGAGGAGACGCTTCCGCTCGGGCTCACGCTCGAGGAGCGGGTCGAGTACGCCGCGAGCGCGTTCGAGCTGATGGGCTGGCAGGAGTTCGCCCCGGTCGTCGCCGTCGTCGGCCACGCCGCCGAGACGGCCAACAACCCGTTCCACTCGAGCCTGGACTGCGGGGCGTGTGCGGGGAACCCCGGCGGGCCCAGCGCCCGCCTGCTCGCGGCGATCTGTAACGATCCGGCGGTCAAGCAGAGGCTCCGCGAGCGCGGCCACGAACTCCCGCCCGACACCGTCTTCGTCGCCGGCGAGCACAACACCACCACCGACGAGGTGGTGCTGTACGACGAGGACGTGCCCGAGAGCCACGCGGCCGACGTCGAGCGGCTCCGCGAGGACCTCGAGGCCGCTCGGGCCGGGGCGGCGGCCGAACGCGCCGAAGCCATGGGTGCGACCCCGTCGGCCGGCGTTCGCGAGACCGAACGCCGCGCCGCCGACTGGGCAGAGCCCCGGCCGGAGTGGGGGCTGGCCGGCAACGCCGCCTTCGTGATCGGCCCGCGGGATCTCACCGCGGATCTGAACCTCGACGGGCGCGCGTTTCTCCACTCCTACGACCCGGCGACCGACCCGGACGGAGCGGCTCTCGAGGCGATCATGACCGGACCGATGGTCGTCACCCAGTGGATCAACAGCCAGTACTACTTCTCGACCGTCGACACTGCCGTCTACGGCAGCGGGTCGAAGGTCACGCAGAACCCGGTCGGGAACGTCGGGGTCTACCAGGGGAACGGCGGTGACCTGATGACCGGGCTGCCGCTCCAGTCGCTGCGCTCGGCCGACGACGAGCCCTACCACCAGCCCCTCCGGCTGTCGGTCGTGGTCGACGCGCCCGTCGAGCGCGTGACCGGCGTCCTGGCGGACCACGAGGACCTCGTCGAACTCCTCGACAACGGCTGGCTGTCGCTGACTGTCGTCGACCCGGAGCAGGGACACCGGGCGTTCCACTACGAGGGCGAACTCGCGTGGAGGGCGGTTCGCCCCGAGGATCAGTCGACGACCGAACCGGAGCCGGTCGCCCCGGAGCCGGTCGGAAACGACTGACCGGCCGACCGCGCGGACCGCGCGGCGCGTTTATCCTTCTCCCGCCCGGACAGCCCCGGGTGACCGCTCCCCAAGTCACCGCCTCGCTCCCCGACGAGACTCGCGTCGGACGGACGGCACTACGCGTCGCGGACCTCGACGAACAGGCCGCGTTCTACGGCGACGTCGTCGGACTCGACGTTCTCGAACGTGGCGACGACCGGGCGACCCTCGGGGCGGGCGGGACGCCGCTGCTCCGCCTGACCGACGCCCCCGACGCTCCCCCCCGCGACAGCGCGGCGACGGGGCTCTTTCACGCCGCGTTCCGCGTGCCCACGCGCGCGGCCCTCGGCGATGCTCTGTGGCGGGTCCGCGAGCGCTGGCGACTCGACGGCGCGTCCGACCACCGCGTGAGCGAGGCGCTCTACCTCGACGACCCCGAGGGGAACGGCGTCGAGATCTACCGCGACTACCCGCGCGAGTCGTGGCCGGAGCGCGAGGACGGGACGGTCGGAATGACGACCGAGCCCCTCGACCTCGACCGGATCGCGAGCGCGGCGGACGGCGCGGACGGCGCCCCGCCGGAGACCGACGTCGGCCACGTTCACCTCGAGGTCGCCTCGCTGGAGCGGGCCGAATCGTTCTACGGTGACGCCCTCGGATTCGCGACGCGCGCGACGACGACCGGCGCGTGCTTTCTCGCCGCCGGCGGCTACCACCACCACGTCGGCGCGAACACGTGGGAGGGTCGGACGGCGCGGGCGGAGGGCCGGGGGCTGGCGTGGTTCGAGGTCGTCGTCCCGGACGGGGCGGCGCTCGACGCCGTTCGGAGGCGGCTCGCGGACGCCGGGGTCTCGGTCGAGGAGACGGCCGACGGAATCGCCGCAACCGACCCGGACGGGGTCGAGGTTCGACTGCGGGCGGAGTCGGCGTAGCCGGCCCGGGGGGTCTCAGGGCGAGCGCCCGCGTCCCGCAACGGCCTTCCCGTTCCCGGCCGATGCGCACCCATGAGCGAGTCAGTCGACGTGTCGGTCGAGGCGCGCCCGGTCGCGGAGCTCTCGCCCGCGGAGCGGCGCGCCTTCTTCGAGCGGTCGGCCGGGGTCGACGACGTTCGCGCGGACGTCGCGGCCGTCGTCGACCGGGTGCGCGAGGAGGGCGACGTCGCCCTGCGCGAGTTCGCCGAGGAGTTCGACGGCGTGACCGTCGGGAGCCTCGACGTGACCGACGACGCCGAGCGCGCGGCCGAACGCGTCGACGACGAGACGATGGCCGCGGTCCGGGAGTCGATCGCGAACGTCCGCGCGTTCCACGAGCGACAGGCGCCCGAGGACTGGCGCGAGACGTTCGACGGCCGCGAACTCGGCCGGCGGTTCCGCCCTCTCGACCGCGTCGGCGTCTACGTGCCCGGCGGAGCGGCGGCGTACCCCTCCAGTGCGATCATGGGCGTCGTGCCCGCGGCGGTCGCCGGCGTCGAACACGTCGCGGTCGCGACGCCGCCGGGCGACCCCGTGCCCGCGGCGACGCTCGCGGCGGCACACGAGGCGGGCGCGGACAGGGTGTACCAGGTCGGCGGCGCGCAGGCGGTCGCGGCGCTCGCGTACGGCACAGAGACGGTCACCGCCGTTCGGAAGGTGGTCGGACCGGGCAACGCCTACGTCACGGCGGCGAAGGCCGAGGTGCGCGGCGACGTCGATATCGACTTCCTCGCGGGTCCGAGCGAAGTGCTCGTCCTCTGTGACGAGACCGCAGACCCCGACCTCGTCGCCGCGGACCTCGTCGCACAGGCCGAACACGACCCGAACGCCTCCGTCGTCGCGGTGACAGACCACGAAGCCACCGCGCGCGCGGTCGCCGCGGCGGTCGAGACGCAGGTGCCGGACCGGGACCGCGCGGAGACGGCCGCGGCGGCGCTCGGAAACGACGCGAGCGGCGTGCTGTACGCCCGCTCGATGGCCGAAGCTGTCCTGTTCGCGGAGGAGTACGCGGCCGAACACCTCTCGATACAGGCGGCGGACGACGAGGCGCTCGCGGACCGGATCACGAACGCCGGGAGCCTCTTTCTGGGCCCGTTCACCCCGGTCGCGGCGGGCGACTACGCGTCGGGGACGAACCACGTCCTGCCGACGAACGGCGGCGCGCGCGTCCACGGCGGGCTGTCGGTCGACACGTTCGTGCGCTCGACTACGGTCCAGCGGCTCGACCGCGAGGCGCTCTCTGCCCTCGCCCCGACCGTCGAGCGCCTCGCGGAGACCGAAGGGCTAGAGGCCCACGCCGAGAGCGTCCGCCGGCGGTTCGTGGACGAGGAGTAGGGGCTCGGCGTCAGGGTTAACAGCGGGGACGTGGTATCGGGGCTTATGAGTACAGAGACCGCCGAGTCGAACCAGCCGGTCGTCGTCAGCGAGACGGCGGCCCAGGAGGCGCTCGACCTCCTCACCGGCGAGGGGAAAGACACCGACGTCGCGGGCCTGCGGCTGTTCGTCCAGCAGGGCGGCTGTGCCGGTCTCTCGTACGGCCTGCGGTTCGACGACGAACCGGAACCGGACGACCGTGTCGTCGACGCCCACGGTCTCCGGGTGTTCGTCGACCCGGCGAGCCTCGACTACGTCGCCGGGGCGCGCCTCGACTACGAGTCCGGCCTCCAGGCCGCGGGCTTTCACGTCGAGAACCCGAACGTCGTGAGCGAGTGCGGCTGTGGCGAGTCGTTCCGAACCTCCTGACGCCCGCGCCGCCCAGTCGGGTCGTGCCAACGCTTAACACGTGGTACGACGTACCACGGCACGATGTCCAGAGCGAGCGGTCCACCGGTGTCCGCGGCCGCGGCGCTGTTCCGCGGACTGGGCTACACTGTCCCCGAGGCGAGCCCCGAGTTCGAGGCCCACCGAAAGTGGCGCACCGTCGAGGTGACGGTCCTCGGCGACGACCCGACGCCGCCGACCCCCGCGCTCGCAGACGGCGGGCGGTCGACCGAGGACCCGGGGTTGCACTGTTACGTCGCGCCACGGGCGGCCGCAGACAGCCTGTGTGACCGTCTCGAATCGCTCGACCCCGCCTGTGACTGGGCGGTGGTCGCGATCGACGGCCCGGACGACTACGACGTGCTGACGGCGCCGTAACGGCCCGAACTTTCAGGGTCCTGTACGTCGGTTCGGGTCACGTGGTCTACAAGAAGGTCACGCTGATCGGCCGGAGTACAGAGAGCTTCGACGACGCGACCGACGACGCTATCGACCGCGCGCAGGCGACCCTGGAGCACGTCCACTGGGTCGAGGTCGACGAACTCGGCGTCGAGATCGCGACCGCGGAGAACCGCGAGTACCAGGCCGAGGTGACCGTCGCCTTCGAGGTGGACGGGTCCGAGGACTGAGAAGGCGCAGACTCATACCCGCGCGCCCCGGACGGGCGGCAAACGGATGGTTCGGCTCCTCCACCACTCGGACCTCGAAGGGGTCTACGACGACCCCGACCGCGTCGGTCGGCTCGTCGGCCGCCTGCGCTCGCTCGACGGACCGGACGCCGTCGTCTGTGGAACCGGCGACGACCTCGCCCCGGGCGTCCTCGCACTCGTCGAGCGCGGCCGACAGGCGCTCGACCTGTTCGACGCCGCCGGCACCGCCGTCGAGACGTTCGGCAACCACGACTTCGACTTCGGCACCGAACGGGCGCTCTCGCTCGTCCGCGAGGCCGCGCCGACCTGGCTCTCCACGAACGTCCGGCGCGACGGCGGCCGTTTCGGCGCCGACGCGGGCGTCCGTCGCTCGCTCCTGCGCGAGACCGACGGGACGACGGTGGGCTTTCTCGGCCTGACCGACCCGGACACCGCGGCGATCAACCCGAAGGCGGCCGGACTCACGTTCACCGACCCCGTCGACGCGACCCGTCGGGCCGCCGCCGACCTCCGCGACCGGGGCGCCGAGTACGTCGTCGTCCTGTCGCACCTCGGCGCGGGCGACGAGGCGCTGGCGCGCGCGACCGACGTCGACGCGGTCCTCGGCGGCCACGTCCACAGCCGGCGAGTCGACGAGGTCGCGGGGACCCTCCTCACGCGGCCGGGCGCCGGCGGACGCGCGGTCGCAGAGGTCGACCTCGCCGCGGCCGAGGCGCGACTCCACGATGCCGACGGACCGGTCGCGTCGAACGTGGCCGAGCGGTTCCGGGGTCGCGCTCGCGAGGCCGGACTCGACGAGCAGGTCGCACGCGTCTCGGAGCCGGTACCGCGCGACGACGCGACCACCTTCGGCGGCGAGTGTCGCGTCGGCAACTTCGTCGCCGAGGCGTTTCGCGCCGTGGGCGACGCGGACGTCGGGCTGGTGAACTCGGGCGGCCTGCGCTCGGGCGACCCGCTCTACGGCGCCGTGACCCGCGCGGACCTCGTCGGTCTCCTCCCCTTCGAGGAGCCCCTGACCGTCGCCGCGGTGTCGGGCGCGCGTCTCCGCGGGGCGCTCTCGGCGGCCCACGGCGAGTCGCTGGGCTTCGGCGAGCCGGACTGGTGGCACGCCCACCTCGCCGGCGCGCGCGTGACCTACGACACGGCGGCGGGGAGGGTGCAGGAACTCCGCGTCGGCGGCGTGTCCGTCGACCCCGACGCGACCTACGAGGTGGCGCTCCCGGACTTCCTGCTCCGGACCGACCGGGAGTTCCCGGCACTCGGTCCGCAGGACCGCGAACGGGAGGGACCGGTCCAGTACGAGGCGCTGGTGACGTACGCCCGCGACCACGGTATCGACGCCGAGACAGACGGGCGGGTCAGGGTGACGGGGACTGCCGTGGCTCCCGACGAGCCGACGGGGGTCGTCGAGCGGTGACCTGTCGCTCCCCGTGCGACGGTCTCGCCGACGGGCCGGCCGAGGTGGTCGCCCGGTGACCTGTCGCTCCCCTCTCGTCGTCGTCCCCGTCCGGTTCCCGCTCACGAACCACTCACAGGCGACGCTCGACCACGCGATCGAGGTTGCGCGCGAGCGCGAGGCGACACTCACTGTCCTTCACGTCGCGCTCCACCAGGAGGGGCGGGACGTGACCCGCGGCGAACTGAAGACGGCGGTCGAGGCCACGTTCGGCCGACTGGACCGCGCGCGGTACGTCGTCCGCCGGGGCTTTCTCGTCGAGGAGACCATCCTCGAGGAGGCGGCGGCCGAGCGGGCCGACGTCGTCGTCATCGGCTCGAAGCAGACCGGCCGGTGGCGCCGGATGCTCGACCGGGTGTTCGACGGCCCCGACGTCGAGGGCGTGTTGCGCCGCGAACTCGACTGCGAGGTCGTGACGGTCTCGGCCGGCTAGCGCGGGTCGGTCCCCGTCTCCGGGTCGGTCTCCGTCTCGGGATTCGACCCCGCTTCGCCGTTCGAGACGGGGACCGCCTCGCCGTCGCCCGTCCCCGTCATCTGGACCCGGAGCGGTTCGTCCTCGTCGACCCGGAGCTGCTGGTGGGGGTACGCCATCTCCACGTCGACGTCTTCGGCCTCGAGGAGTTCCCAGAACCGGCTCTGGACCTTCGAGCGGACGGCCAGGAGCTTGTAGGGCTGGTGTGCCCAGTACCGGAGCGTGACGAGCACCCCGCTGTCGGCGTACTCGTCGAGGTACGCGGTCGGGCCGGCGGGGTAGCGCGCCGCGCCGATTCGCACGTCCGGCCCCCCTTCGATCACCTCCTCGCACTCGCGGGCGGCGCGCTCGAGGAGGCGCCGGGCGGCGTCGAGGTCGCCCTCGTAGGTGACGAGCACGGAGAGTCTGAGCCGGACCCGCTGGTCCTCTGCGGAGTAGTTGGTCACCTGCTGGTCCCGGATGGTCGAGTTCGGGATGACGAGGAACGTGTTGTCGAGGGTGAATATCTTCGTGTAACGGATGGTGATGTCGTCGACGAACCCGCGGGTTCCGTCCCCCAACTCGACCATGTCGCCGATCTCGTAGGGCTGGTCCGCGAGAACGAAGAACCCGGAGATCAGGTTGCCGACGATGGGCGCGAGGACGATACCGAGGACGGCCGAGAAGACGGTGACCGAGAGGAGGACGTCGGCGGCGCCGAAGCCGACCACCGACGCGGCGACGGCGACGGCGACGCCGGTCACCCCGAGACGGGACAGCCGGAGGACGGTGAACGCGACGCTCTCGCGCTCGAACCGCCTCGCGACCGGGCGGCCGATCAGGCGGACGACGTACTTCGAGAGGACGATCCCGCCGACGACGATGGCGACCGCGGCGACGATCCGCACCGGGTCGCTGTCGAGAGCCGCGATCAACTGGTCGACGAGGCCCTGTTGGCGGCGGCCGCCGACGGTCTGGGCGACGACGCCGGCCGCGGCGAGCGCCGGCGTCACGGTGGCTGGCATCGAGTCGTCTGTCCGTGACCGCGCGCCGTTCTAAGTCCACCGCCCCGGACCGCCGGACGGAGCCGGTAGTTCCATACACTCCCCGCCCGCCACCACAGATCATGTCCGACGATCTCCAGCATACGCTCGAACGCGTCGGGGAGCGCCTGACGCTGGGCGAGTACGAGATCGAGGTGTATCTCGCAGTGCTCGAACACGGCGAACTGACAGCGAGCGAGGTCGCCGAGTCGACCGGCGTCCCCCAGCCCCGGGTGTACGACACCGCGCGGAGCCTCGCGGACCGTGGCCTCGTCGAACTCCGCGAGTCCCGGCCGATGAAGGTCGTCGCCGTCGACCCCGAGGAGGCGTTCGGCGACATCGAGGACTCGCTGGTCGACCTGGTCGCCTCGCTGTCGGCGCGCTACACCGCGCCCGCCCGCAACACGGAGGCGGTGTCGCTCGTAAAATCGCGCGCGACCATCCTCCGGCACACCGAGGAGGTGGTCGCGGACGCCGAGTACGAACTGCTCGTCTCCCTGACGCCCGACCTCCTCCGGCGCTTTCGCGAGCCGCTCTCGCGGGCCGTCGACCGCGGCGTGAGCGTCGAGTTGATCGTCACGCCCGCCGAGCGCGCCCCCGCGCCCGAGACGTTCGACTACGAGGCCGTCGCGACGACCGCCCGGGCCCGTCGCGGGATCACGACGCCGGTCGTCGCCGTCGCCGACGGCTCTTACTCCGTCTACACGACACAGGACGCCCTGCGCGAGGAGCCGGACCGCTACGGCGTGATCTTCAACCGGTCGGCGCTCGGGTTTCTCGTCAGCGGCTTCTTCGGCACCGTCCTCTGGACGACGACCGAACCGCTCGCGACCGGGCGCGGGGCGACCGAGTTCCCGCGGACCTACGCCTCCATCCGCCGCGCGGTCAAAGACCTCGCGGAGGCCAGCGGCGACCTGCGCGCCCGCGTCGAGGGCCGCGACGTCGAGACGGGGACCCCCGTCGTCGTCGAGGGGCCGGTGACGACAGTGGAGTTCGACACCGACGAGAGGGTGGCGTCGTTCACCGTCGCGGGCGAGGACGGCCCCGTGACTATCGGCGGGCGGGTCGCCGCCCTGGAGGACGTCGAGGCCCACGAGATCCGGATCGAGCCGACGCGAAACGACTAAACGCATCCCTCGACTCTGACCTCCGTTCATGGACCGGCGCACCCGCGAGTACCTCCGGGGCCGCTTCGGCGACTACTACCGGAGCGCGTCGCTCTCGCCGCCGCCCGCCGCCGACGCGCGGGAGTGGGGCCACATCCCCTTCACCGACGGCGGGACGACGATGGTGCGCCACCAGTCGCTCCTCGAACTCGGCGACCTCTCTGCCTTTCTCGCGAACGAGGCACCCCGGCACGTCTACTTCTCGGCAGCGCGGTACGACGACCCCGCGACCCGGGGGATGGACGAGAAGGGCTGGCGGGGCGCGGATCTGGTCTTCGACCTGGACGCCGACCACCTCCCTTCTATCGACCCCGAGACGACGAGCTACGAGGGGATGCTCCGGGCGTGCAAGGGCGCGCTCGAGAACCTGCTCGACATCCTCGACCGCGACTTCGGCTTCGAGACGCGGGTCGTCTTCTCGGGGAGCCGCGGCTACCACGTCCACGTCCGCGACCCGTCGGTCCGGGACCTCGACGCGCGCGCCCGCCGCGAGGTCGTCGACTACGTGCGCGGGACCGACCTCGACACCGAGGGTCTCGTGACGACGCGGACGGCCCGCGGGACGACCCGGCGGGTTCTCCGCACGGACGGCGGGTGGGGACGGCGGGTCCACGAGCGACTGGTCGCGCTCGCCACGGACCTGCGCCGGATGGACGACGACGACGCGCTCGCGCGTCTCCAGACCTACGACGGGATCGGCGAGGGCCGCGCGGCGACGCTCCTGACCGCCTTCCGCGAGAACCCCGACGCGGTCGAGCGGGGCAACCTCGAGGCCGGCGGCCCGGGCGTCCGGGTGCTGGTCGAGCGACTCGCCGAGCGGGTGGTCGAGGAGTCGTCCTCGCCGGTGGACGAGCCGGTGACGACGGACGTCAACCGGCTCATCCGCCTGCCGGGGAGCCTCCACGGCGGGACGGGCCTCGTCGTCCGGCGACTCGACCGCGACGAGGTGGCCGACTTCGACCCGCTCGCCGACGCGGTGCCGGCGCGGTTCGCCGGACAGGAGGTCAGAGTCGAGGTGACAGAGCCGAGCGAGGCGCCGGTCCACGTCGGGGGCGGTAGCTTTACGCCAGTCCCGGGCGAGCATCTCGTCCGAGAACCGGTCGGCGTCTTCCTGATGGCGCGCGACCGGGCACGGAAGGTGAGAGAGACGTGAACCTGGAGGACCTCCGCGAACGCCGGCGCCGCGAACGCCAGCAAGACAGCCTCCAGCCGCTCTCGGAGTCGTTCTACGCCGATGTCGCGGACTACCTCCGCGAACTGAAGACGGCGCGCGAGGCGGCCGCCGAGGAGGCGGCCGACCCGTACGGCGACTCCGAGGTCCGCCGCCTGACCGACGAACTCCAGACCGCGGAGTCGGTCGTCGAGTCGCTGTACGAGCGGAGAGTGGGGAAGGTCGTCAAACACGCCTCCTTCGCCGCCGCGGACATGCCCCACGAGCGCGAGGGTCTGACCGAGGAAGAGCGCGCCCTGTTCGACGACCTCGTCGCGCGGATCAAGGAGAACCGCAGCCGCGTCCTCGACACGCTCGCGGGCGAGGGGAAAGACGCGACCGACGCCGGCGGGGCGGAGCCGCCCGAGCGCGGCGGGTCCGCGCCGTCCGCCGCCCCGGCCGAGTCCGACGACGCCACGGAGCGACCGTCCGCGGAGGCCGGGGGACGCGACGACCCGGCCGGGATGCTCGCCGACGCGATGGGCGTCGGCGGCGACGAGGGGACAGGGAGCCTCCCGTCGGCCGTCGAGGCGAGCGAAGACGGGCCCGCCGCGACGCAGGCCCGCGACGACACGGAGGCGAGCGACGAGGGAGCCACGGACCGCTCGGCGGAGACGGACGACGCCGACGAGCGCACCACCGTTCGCATCACCGCGGACGTGGGCGAGATCTACGGCGTCGACGACCGGGACTACGAGCTAGCGGCCGAGGATGTCGTCGACCTGCCCGCGGACAACGCGGCACCGCTCATCGAGAAAGAGGCCGCCGAGCGGCTATCTTGATACAGCGAGAGAAACCCGCCGTTCACGGCGGGGAGGATGTCGTAGCACGGCGGACCCGTTCGCGCTGGACGAGGACGACCCCCGCGACCGCGGCCGGTCCGACCGGCTCTGCCAGCGCGACCACCCCGACGGCGGCGGCGACGGCCGGGATCAGGCAGGAGACGAGGCTCACCCGGAACGCGCCGATCCGACGGACGAGACCGAAGTAGACGGCGTACGCGAGGACGCTCGCGACGACGCCGAGAAAGAGCAGGGCCCCGAGCGCCGCGGGTGGCGCCGACGCGACGACGACCAGCGTCCCGCCGGCGGTCAGGACCGGGATCAGTCCGAACAGAATGCTCGCGACGCCCCCGGTGGTGAACTGCTGGCCGAGAAAGAGGACGGCGTTGCCGCCCGTCAGGAGACTGCCGCCGACGAGGACGGCCTCGCGGTCGCCCGCGCCCGTCGGGAGCGCGTCGCGCCCACGGACGACGACCAGCGCCGTCAGGAGGTCGGCGGCGCCGACGTAGTACCGGAGCGCGGCGAGCGGCGAGACGGCCGCGAGTCCGACCTCGGCCGCCGGGAACCCCCCGCCCCAGACCAGCGCGAGACAGACGAACAGCGCCGCGTCGCGGAGCCGTGACACAGGACGGCTCCGTTGCTCCGGCGACGAGACGCTGCTCGTTCTCCCCGGAGCCGACGGGCGCGAGCCGACCGGCTACTGGAACGTCCGGCCGGTCTCGTCGACCTGTTCGACCTCCGACTTCTTGAAGCGCTGTTCGATCTCCTCGTAGCGCTCGCGGGTCTCCTCGGTGACGCTCGCGCCCACCTCGCGCAGCGCCGTCTCGAAGTGGTTCATCGTCACGCGGACGTTCCCGACCGAGTCGCTCATCTCCTCTCTGGGGACGCTGTTGACGAACTCGCGGGTCGCCGCCATCGACGCCTCGCGACAGACCGCCTCGATGTCGGCGCCGACGTAGCCCTCCGTCCGGCGGGCCAGCCGGTCGAGGTCGACGTCGTCCGCGAGGGGCTTCTCGCGGGTGTGGACCTCGAAGATCGCGCGCCGCGCCGTCTCGTCGGGGACGGGCACGTGGATGTGCCGGTCGAGTCGTCCCGGCCGGAGGAGCGCAGAGTCGATCAGGTCCGGGCGGTTCGAGGTAGCGATCACCACGACATCCTCCAGCGTCTCCAGCCCGTCGAGTTCGGTCAGGAGCTGCGAGACCATCCGCTCGCCGACGCCGGAGTCCGTGCCGTTGCGCCCGCGTTCGCCGGCGATCGCGTCTATCTCGTCGAAGAAGATCACCGTGGGTGCGTTCTCGCGGGCCTTCGAGAACACCTCGCGGATCCCCTTCTCGGACTCGCCGACGAACTTGTTGAGGAGTTCGGGGCCCTTGATCGAGATGAAGTTCGACTCCGCCTGGTTGGCGACGGCCTTGGCGAGCAGGGTCTTGCCCGTGCCCGGCGGGCCGTACAGCATCACGCCTTTCGCCGAGTCCAGGTCCATCTCCTCGAACACGTCGGGATACTCCAGGGGCCACTGGATCGTCTCGCGGAGGCGCTCTTTGGTGTCCGCCAGCCCGCCGACGTCGTCCCACGTGACGTCGGGAACCTCGACGAACACCTCGCGGAGCGCGCTCGGCTCGATACCCTTCAGCGCCTCCTTGAAGTCGTCGTCGGTGACCTCCAGGGACTCGAGTACCTCGGCGTCGATCTCCTCTGCGTCTAAGTCTATCTGCGGGCGGATGCGCCGGAGCGCGTTCATGGCGCTCTCTTTGGCGAGGCTCTCCAGGTCTGCGCCGACGAACCCGTGGGTGGACTCGGCGTACTGGTCCAGGTCGACGTCGTCGGTCAGGGGCATCCCGCGGGTGTGGACCTGCAGGACCTCCTTGCGGCCGTCGCGGTCGGGGACGCCGATCTCGATCTCGCGGTCGAACCGGCCGCCGCGCCGGAGCGCGGGGTCGATGGCGTCGATGCGGTTGGTCGCGCCGATCACGACCACCTCGCCGCGCTCGTCGAGCCCGTCCATCAGGGAGAGCAGCTGTGCGACGACCCGGCGCTCGACGTCGCCGCCGGCCTCGTCGCGTTTCGGCGCGATAGAGTCGAGTTCGTCGACGAAGACGATCGCCGGTTCGTTCTCCTCGGCCTCCTCGAAGACGTCGCGGAGCTGCTCTTCGGACTCGCCGTAGTATTTCGACATGATCTCCGGGCCGGAGATCGTCTGGAAGTGGGCGTCGATCTCGTTGGCGACGGCCTTGGCGATGAGGGTCTTCCCGGTTCCGGGCGGGCCGTGTAACAGGACGCCCTTCGGCGGCTCGATGCCGAGGCGCTTGAACAGCTCCGGGTGACGCATCGGGAGTTCGATCATCTCCCGGACCTGCTCTAGCTCGCGCTCCAGCCCGCCGATATCCTCGTAGGTGACGTCCGGAACGCCCTCGCCGCCCGCGCCGCCGCTCGGCTCGCGGATCTGCTCGGCCGGCTTCTCGCTCACCTGCACCTCCGTCGAGTCGTTGACGACGACGGTCCCACTCGGGCTGGTCGAGGCGATCTTGAGCGGGATCGCCTGTCCCTGCCCGCCCATGAATCCGAGGCCGAACGGGAGCTGGACGGTCTGGCCCTGCGTGACGGGCTGGCCGCTCAGTTCGCGACGGACCAGCGAGTCGATGTTCCCGCGGATGCCGAGGCGCTGGGGGAGCGCCACGGTGACGCTGTCGGCGGGGCTGACGTCCGCTGCCTCGATCTCCACGCGGTCGTCGATCCCGACGTCGGCCTGCTGGCGCAGCCGGCCGTCGATCCGGATGACCTCGGACCCGGTGTCCTCGGGGTAGCCGGGCCAGACGCGGGCGATCGCGGCGCCGCTGCCTCCTTCGATCCGAACGAAATCGCCCGGTTCGAGGCCCATATCGACCGCAGCCTGCTTGTCTATCGCCGCGAGCCCGCGCCCCGCGTCCTTCTGTTTCAGGGGTTTGACGACGAGTTTCATCCGCGGATAGTGAGGACGCCGTTGTTTACGTCGACGTACTCTGCCTCGCCGGGGAGGTCGAACTCCGTCTCACTCACCCGGCCGCCGGCGTCGACGACGAGGATGGCCGTCCGGCCGACGGTGTCGACGTCCACCGCGTCGTCTTCGACGCCGAGTTCCGCGGCAACCACCCAGCCGTCGTCGTAGTCGTACCGCCGGACGAACTGCTCGTTTCCGCCGGCAAACTGCTGTTGGTTCATGATGTTCCTAACTCCAGGTTAGGTCTATAGATGGATAAATGCATCGTTAATAAATCGACAGACGGCGTCGGGATCACCTGCAAGCGGTAGAGTCGCGGTTCACGAAGCGACACGGGACCGGGACGACGACGAAGCCGCTTTGTGCCTCGGGGCGAACTCTCGGGCGTGCCAGAGACAGTCGAGGAGGCCGACCCCGACGGCGTCGACTACGGGTGGGTGATGCAGGTGACGTTCGTCCTCACCATCCTCGTCGGCGCTCCGGTCGTCGCTGTCCTCTCTCTGTCTGTCACGCTCCCGACGTGGGGGGCTCGGGCGGCCTTCGCGGTCCGGGTCGGCGCGGTCGTCTGGGTCCTCGTCGCGGTCGCGGTCTTTCTCTACGCCCGGCGCGCGGCCGCGGAGTCCCCGGAAGAGACATGAGGCTACCCCGGGACGGAGACTCATGGGACGGATCGACGACACAGTCGAGGAGATCCGACAGATGGAGACCCATAGCTCCTCTGTCGTCGCGGTGAAGGCCGCCCGGGCCCTGACCGAACTCGTCGAGCGCGACTACTCCAACCTCGACGACTACGAGCGGGCGCTGGAACACAACTCCGGCGCGCTCCGGCGAGCGAACCCCTCGCACGCCTCGCTGTACACGACACAGCGCGAGGTGGTCGACTCCGTCGTCGGAGAGGCCGCGGACCTCGCGGAGGCCGAACGCCTGACCGAAGCGGCCGTCGAGCGCGTCGTCGACCGGGTCGAGAACGGCAAGGACCGCGCCGCCGCGACCGCCGCCGAGACGTTCGACGACGGCGAGGTGATCCTGACCCACGACTACTCCTCGACGCTTCTCAGCGCCATCGAGCGCGCGACCCCAGAGACGTCGCTCGTGGTCTACGTCACAGAGGCACGCCCGCGCTTTCTCGGCCGGAAACTCGCCCGTCGGCTCACCGAGACGGCGGGCGTCGAGGTCCATCTCAGTGTCGACGGCGCGGCGGGCTACCTGCTGGCCAACCGGGATATCGACCGGGTTCTCGTCGGGATGGACTGTATCGTCGAGGGAACGCTGTACAACCGCATCGGCACCTTCCCCATCGCCGCCGCCGCGGCCGAGTTCGACGTCCCGCTCCACGTCGTCGGGTCCTCGGCGAAGGTGATAGAGGAGGGGTTCGTCTTCGAGAACGAGTTTCGGCCGCCCTCGGAGGTCAGCCTCGAGCCGATCAACGACGTCGTCACCGAGAACCCGGCCTACGACGCGACGCCGGCGCGCCTCGTCGACCGCGTGGTCACCGACACCGGCGAGGTCACGCCGGAGCGCTAGGAGAGCAGGCCCGAGAGCCGGTCGAGCAGGCTCTCGCCCTCGGCCTCGCCGAGGCGGAGGTAGTAGGCGTCGCCGCCGTCCTCGTAGTAGCTCTCGACCCGGCGCACCACCTCGAATCCGAGGTGGCGGTAGAACCGGAGCGCGGCCTCGTTGGTCGTCCGGGCGTGGCAGGTGACGGTGCCGTGTTCGGCCGCCACCTCGCCGACGAGCCGTCTCCCGTGCCCCTCGCCGCGGACCTCGGGGTCGACGGCGAGAAAGAGCAGGTAGCCGTCGCGTCGGGCCGAGGCGAAGCCGACGATGTCGCCGTCGAGGAGCCTGAGGTGGGTCCTAGAGCGGGCGTAGGCGTCACGAAAGAAGCGCCAGCGCTGACGGAGGACCCCCTCTGTCCGCCGGACCTCCTCTTTGAGTTCCCACGCCTCGTCGACGTGCTCCGAGACGCCGGGGCCGTCGACGCGTGTCTCTACCTCAACGCTCACGGGCCCGATAGTCGGCAACAGGATATAACTCCACCGTCGGCCCCGAACCGTTTTGCCGCGGCGGCCTCTCGGTGCTGTCGATGGTATCCGCGGCGAGAGGAGACGGTCGCGGGCCGGCCGCGCGGCGAATCCGCGAGGCGTTCGTCACCGTGAGCGGCGAACGCCTCGTCGCCGGCGCCGACACGGGCAGCCTCCGCGAGACGGCCGACGCGGTCGCGGGCCGGGTCGACCCCGGAGCGCCCCGCGCCGAGAGCGAACAGAATCGGACGGAGAACCGGCCCGCCGAGGCGGTCGACGAAGACGGCCGGTGACGGGGTCGTTTGCGCTTCGAGATCACACCGCGGACGTCGGCGTCGAGGCGACGGGACAGACGCTCGGCGACGCCTTCGCCGCCTGCGCCGACGGGATGGCCGCCGCGATGTGTGACTCGATTCCCGACTGCGGCGACCGGTTCGCCGTGACCGTCCGCGCCGAAGGGAGAGAGGCGCTCCTGTTCGACTATCTCGACCGCCTGATCTACGAGCGCGACGTCCGGGCGGTCCTCCCGGTCGACAGCGAGGCGACGGTCAGCGGGACGGGCACGGAGTGGGTCGTCGAGGCGAGCGCCCGCGGCGTCCCCCTCGACCGCGTCCGGGCCCGGGAGATCAAGGCCGTCACGTACTCGGAGATGGCCGTCGAGGAGACGGCCGCGGGCTGGCGCGCGTACGTCGTCCTCGACGTCTGACCGAAGGGGTTTCCCCGCGGCTCTGGTAGTCGGGAACATGACCACGCGCGAGTTCGGCGACACGACGCTCACGGAGGTCGAGCCGTACGTCTGGGAGATCGAGCGCTCGGGCGGGATGGGCGTCCCCGCGCGGGTGTTCGCGAGCGAGGCGCTCCTGGAAGAGATCAGCGACGATATGACGCTCGACCAGGTGCAAGACGCCGCGCACCTGCCGGGCGTCGCGGCGTACACCGCCTGTCTCCCCGACGGCCACCAGGGCTACGGGTTCCCCATCGGCGGCGTGGCAGGAATCGACGCCGAGGAGGGCTGTATCTCGCCGGGAGCGATCGGGTACGACATCAACTGCGGCGTCAGAATGTTGACAACTCCGCTCGACTACGCCGACGTCCACGGACACGAGGCGGACCTCGTCGAGGCGCTCGCCGAGGGCGTACCGGCCGGACTCGGGGGCGGCGGCGTCGTCGAGACGGACGTCGGGACGATAGACGAGATACTGGAACGCGGCGTCGAGTGGGCCGTCGACGAGGGGTACGCCACGGAGGCGGACCTCGCACACTGCGAGGACGGGGGGCGACGGACGGACGCCGACCCGAGCGCCGTCTCGCAGGAGTCGAAAGAGCGCGGCGCCGCACAGGTCGGGAGCCTCGGCTCGGGCAACCACTTCCTCGAGGTGCAGCGGGTGACCGACGTCTACAGGCCGGAGGTCGCGGACGCGTTCGGCCTGTCGGAGGCACAGGTCGTCGTCCTGATCCACTGCGGGTCGCGAGGGCTCGGCCACCAGGTCTGTACGAACTACCTGCGGAAGATAGAGCGCGACCACGCCGACCTGCTCGCCGACCTGCCGGAGAAGGAACTCGCCGCCGCGCCCGCCGGCTCCGACCTCGCCGACGCCTACTACGGCGCGATGTGTGCGGCGACGAACTTCGCGTGGACGAACCGCCAGCTCATCTCCCACCGGGTGCGAGAGACGCTCTCTACCCTGTTCGACCTCGACCCGACTCGTGTCGAACTGCTGTACGACGTCGCGCACAACGTCGCGAAGTTAGAGGACCACGAGGTGCCGGTCGACGCGGACGGCGTCGCCTGTGCCGCGGCCGACGCGGTCGGGCGCGAGGTCAAGCCGCTGTACGTCCACCGCAAGGGCGCGACGCGGGCGTTTCCGGCAGGTCGGCCGGAACTCCCGGGGGCGTACGCGGACGTCGGCCAGCCGGTCCTCGTCCCGGGGAGTATGGGCGCGGGGAGCTACGTCCTCCGGGGCGGCGCGCGCTCGCTCGACCGCACCTTCGGCTCGACCGCCCACGGCGCGGGGCGGCTGATGAGCCGCACGCAGGCGAAACAGGAGTTCTGGGGCGAGGACGTCCGCGACGACCTGCGCGAGCAGCAGGCGGTCTACGTCGCCGCGGAGAGCGGCGCGACAATCGCGGAGGAGGCCCCCGGCGTCTACAAGGACGTCGACGAGGTGGTGCGCGTCTCCGACGAACTCGGAATCGGCGACACGGTCGCGCGGACGTTCCCGATCTGTAACGTGAAGGGGTGATCCGTGCCAGACGGCCGGGTTCGCCGGCGGACCGCTCAGTCTCTGATGCTCGGCCCCGGCGGTCCGCGCGGCCCCTCGCCCGCGAGTTCGACCGTCTCCGTGTCGGGTGCCTGGCCGGGGTCGACGCGCCGGCCGTCCTCGTACCGGACGAACGAGAGGTAGAACGGCTCGCCGCAGGACTCCGTACGCGGCGCGGCGACGTCGTCGGCGTCGCTGTAGTCGCCGGTAAACCGGAGGCCGGGCGCGTCGCTCTCGCCACAGACGAGTCGGACACCGTCGGCGTCGTCGGCCTCGTAGTCCTCGTCCGGGGCGACGTACGTCCAGCCGTCGAGGGGGTACGGCGTCACCGACTGGTCTGCGAGGTACGGGTCGCGTTCTAGCTCTGCGACCGCGCCACAGCGCGGACAGTAGTAGCGTACGGGAACCAGGTCTGACATATATATCGTACCCGCTCGCGACGCTTAACCCGTGCGTTCGAACTCTGTGGGGCCGTCACCGACGTAGCGGTAGTCGACGCCCGCGCGCTCTGCGGTCAGTTCGTCGCGCTCGGAGTCGCCGACGAACAGCGCGCGCTCCGGGACGGCGCCGACCCGGTCGATCGCGGCGAGCAGCGGTTCGGGGTCGGGCTTGCGCGTCGCGACGCTGTCGCGCCCGACCGTCGCGCCGACCGCGTCCGCGAGGCCGTGGGCGTCTAAGGCGACGCGGACGGCCGCCTCGCAGTTGAGCGAGCAGACCGCGGCCGCGACGCCGTCGTCTGCGAGCGCGCGCAGGTCGTCGGCGGCCGGCAGCCGCGTCGAGCGCTCTGCCCCCCGGCGCTCGTGGTCACAGAGCAGTTCGTGAACCCCTTCGAACCCCTCTCGCTCCGCGACGTCGAGTGCGGCCCACGCGCTCTCGGTCGGCTCGAAGCCGTGGTCCTCGACGATCGCCGCCGTCTCTTCGTCGACGCGGCGCCAGTCGACGTCGAGGTGCGCGACGGTGCCGTCGAGGTCGAACACGACGGCGTCGTAGCCCTCGTAAGCGTCCATACGGGAGAAGTTCACCCCCCAGGAACAAAGATGGCTCGGGCGGCGGGTGGTTTATCTGGCGGTGGAGAGACCGTGGGACGATGGCTGGACCCCGACCAGCGTCTCGTCGACGGCGAGCGGCGCTCGGCGTACTGTTGGCGGTGGTACTCGTCGTCGCGCCGGCGGCGCTCCCGACCGCGACCGCACAGTCCGACGACCGCGTGACGATCACCGTTCTCGTGGCCACGGAACAGGGGACGCCGGTCTCCGACGCGACGGTGATGGCGTCGTGGGACGGCGGCGAGACACGGGGGACGACCGCCGGCAACGGTCGGGTGTTCCTCGACGTGCCCCGCGGGGCCACCGTCGCGTTCGACGTCGACCATCCGGAGTACGCGCGGAACGACCCGCTCCGGCGGACGATCACGCCCGACACCGACGAGGTGACAGTCGACGTGTCACCGGCCGTGCGGTTCACTTACCGCGTGAGCGGGACCGACGGCGAACCGATCGAGGGCGCGCGGGTCCGGGTGCTGAACGACCGGGGGGCGGAGGTCGCCTCCGGCGAGACCGGCGCGGACGGCCGGTACGTGACCCCACGACTCGCTGCCGGCGACTACACGATCCGAATCGAGCGCGCGGGCTATCTCACCGTCGTCCAGAACGAGTCCGGAACCCAGTCGGTCACGCGTCAGATCACGCTCGAACGCGGCTCTGTCACCCTCGCCGTGACCGTCGCCGACCCGCGCGCAGACGCACCGGTCGAGGGCGCAACGGTGCGCGCGGCCGGCGCGTCGGGCGAGACTGACGCAGACGGACGGGTCGCGCTGGAGGTGCCGGTCAACGACGAGGTGACCGTCACGGCCGAACGCGAGGGCTACGCCGACGTCCGGACGACCGTCTCCGTCGGGGAGTCAGACCGGGCGCTGAACCTCACGACGACGCGCCTGCCGAACCTCACGCTCTCGGTCACCAGCGACCGCGTCGTCGTCGGCGAGTCGACCGTCGTCGACGTCCGCGACGCCTACGGCGACCCCGCCGCGAACGTCACCGTCCTCCTCGACGGCGAACCCGTCGGCGAGACGGACGCGGACGGCGAACTCGCCGTCACCGTCGGCTCGGCGGGCGAGCACCGACTCCGGGCACGACGGGGTGACGTCCGGTCCGCACCGGTCGTCGTCGAGGGCGTCGCCGTCGATGGAGGAGATGGAGCGACCGCGACGCCGGGGACCCCTACCGGTGCCGTTCGCACGCCGTCCTCCGGCCCCGCGCCCGGATTCGGCGTCGGCGCGGCGCTCGCGGCCGTCGTTGCCTTTCTCGCGCTCGCCTACGGCTCCCGTTCGTCGCGCAGGTAGGCCGCCACCGTCTCGGGGTCGGCCTCTATCCCGCCCCCCTGCGCGAACTGGGCGCTCCCTCCGCCGCCCCCGCCGAACGTCGCCGTCACGTCGTCGACGACGGCGCTCGCCGGCGGGTCGCCGCCAGAGGCGACGACCACGAACGTCGCGCCGTCGCGGCCGACTGCGGCGAGAACGCCCTCGTCGTGGCCCCTGACTGCCGCGCCCGCCGCGTCCGTCCCCGACTCGACGACGCCGACGCGCCACGGGGCGTCGTCGCCGACCGCATCGAACCCCGCCACCGTCCGTTCGACCCGCTCCCTGCGGAGTCGGTCGACCGTCTCCCGGAGTTCGTCGCGCTCCTCGCGGAGCGTCCGGGCCGTCTCCGCCACCGCGTCCGGCGGCGCGTCGAGCGCGCGCGACGCCGCTCGGACCTCGCGCCCACGGCGCTCGTGGGCCGCGATCGCCCGTGGCCCGACCGCGAACTCGACCCGCGTCAGCCCCGCGCCGGGGTTCGAGCGCTCGACGACCGCGACCGGCCCGACCTCGACCGTGTTCCGGACGTGCGTCCCGCCGCACGCCGCCACGTCCCAGCCCTCGACCGTCACGAGGCGCACGTCGCCTCCGTCCGCGAACGCGCCCGCTTCGGTCGCGTCGTTGAACGCCACCTCCTCGCGCCCCCGGGCCTCGTCGGCCGGGACCTGCTCCCACGTCACCGCGCGCGACTCCCAGACCGCACGGTTGGTCAGGCGCTCGAGGTCGACGAGCAGGTCGTCGTCCACCTCGGTCGGGGTCGCGAGGTCGACCCGTACCGTCTCCTCGCCGATGTCGAAGCCGCCGTAGCCCAGGGCTTCGAAGAGCCGCCGACCCGCGCCGTAGAGGACGTGACTCGCCGTGTGGGCGCGGGCGCAGTACGTCCGGAAGGCGTCGTCGACGACGCCGACGACCGTGTCGCCAGGGGCGAACGCCGGCGGCTCCGAGAGCCGGTGGACGACGCCCGATCCGTCGGCGTCCGCGGCGCCGTTGGGCTGCGCCTCGCTCACGACCCCCTCGACGGAGACTCCCCCGACAGTCCCGCGGTCGGCGGGCTGGCCGCCTCCTTCGGGGTAGAAGTACGTCTCGGCGAGTCGGACGTCGGAGCCGTCGACGGCCACGACGGTGGTCTCGAACTCCCGGACCTCGGGCTCGGCAGGCGCGCGCGAGTGCTGGGGCACGCTCTCACGGTCGGGGGGCATCGCTCAAAACTACTCGGCCTCGTCGACGAGCGTGACGCCGAGGCGCTCCTCCAGCGCCTCGACCACCGACCCGCCGACGCCGGCGCGGGCCGCCCGTCCCTGCTCGACCGCGAGGACGTCGTCTTCGTCGAGGGGTAGCTCCGCGGCGAGTTCCTCGACGGTGAGGCCGGCGTCCTGTCGCGCGGCCTCGGCGCGCTCGCCGTAGTCGCTCACGAGATACGGGAGGCGGTCGTCCTCGTAGTCTGTGCCCTCCTCCTCCCAGTGTTTCGAGTCGCCGCGGCCGGCGTCGTAGATCCGCGCCGTGTTCTGGGCGGCGCGTTTCTTGCGGCTAGGCTCGCCGTCCTGGCTGTCCTGGCCGTCCTGTCCGCCCCCGGACCGCCTGCTCCCTCCGCCCCTGGTGTCGCTCTCGCCGTGTGGCGCACAGTCGGCACAGACGAGCAGCTCCG
This sequence comes from Haloferacaceae archaeon, assembly GCA_042217165.1. Classification (GTDB taxonomy): domain Archaea; phylum Halobacteriota; class Halobacteria; order Halobacteriales; family Haloferacaceae; genus A07HB70. The sequence goes on along the minus strand of JBDGTD010000015.1, from coordinate 1,987 downwards.
CTCCGGCGACGTTCGCCGTCCGGAGGCTCGTGGAGTCGCGACCGCAGAGCTCGCAGCTCTCGCCGTCGCCTCCCCCGCCGCCTCCGCCGGTGGAGTACTTTGCCATGGTGGCCGTAGAACCCCCGGCGATTTTAAACCCGCGCACCCCGTCACCGGCCGTGTGCGACCACCTCCTCCCGCTCCAGTTCACGGTCACCACGGAGATGGCCGTCGTCCTCGGGGTGGTGGCGCTCGCCCTCGTCCTCTTCGTCACCGAGGCGCTCCCGGTCGACGTGACCGCGATCCTGTCGGCCGTCCTCCTCATCGTGCTGGAGCCGTGGACCGGTGTCTCGCCCGCCGAGGGTATCAGCGGCTTCTCCAGCCCCGCGACGATCACCGTCCTCGCGATGCTCATCCTGAGCGCCGGCCTCGGCCGGACGGGCGTCGTCCAGACGCTCGGGAACCGGATGCGCGCGTTCGCGGGCCCGAGTCAGTTCAAACAGCTCCTCGCGACCATCGGCGTCGCCGGCCCCGTCTCGGGTGTGATCAACAACACGCCGGTGGTCGCCATCCTCGTCCCCGTCGTCTCCGACCTCGCCCACGAGGGTGGGGTGTCGCCGTCGAAGCTCCTGCTCCCGCTCTCCTACGTCTCGATGCTCGGCGGGATGCTCACGCTCATCGGCACCTCGACGAACATCCTCGCCTCGGCCACCGCGGAGCGGCTGATCGGCCGCGGGTTCTCGATGTTCGAGTTCACGTGGCTCGGGGCCGTCGTCCTCCTCGTCGGCGCCGCCTACCTCCTCACCGTCGGCGTCTGGCTGACGCCCGAGCGGGTGCCCGCCGGCGAAGGGTATCTGGAGGAGTACGACGTCGACGACTACCTCACCGAGGTGGTGGTCGACCCCGACTCGCCGCTGGTGGGCGAGACGGTAGCCGCCGCGTTCGGCCACGCCGACGCCCCCGAGGCCGACGTCGACGTGGTCCAGTTCGTGCGCGACGGCCGGACGTTCGGCGAACCGCTCGCGCGCAAGGAACTGCGAGTCGGCGACCGCCTCCGCCTCCGCGCCGCGCGTGACACCCTCGCGGAGGTGGTGGACCTCGACGGTCTGAGCGTCGTCGGGACGCCCACGGAGCCGGACCTCGGCGAGGCCGACGAGGAGCGGACGCTCGTCGAGGTGGTCGTCCCCTCCGGCTCCTTCCTCGTCGGCGAGTCCCTCGCCAGCGCGACCTTCCGCCAGCGGTTCGACGCCACCGTCCTCGCCTTCCGCTCGCACGGGACGCTCGTCCGCGACCGGATGGAGGACGTCGCGGTGCAGGTGGGTGACACGCTCCTCGTCCAGGGGCCGGCGTCGAGCATCGACCGCCTCGCCGCGACCCGGGAGTTCATCGTCGCCCACGAGGTGGACGACCCGGACTACCGCCGCGAGAAGGCCCCGGTCGCCGTCGCGACCATCCTCGGTGTCGTCGCCCTGCCCGCCCTCGGCCTCCTCGACATCGTCGCGAGCGCCCTCGCCGGCGTCGTCGTGATGGTGCTGAGCGGCGTCATCCGGCCACAGGGGCTGTACGAGACGGTCGACTGGCAGGTGATCTTCCTGCTCGCGGGCGTCATTCCGCTCGGCATCGCGCTGGAGCAGTCCGGCGCCGCCGCCCTCCTCGGGAGCCTCGTCGCGGAGACGGCGACCGTCCTCCCACCCATCGGCGTCCTCTGGGTGTTCTACATGACGACCGCGCTCGTCACGGCGGTGGTGAGCAACAACGCGAGCGTCGTCCTGATGCTCCCCGTCGCCGTCGCCGCCGCGCGCGACGTCGGCGCTGACCCGTTCGCGTTCGTCCTCGCGGTGACGTTCGCGGCCTCCACCGCGTTCATCTCGCCTGTCGGCTACCAGACCAACCTGTTCGTCTACGGCCCCGGGGGTTATCGCTTCTCCGACTTCCTGCGCGTCGGCGCGCCTCTGCTGTTGCTGTTGTCGGTGGTGACCGTCGTCGGCATCACCGTCGGCTGGTCGGT
>JBDGTD010000063.1:0-27114 GCA_042217165.1 Haloferacaceae archaeon | reverse complement strand
AACATCTGGCGCATCATCGGATGCATCTCCATCAGCTGCTCTTCTGCGATCTCCTCGTAGAGCTTGTAGGTGATAGACACCGTCAGCAGGAGGCCCGTCCCTGAGACGGAGCCGATGGTGCCGAGCATGTTGGCGAGCACCGCCAACAGCCCGACCAGCGCTCCGCCGAGGACGGTCACCTGCGGGATATACCGCTCCATCACCTTCTCTATCACCTGTGGGTTGCGCCGGAAGCCGGGGATCTGCATTCCGGAGTTCTGTATCTGCTCGGCCGTCGATTCCGGCCCCATCCCGGTCGTCTCGACCCAGAACACCGCGAAGATCGCGCCTCCGACCAGCATGAACGTCAGGTCGATAGCCACCCGGATGGCGATCTGCCACGGCTCCGCCGTGGTTCCGGCCGCGAACCACATCCAGTCGCCGGGCCTCTGTATCGGCGCGAGGTAGTAGAACAGCCCGTTGACCGGCTGGCCGTTCGCGTTGTACACCCCGAGCCAGACCGGCATCGACCGGAGCTGGGAGTTGAGAATCCGACCGACGAACTGGATGTTCGCCTGCAGCGCGCGAACGAGGATCATCGGCAGGACGCTCGCGTAGATGAGCTTCACCGGGAACCGTCCGCGGGCCCCCTTGACCCGGGCGTGGCTGAGCGGAATCTCGACCCGCACAGACTCGGCGTAGACGACGATTGCGAAGATGGCGACCGTCGTCAGCATCGCCAGCAGCTGTCCCTGTCCGAGGAAGATCTGCTGGATCCCCTCTGCCGTGAGCGGCGAGGGGACCGACTGCTGGCCGGTCAGGATCGCGATCCACGTCGGGAAGAAGCCGCGCGCGCCGCCCAGCCCCTGCCAGCTGAACAGGCCGCCGACGAGGCTCTGGGAGACGCCGGCGATGATGAACAGCCCGACCCCGGACCCGACTCCCCACTTCGAGACGATCTCGTCCATGAACAGGATCAAGATCCCTCCCACGGCGATCTGGAGGAAGATGAGCGACTTGACGCCCGTCGTCCCGATCCCCAGGGCCTGTCCGACCGCCGGGTCCGCGGGGAGGAATCCTCCGGCGAACACCATCGGCAGGCCGGTCAGACAGATCATCACGACCACCAGCAGCTTCTGGAGACCCTGGTAGAGGATCTGGTCGCGGGGGTCGTCGGTGTCGAGGCCGAGGAGGTCGGCGCCGCCCAGGAGTTGGAGGACAATCGACGCCGTGACGATCGGGCCGATACCCAACTGAAGGATCGAGCCCTGCGCCCCGGCGAGGATCGAGCGGAACCGGCCGAACAGGTCGCTCGACTGGCCGGCGGCCAGCCCGAACAGCTGGATGTTCGTCAGGAAGAAATACAGCAGGAGGATCCCCACGGTCCACGCCAGCTTGCGCTTGAAGGGGACGTGCCCCTCCGGGCGCCGGACCGAGGGCATCCGCGTCAGCACCGGCTCGGCGGCCTCCTTCCAGCCCATGGGTTAGTCCTCTTGTCCCTCGTCGGCGTCGGCGTCGGCGTCGGCGTCGTCTGCGGCGCGCTCGGCGCGCTCCGTGAGCGCGACGCTCCCGCCCGCCGACTCGATCATCTCGCGCGCACTCGCGGTGAACGCGTCCGCGGTGACGTGGAGTTCGCCCTCGACACGGCCGCCGCCGAGTACCTTCACGACGTCGACCTCGTGGCCGTCCTCTGCGACGTCGCGCGCGTCGACGTGGTAGGCGGTGCCCTCCGTCTCGGCGAGACCCTCTGCCGCGAGCAGCGGCGCCTCCTCGTCGAGTTCGCGGGCGTGGACCTCGACCACGTCGTCCTTTGCTGCCTCGGGCCGCGAGAAGCCGTGCTTGCCCAGCGGCTCGTGGCCGTGGAACTCGTGTTTGTCCCGCCCGGCGGCGCCGCGGCCGCCGCGGTGGCCGGCGCCACGCCGGTTCTTGTGTGTCCCGCCGCCGTGGGTGCGCGAGCCGCGCTGGCGGCGCTTCTTGTCGGTCATCGCATCACCTCCAGCAGGCCGTCGATGTCGTCGTGGCCGCCGAGTTCGCCGCCGGCCACTACAGGCCGCTTGACCCCGTCGTGTCCGCCGCGGGGCGGGTGGAGCCGGAGCGTCGGCGAGAGCCCCGCCTCGCGCAGGGTCGTCTCCTCTGCGACTAGCGCCTCGGCCAGCGCGGTCACGTCCGCGTAGTCGGTGTGGTCGGCGACCCACGCGTCGTCCACCTCGGCGTCGCCCTCCAGCGCTTCGCCGCGGCGCCGAAGCAGAGTCGCGACCGTCTCGGCCGACGGCTCGCCGAACGCGACGCTGTCGTTCACCTTCGCCACCATCCCCCGATAGGCCTCGGTCTCCGGGACCAGCGTACAGTGGTTGACCTCGTGGAGGTTCAGCATCTCCAGCGTGTCTCGCACCGCGTCCTGCGTGTTGATCTCGCCCCGGAGCCGCACCAGCGCGAGCATCAGTCGGCGCCTCCTTCGGCCTCGCGCTGGACCCGCCGGGCGCGCCGGGGGGTTCGGGACTGCGAGGCGTTGCGCAGGGCGTTGTAGGTGGCCTTCGCGAGGTTGACCGTCGTCCGGGTGTTGCCGTTGGAGTTGGTCCACGCGTCCTCGATGCCGGCGAGTTCGAGGATATGCCGGACCGTCGGCGCGGCAGCCAGCCCCAGCCCCATCGGAGCGGGAATGACCGCTACCGTGACGGAGCCGGCCTTGCCCTCGGCCTTTCTGATGAGCGAGTGGGTGCCGCCCGCGCGGTCCTCCCACGACCCCGAGCCGCGGTCGACCCGGATGATGTTGAGCTTCGCCACCTCGATGGCCTTCTGGATGGCAGAGCCGACCTGGTCGTCGCGGCCCTCGGCGTAGCCGAGGTAGCCGTCGCGGTTGCCGATCGCGACGACACACCGGAACTTCACCCGGCGCCCGGAGTCTGTCATCCGCTGGACCATGTTGATGTCCAGCACCTCGTCCTGCAGGCCGGGGAGCAACTGGTCGACGATCTCCGGCTCCTTCAGCGGGAGCCCGGAGTCGAGCGCCTGCTCCATCGACCCGATGTCGCCGTCCTGTACCTTCCTGCCGAGCCGCGTGCGCGGCTCCCAGCCGTCACTCATTGTCGTCCTCCATGATGCGTTCTCTGACCTCGTCGAAATGCTCGGGGAGCGTCGTCGCGTCGAACTCGCCGCTGTACAGCGGCTCGTCCGACGCTTCGGCGTACTCCGCGATATGCTCGCCGCGGTTCCGCGACCAGTCCGCCAGCACCGCCTCGTTGTGCGGGATCTCGAGGCCGGCGTCGATCGCCCCCTCCTGAACCGCGAACACCTTGTTGCCGGGGGTCGCGGTGTTGAGCCCGATGTCGAGTACCGCCTCCTCGACGCCGGCGGCGAGCGCGCGCTGGCCCGCGAGCAGGCCGGTGAGGTAGGCGCTCGGGAGGTTCCCCGTCGGCGCCGCCCAGCCGTACTCGGCGAGGTCTGCGCTCTCTGCCGCGGCGTGTGTCTCGTCACCCTCGGGACCGGGGCTGACTAGCTGCGCCCTGATGTGCCTGTTGCTCACCCGGGCCACCAGCCGTGGCTTCCCGGATTTCAGGAGTCGCAACCGCTGCCCGTAGTCCGTCCGAACTTCGCGGCGCCGGCGCATCGGTACCTTGTACCGGGGTCCGGTCGCCATCTTACTCGTCCTCCATTTCGGTCTCGATGTCGACGTCGTAGTTGGTCTCGGCGTACGCTTCGAGCCGGTCGACGCTGTCGAACTCCCCGCCGCCCGCCTTGTTGTACAGCTCGCGGTACTGCGTCGGCGTCAGCGTCCCGCCGTCGCGCAGTTCGCGGAGCCGCCGGCGCTGTGCGCGGATCCGGCTCGTCCAGTCGTCTTTCTCGTCCTGACGGGCGCCGGAACTTCCCTTCCGGGAGCCGGCCCCCGTCTGGTGGCCGTAGTCGCGCTTCTGCTGTCTGGCGCGTGCCCGGCCGCGCGAGTTCTTCTTTGCCTCCTCGTCGCGGATGATCCCCTGGTCGACCAGGTCCCGCACGTCGTCGCGGGTGATCGCCTCGGCGATCTCCGCCTGTTCCTCGGGGTCGAACCAGACGCGGCTCTGGCCGACGTCGAGCACGTCGGCCGCGAGTCGCTTCTGGGCGCTCAGGTCTGTCATTCGGACACCTCCACTTCCTCGTAGGTCGGGTTCAGCACCCGGATCTCGCGGTCCGCACAGACGTCCTCGATACGCTCGCGCTTGCGCCCGCCGACCGACGAGGCGATGCGGACCGCCTCGCGGTCGGGGTCGACGCCCTCGAGGTCGTCGGTGTTGTGGACCCGAACCTCCTCGAAGCCGCTCGGGTGCAGGCCGCGGGCCGCTTTCGGCGAGCGGTAGCCCGCCTGGACGACTGCGCCCTTGCCTTTTACGCGGCGGCGCTGCTTCGACAGCCCTCCGCGGGGACGACGCCACGTGTCTTTCACGCGGGTCTTCTGGTGCCGGCCCTGGCGCGGGAACTCCGGCGTGCCCTCGCGGTGGCGCTGAGCCAGCGCACGGGCCGTCTCGTCGTCGAGGTCGGGCGTCTTGTCGGCGTGTCCGCGGGGGCGGAGTTCGGTCTCTGTCTCCTCGTCGGGCGCCTCCTCGACCGCCTCGGGTTCGGCCTCCTCGACCTCGGCGTCGGTCTCTGCGACCTCGAGGCCGCCGACCTCCGCTTTGATCCGGGCCGCGAGCGCGTTGCCCACGCCCTCGACCTCGGCGAGTTCGGCCTGGCTGGCCGCCTTGAGGTCCTCGACCTCCTCGTAGCCGGCCGCGCTGAGCGCGTCGGCCTTCGCCGGCCCGACGCCGGCGACGTCCTCGAGCGACTCGGGCGCCGTCTCCTCGTCGTCTGCGCTCACGCCGCCTCACCTCGCGCGGCGGGCTTGCGGGTGATGTAGACGCCGTCCTGGAAGACGCGCGTGTCCTTCCCGCTGACCTTCGTCAGCTGCTCGATGTCGGCGGCGGTCTGGCCGACCGCCTCCTTGTCGGGACCACGGACGAAGATGGACTCGCCGTCGACCTCGACCTCGGTGTCGCCGCGCACGGGCGTCCGCCGCGGGGACTTCTCGCCGAGGAAGTTCTCGATGACGACCTCGCCGTCCTCGACGCTGACCTGCATCGGGAAGTGGGCGTAGAAGACCTCCATCTCGTACTCCCACCCGTCCACGACGCCGTGGACCATGTTTCGCACGTGGCTCTCGAAGGTGCCGACCGTCGCCGTCGTCTCGGCGTCGTCCTCGGCGCTCTCGATGACCACGTGGCTCGTTCCGTCCGCCTCCGTCACGGAGACGGTCACGTCCGGGTACCACAGCCGGCGCTCGACCGTCCCGTTCGGCCCCTCGACGGTGAGGTCGAGGTGGGAGACGGAGGCGTTCACGTCGTCCGGTAGTTCGATTGTTTCCTTCATCAGTACACGTACGCGATCACCTGGCCGCCGACACCCGCCTCGCGGGCCTCGTAGTGGCTCATGACGCCCCGGCTGGTGGAGACGACTAACGCTCCGTAGTCGCGAGCCGGGAGGAACCGCTTCTCCCAGCGCTCGAACTCGTCTGCACCGACCGAGTAGCGGGGCTTGACGGCGCCGCACTCGTTGATCGCTCCCTTCAGTTCGACCTCGAACCGACCGGACTTCCCGTCGTCGACGAACTCGAAGCCCCCGACGTAGCCGCTGTCGTAGAGGACCTCGAGGACGGAGCCGATCACGTTCGAGGCGGGCGCTACCGTGTGGCTCAGGTGGCCGACACTCTCCGCGTTGTCGAGCCCCGAGAGCGCGCTCGCCAGTGGATCGTTGCCTGTCATTATCGGTACTTCCTGAACCCCATGTCTCGTGCGACCTCGCGGAAGCACTGCCGACACAGGAAGATGTCGTACTTGCCGACGAGCCCCTGCGGGCGGCCACAGCGCCGGCAGTTCCGCCGGTCGTCCGTGCGCCGCGTCGCGTGCTCGCCCGTCTCTTGTGTCTCTGATTCGCTCATCCGCTCACCTCGACGTCGAAGTTAGCTTCGAGGAACGCGACGGCGTCCTCGGGCGTCAGCCGGTGACTCGACGGGATCGACCGCGACGCGTGGTCGCGCTTTTTCACCCGGTAGCCCGGCCGCGTCAGGTTCACCGTCACGTCCAGCCCGTAGATCCCGATCTGAGGGTCGTACTCCTGGCTCGGGAAGGCCGTGTGCTCCTCGACTCCGAACGAGAAGTTGCCCGTCTCGTCGAACTGCGACCGCCGCAGGTCCGCGAGGGGCAGCGCCGTCTCGAGGAACGCGCGGGCGTCGTCGTTGCGCAGGGTGACCTTCGCGCCGATGGGGTCGCCCTTGCGGATGCCGAACTCGCCGACCGCCCGCTTGGCCTGCGTGCGGACCGGCCGTTGCCCCGCCACCTCGGCGAGGATGTCCTCGGCGTCCGCGAGTTCGCGCCCGCCCTCGCCCACGCCCATGTGGACGACGACCTTCTCGACTCTGGGCTCGCGCATCTCGTGGAACTCCGGGTCGGACTCCGGCGACTCGCCGCCGCCGGCCGTCGAGTCGGAGCTCATTCCGCACCTCCGAGGAAGTTCTCGTCGATGACGACGACGTAGCTCGCGACCGTCTCGAACCCGTCGCCCGCGAACCGCTCGTCGTCCTGGTCGACCTGGACGATGTTCTCGCCCGAGCCGGGGGTGACGACGATCTCTGCGACCGTGCCGATGTCGCCCGCGTGTTCGCCGTCGACCGCGGTCACCATCGCGCCCTCCTCGAACGGGAACTGCGCGACGACGTCTTTGGTCTCGTTGTCGAGGACGAGCGAGTCGCCGGCGCCGTAGTCGGCGACCTCGTCGCCCGGAAGCTGGATCGTCGTCCCGTCGTGCAGGGTGAGCTGGAACTCGCCGCCGGTGACCTGCCGCTTGCCGACGATCTTGCCCAGCCGACTCGACGCCGCCTCGGCGTCGATGGGGGTCAGCGCCAGCCGACCGCCCTCGTCGGGGAACACGCGGAACTGCTCGCCGCGCTGCTCGAAGCTGAGGATGTCGAACATCCCGATCGGGCGGCTCTCGTCGCGGGCGGGGTCGCCGTTGACGAGGACGCTGCCCTGCGAGAGGGCGTAGCGCGCCTCCTTGCGGTCGTCGACGTAGCCGAGGACGTCCCGCAGGAGGATCACCAGCGGGACGCCCGACTCGCCGTGCGGGCCGGCGTCGGCCTTCACGGTGAACGTCGACTCCTTGCGCTCGACGGGCCAGGAGTTCGGCACCGACAGGCGCTTCTGGTGGTTACTCATCGCTCTCCTCCAGGCGCGCCTCGCGCCGGTCGTCTTCGAGGTTCAGGTCCGTCACGCGGAGGTTCGAGGCGTCGAGCGGTCGGGGGACCTCCTCGCCGTCGGTCTTCTCGACGGTGACCTCCTCGACGTGGACGGTCTCGGCCCGCAGGTCGACCGCGACCACCTCGCCGTCTTCGCCGGCGTGGTCGCCGCGCATCACCTCGACGGTGTCGCCCTCGTTCACGCGAACGGAGCGCTGGCCGTACTCCTCGCGGAGGTCGTCGGACAGCGTCGCGCGGACCTGGCTGTGCCGCTCGTGCAGCGGCGCCTCGCGGCGCCGCTTGCGCTGCGTTCGTGGCTGTTTCGAGGTCATACTATCATCGTCGCGGTACTGGCGATACTCCCGAAGCGCTCCGCGACCTCGCGCGCGACGGGACCTTTGATCTCGGTGCCGCGGGGCTCGCCCACGTCGTCGATGAGGACGCCCGCGTTGTCCTCGAACTTGACGCGCTGGCCGCTCGGCCGGCGGATCGGCTTGCGCTGGCGGACGACGACCGCGTCCAGCACCTGCCGCCGCATCTCCGGCGTCCCCTTCGTGACCGAGACGGTCACCTTGTCGCCGACGCCCGCCTTCGGGTGCCGGTTCTTCGTGCCGCCGTAGCCCGAGACGCTGATCACTTTCAGCTGTCTCGCCCCGGTGTTGTCCGCACAGAGCACGAGCGACCCGCGCTCCAGGCCGGGCGTGACGTCGGCGTTCAGCGCCTGCATCTCAGGCACCTCCTTCGACGTCGTCGACCCGTTCGACGACGACGTGTGACTTGGTCTTCGACAGGGGCCGCGTCTCTGCGATCCGCACGGTGTCGCCGACCTCGAGGTCGAGACACGGCGGGGCGTGAGCGGGTACGCGGCTCCGTCGTTTCATGTATCGGTCGTACTTGGGTACGCGAACGTCGTACTCGCGCTCCATCACGACCGTCTTGTCCATCGATGTGGAGGCGACGCTGCCCTCGAGCGTCTGCCCGCGCACGGAAAGGCTCCCGTGGAACGGACAGTTCGCGTCGGTACAGGTCGTCTCCGGGTTCGGTACGTCGAGTCCTAGCGCCATCTATCGTCTCCGTCTGGTGTTGGTCCGTCTTCTGTCCGCCGGGCGGGGCGCGAGAGCAGGCGCCCCCCGTCCACCGTAACGTGGGCCGCGCCGGTGCGCTCCGGAGAGCGGTCCGTCGCGGTCCCCGCCGGCTCTCGCCGTGCGGCGGCTTCATCCGTCCCGAGCGTGGCCGGTCCGAGTTCGAACTCGAAGACCGAGCCGGCTTTCGGGACCCGTCGGTCGCGCGCTCCCGCCCGAGCCGCCACCACGAGCGTGTTCTGCGTCTCGCAGACCACCCGCCCGGAGACCCCGACGAGGTCGGGGTTCGGGGCGCTCGCGACCCGCACCTGCAGGCCACAGAGCTCGTGTCGCGGCAGCGTCTCGGGCGAGAGCGTCACTGGTCGTTCCCCTCCGCCTCGTCGAGGTCGCCTTCCTCGCGCTGGATCGTCTTGACCCGCGCGATGGTCCGGCGAAGCTCGCCGATCCGCCCCGGGTCGTCCGGGGCGCCGCCCGCCGACTGCACGGCGCGGGCGTTGAGGAGTTCGGTCTCGAGTTCCGCGAGTTCGGCCTCGCGCTCGGCGGGCGTCATGTCGCGAATCTCCTCGGCGTGGAGGATCACTCCTCGTCACCCTCCTCGTCTGTGTCGTCCATCTCGGCGACGAGGTCGGCGGCCTCTGCCTCGACCTCCTCGTCGAGCGCTTCCGGTTCGGACCCGGACCCGGGTTCGGGCCCAGAGTCGGCATCGCCCGTGGCGACCGGCTCCTCGCCGGTCTCCTCGACGACCTCCTCGACGACCTCCTCGTCGACGACCTCGGTGGGGTCGGCGGTCGGCGTCTCGACAGCCTCCTCGGCGAAGTCGGGCGTGTCGCCCTCGGCGTCCGCGTCGGCCGCGTCGTCGCCGTCTTCCGCCTCGGACTCCGCAAGCAGCGCCTCGACGCCCTCGTCGGCCGCGGTCTGCTCGACGGCCTCGATCTCGGCGTCCTCGGCGATGGTGAAGTCGTCCGGCAGCTCGGCGCCCGGCGGGATGATCTTCACCGTCACCCCGATGGTGCCGAGTTTCATCACGGAGACGCCCTGGCCCTCGTCGACGACCTCGGAGGCGGGCTCGCCGTTGTGCTTGATGTAGCCCCGGTTGAACTTCTCGACGCGGGAGCGCGCCCCGGTCACCTTGCCGCTCAGGACGATCTCGGCGCCCAGCGCGCCAGCGTCCATGATCCGGTCGATCGTCGTGTGGCCGGCCTTGCGGAAGTACCAGCCACGCTCGAGGGCGTTCGCCAGCCGGTCGGCGACGATCTGGGCGTTCAGGTCCGGCTCGTCGACCTCCTGGACGTCGATCTGGGGGTCGTCGAGGTCGAAGCGCTCCTCGAGCTCGCTCGTGACCTTCCGGATGTTCTTGCCGCCCTTGCCGATCACCATGCCGGGCTTCTCGGCTTTCAGCACGATCTGTGTGCCCATCGGCGTCTTCGCGACGTCCATCCCGCCGTAGCCGGCGCGACCGAGTTCGTCCGCGAAGAACTCGTCTATCTGCGAGCGCTGGAGGCCGTCCTCGATGAACTGGTGTTCGTCCGCCATCAGACGTCTACCCCCTCGGACCCGGGCTCCTCCAGGACTATCTCGACGTCACAGAGCGTAGTGTTCCACGCACCCGCGCGGCCGAACGCCTGTGGCTTGCGGCCCTGCCGTTCGCCGACCTTGTGCGGCGCGACGTGGGCGATCACCATCTCGTCGGCGTCGAATCCCTGCTCCGTGGCGTTGCCCGAGGCGTTCTCGATCAGGTCGATGAGCGCCTCGCTGGCCTTCTCCGGATACCGGCCGGCGTCCCAGCCGTCGATGTCCGAGCGGTGCCCGACGCCCGTGTTGTGCTGCTTGAACGGGACCGAGCGCTCGCCGGCGGCGACGGCTTCGAGATACTCGACGGCGTCTGTCACCGTCTTTCCCTTGATCTGGCGGGCGACTGCCTTGCTGTGCTTCAGGCTGATGGGCCGCTCCCGGAGCATCGCTCGCGCGGTCGTGTCGGGGTCGGCCTCGACGCTGTAGTTGATTCCCATTATTTGAGGGGCACGAACTTCGAGGACCGGGTGGCGCCGATGCCCGCCTGTCCGTGCTCGACGGTCGTGCGCGTGAGCTGGAACTCGCCGAGGTAGTGGCCGATCATCTCTGGCTGGACCCGGACGCGCTCGAACGACGACCCGGTGTACACCTCGAACGTCAGGTCGACGAACTCGGGGAGGATCGGGGTGTCCCGCAGATGCGTCCGGATCGGGTCGTCGGCCGTCTCCTCGGCGGTGGCCTCGCGGGCCTCGGCCAGCAGCTTCTCGTGCTGGGCGGAGAGCCCCCGGTCGATGGTTCGCCGCGCGCGGGCGGGCAGCAGTTCGACGACCTCGTCGAGCTCCATCGCCTGGAGCTCGTCGAGCGTGTGGCCGCGGTAGGTGAACTCACCCTCGCGGCCGGTTCGGTACTCGGAGCTCATTCGTTCGTAGACCTCCCGCTGCCGGTTCGCTTCGACGCGATGTCGCCCACCTTCCGCCCCGGCGGCGCGTTCCGCGAGACGGACTTTGGCTGGCCGGGGTGCTGGCGGCCGCCGCCACCGAACGGGTGGTCGACGGCGTTCATGGCGACGCCGCGCACGCGGGGCCACTTCGTGCCACGCGCTTTCATCTTGTGGTGCTTGTTCCCGGCCTTGACGAACGGCTTCTCCGTCCGCCCGCCGCCCGCGACGACCCCGACGGTCGCGCGACACGACGGGTTCAGCCGCTTGACCTCGCCGCTCGGCAGCGTCACGACCGCGACCTTGCGGTCGTGGGTCAGAAGCTGGGCCGAGACGCCCGAGGCGCGGGCGAACTTCCCGCCGTCGCCCGGCTGGCGCTCGACGTTACAGACCGGAACGCCCTCCGGGATCTCCGCCAGCGGGAGCGTGTTGCCCGGCTTGATCTCCGCGGAGACGCCGACCTGGATCCGGTCGCCCGTCGCGACCCCTTCCGGGACGAGGACGAGTCGTCGGTCGCCGTCCTCGAACTCGACGGCGGCGATCGGCGCCGACCGCGCCGGGTCGTGTTCGATGTCGACGACCTCGCCGTCGACGGTCTCGTCGTCGCGCTCCGCGCGCTTGTGCGACAGTTCGGATTTGTAGCGGTGCGACGGCGCCCGGAACGTCGGGGAGCCTCGCCCGCGTTTCTGTCCTCTGATCCTGCGTCCCATCTCAGAACACCCCGATACGCGAGGCGACTTCCTGCGCCTCGTCGTCGTCGCTCAGTCGGACGGTCGCCTTCTTCTCGCCCTGCGGCGTCACCTGCGTGTTGACCGACTCGACGGCCACGTCGTAGCGCTCGGCGACGGCCTCGGCGATCTCGGGCTTGGCCGCGTCGAGATCGACGATGAACTGGAGTTTGTTTTCGAAGTCCATCTCGTTCATCGCCTTCTCCGTCACCAGCGGGTGGTGGATCAGGCTCATCGGCGGTCACCTCCGGTGAGCGCCGTGGGGTCGACGCGCGCACCGCGTGCGTCGGAACTCATCGCTCTGCCACCTCCGCCAGCGCGGACTCGGTGAAAATCGTCAGCCGCCCCGGGTCGCCGCCCGGCGCGAGGTCCTCGACGTTGACCTCCGACCCCGTCGTCACGTCCGCGCCCGCGAGGTTGCGCGCCCCGCGGGACGGCTCGTCGCTCGTGACGAAGAGGATAGAGGTCGGCTCGCGGTAGGTCCGCCCGCGGGTCGTCCCGCGCCCGGCCCGTCGCGTCCGGCCCTCGTCGGCGCGCTCGACGTCCGCGTGGACGCCCAGCGCCTCGAGGACGTCGACGACCTCCTGGGTGCGGTTGACCGTCTCGAACTCGTCGGAGAGCACGAGCGGCAGGTCGACGCCGTCGTCGAACCGGTGGCCGCGCTCGCGCACCGTCTCGGCGTCCGTCGTCGCCGCGAGCGCCGCCTCCGTGGCGAGCTTTCGCTCCTTGCGGTTGAGGCCCTTGCTCTGCTCTTTCTCGGCCTTCGGCGGGTGGGCCTTCCGGCCCTTGACCGCCTGCGGGACGCGTCGCGCCTGCCCGTTCTGTCGGGGGACGTGTGCCATCCCGCGGCCCGACCCTGGCGACTCGGCCGGCGTCCGCATGCCGGCGAGAGGGTCCGATCCGTACGGCTGTTTTCGGTTTGCCTGGGCGACGGAGACGGCCCGCCGGATGAGGTCCGGGCGGACGACCGTCTCGAACGCGGCGGGGAGGTCGACCTCGCCCGCCTCGCCGCCGTCCAGGTCGCGTACTGTGGCGTTCATCTGGATCTACGAGTTCCCCTGGTTCGACGCCGTCGAGACGTGGCGCACCTCGGGGTCGAGGCGCGGCTGGTCGTTCGGCCTGACCGCGGGGCGGAAGCGCAGGATGCGCTTGTCCGGGCCGGGGACGGACCCTTTGATCAACGCGTAGGGACCGTCCACCTCGCCGTGGCCGACGAACCCGCCGTCCACGGAGGCCTCGGCGTCGTCGCCCATGGCGATCAGACGCTTGTTCAGTTCAGTTCGCTGGTGATAGCCCGTCTGTCCCTGCTGGGGGACCGTCGAGCGGACGCGCGAGGGGTTCCACGGGCCGAGGTTGCCGATGCGTCGGCGCCACCCCTGCCGGGCGTGTTTCCCCTTTCGCTTCTGGACGCCCCAGCGCTTGACCGGCCCCTGCGTCCCTTTGCCCTTCGTGACGCCGTGGACGTCCGTGTACTCGCCCGCGCGGAAGACGTCCGACATGGCGTGTTCGCCGCCGTCTTCGAGCAGGTCGAGCGCGAACTCGAGGCGCTCGTCGAGCGAGCCCCCGCCGACGCGGGTCTCCATGACGTCCGGGCGCTTCTTCGGGACGTTCGCGAGCGTCGCGGGCACCGTGTGGGTGATCGCGCGCAGGTCTGCCACCTCGTCGGCGGCGACCAGTTCGCGCAGGTCATCCGCGTCACTCTCGAACGACTCCGACGACGGCAGGTCGACGGCCCGGTCGAGTTCCTCGTGGAACTCGTCGGTCCAGACCTCCGTCGCCGGCTTTAGACCGTACGACGTGTCTCGGTAGGCTCGCAGGCCGACCGCGCGCATCGGCGGCGTCTCGACGACGGTCACCGGCACGGACTCCTCCATCCCCTCGCGCGGGGACGAGGCGTCGTCGTTGACGAGGACGACGTGGGTCATCCCGGCCTTGTAGCCGGCGAAGCCCTGGAGCGCCGGTGCGCCGTCGTCGTCGGGCCACGAGCGTACACGTGGCACCTCCGACGCTGCGCGTGAGCGCGGGCCGAAGCCCAGCGAGCCTTTGCGTGGCGTGCTTGGTTGTGGCATCTACTTCTCCTCCTGTGGGAGCGTGAGGGGCGAGAGTGTCGCGAACACCGCTTCTTCGGTTCGCACCACCTCGCTCCCCTGGTTCGGAACCGTGTTGAGCCAGCGGTCGAATCCACCCGTGGACTCGCCCGCGCTCACGGCCTCGACCGATAGGTCGAGGATCGCCGGCAGCCCCCGTTCGGGCGCGCCGAAGGCGACGGTGAAGTCGCCGTCGGGGCCCGGCAGGCTGGCCAGGTGGCCGGCCGTGAGCGACGAGCCGTGGCGCGAGGCCGCGATACGCAGCCCCGCGTCCGCCGCTCCGAGCGCCGCCGACAGGTCCTGCTCTCGCACCGTCGGCCCCGGTGGGGGCTCGTCGACGATGCGCGCGCGGACCGGTTCTCTGGAAGAGACCCTGATGACGACGCGCTCTCCCTCCGAGAGCGCCGTACCGGGCGCGTGGAGGGAGATCGGGTGTTGCATCCCGCAAGTGACCCGAACGCGGTCCTCAGGTCCGACCTCGGTCACGATTCCCTGTGTTAACGACCCCGGACGCTCCGGTCCGGAGCCGGTCTGTGACGAGACGCAGAGGGGCGGCAGGACGCCAGCGTACTCCAGTTCGTCACGGACGCCCCACGCCTCCTTTCGGAGGTACGGCGGCGTCGCCGCGTACCGCAACACCGTCGCGACGAACCCGTCCTCGAACCGGCCCCGCTCGCCTTCCCGGTCGGGGTAGACGACGAGGCGGTCGACCCGGTAGACCGTCGCAGCGCGTGCGATCTGACCCACCTTCTGGGTCGCGTCGCGCTTCGACTCGGCCTCCCGGACCAGCGAGGACGGGACGAGTACGGTGTGCGTCATTGCCGGATCCCGTCCGCGTCTGTCACCAGACTGTAGCCTGCAGTTTCCGATCCACGGTGAAAAGGATAGCGACTCGTCCGCAGGCGCGTCACGGCGTGTCACGGGCGTCTCCGGCGGGCTCGGGCGCCGTCGCCGGCCGGTACACCCGGTCGCTGAACAGCACCCCGATGGCGACGACCGCGACGACCATCACCGCCGCGAGTACGAGGAAGCTCCCTCGCAGCGTCGTCGCGCCGGCGACTAGCCCGATCCCCACCGGCGCGACGGCGCTGAACAGGTGGCTCACGGTGTGGAGGTAGCCGAACGTCCGGCCCTCGTGTGACGGCGGTGCGATCTCGCTCATGATCGCGTCCCGGGCCGGCACCCAGCCCCAGTTGGTCGCGCCCAGCACCGCGAGCACCGCGAGCAGCGCCAGCGGCGAGAGTGCCGTCGTCGCGAGTACCCCCAACGTGCCCGTCGCGGCGGCGAACAGCCCGATCAACACCGCTCGCGGGTCGAATCGGTCGACCAGCCGACCGGTGACCAGCACTGTCCCGGCGGCGACGACGAAGACGACGGTGAAGTACACGTCGGCGAGCGACTCGGCCGGAAGGGTCCACCGGCCGGCGGTGAGCGTGTAGCCGTAGACCGTGACGAGAAAGGTCGGAAGAAACGCCTTCAGCCCCTTCTCTGAGAACGCCCGCGCGATGAAAAACACCAGCAGCGCGACGAACGGGTAGGCGTAGCGCCGCCGGTCGGTCGGTGCGCTCGACGCACCCCGCGTGCCGGAGTCGCTAGTCGACGGTTCGGCACCGTCTGCCGCTGCCCGGTCGCGCCCGGGCCGGGTGTCGACCAGCTCTGACGACAGCGCCGGGACGAGCGCCGCGCCGTACGCCAGCCCGACGACGCCGAACAGCACGAAGACCTCGCTCCAGGACAGGACGAGTACGAACCCCGCGATCGCCAGCGGCGCGGCGGCGTCGCCCAGCTTCGCGGCGCTTCCCCACACCCCGAGCGCCCGCCCCTCGCGTCCCGGCGGGGCGTTCGCGACGACCAGCGGGTAGCCACAGGGGTGGACCGCGCTCGCGCCCAAGCCCGCGACGAGCGAGCCCGCACACATCACGAGAAAGCCGGTCGTCAGCGATACACCCGCGACGACGGCGGCGACAGCGGTCGGGTCGGGGACCCGCGGCGCGGCGGCGACGGCGAGGTAGCCGACGCCCATCGCGGCGACACTCGGCGGGACGATTAGCCGGCGGTCGTACCGGTCGGCGAGGACACCCACCGGCGCCTGTCCGACCCCCGACCCCGCGAAGTAGAGACTCACGAGCGTGCCGAGTTGCCAGAGTGGGTAGCCGAGCGAGAGCGCCAGCACCGGGAGCAGCGGCGGGAGGATGCGGAAGACGTGCTGGGCGAAGTGAACCGACCCGAGTACCGCGACTGCCCGGAGCTCGCCGTCGCGCACGACAGGGCTGATCTCTGCCCGGGGTATATACTGCTATGTACCGGAGGTATCTGCCCCCGTTCCGGAACGCTTTTTACTCGCACTACCACCTCTGTGAGTGTCGAGGCGCGCTGGTAGTGTAGTGGTATCACGTGACCTTGCCATGGTCACAACCCGGGTTCAAATCCCGGCCAGCGCAGTTCCGGGGCGTCACGCCCTCGCTCCGCAATCTCGAACCCCTCTGTTCAGACGTGAGCGGAGGTCGATCGGCTCTTCGCGCGGCTCGGCGAGAGGACCCACTCGAATTCGGTCGACACGAACAGAGCGGCGCCACTGCGTCGAGTCCACGAACTGTCGGCACTCTACGACGCCGCCGTCGAGACTGGACCTATTCAACACCACCAATCGATACCGTCCGGGGAGCAAGAGGCCGAAGACACGCCTCGCACGACGCTTCGAGACGGTCGAGCCGGAACTCTGACCGGAGGACTTCGGGCAGACAGACTGTTCCCGGCCCGTCTCGTCGCGAGCGTCGACTCCGGACTTCGGCCAGTCGACGTCGGGCGCGCGAGGCGGGGGGCTCCGGCTCTGCGACCAGCGGTGGGTCTCCCCGTGACGGGGCGAACGTCGTGTGAACTGCTGGTCTCCGGCCGGATAGGCGTCTCACTGGACCTGCTGGAGGAACGCTACGACCAGCGGAGTGAGGAGCAGACGCGCCGGCGTCGTCGGGAGAGATTCGATGTGTGCGAGCGGTACAGCACTCGGAGTATCTGCTGGAACGCGGTCGTCGTGACGAGCGGCGGGTTGACAGAACGGATACATTGGCGCGACGGACGACGGGCCAGATAGCGATACGTGTTGTCGACCCACACTTTTTGTTTCTCCCTCACTATTGATACGTCGTGTCACGAGAGATAACCCACGACGCGACCGGTCCGAAACTCATCGACGAGGACAAACTGGAGGAGCAGGGCGGCAGCGTTCATCTCTGTATGTGCGGACTGTCGAACGACTATCCCTACTGCGACGGCTCACACACCGCCACGGTCGACGAGGAGGAGGACACCCGATACAAGTACGAAGACGACGACGACGAGAACCCCCGCCGCGTCATCGCAGAGATGGTGTTCGAAGAGGACTGAGTGCGGGACGGCTCGGGTCGCCCGCGTCACCGGAGAGCGTCTCACGAACACCGGGTCGATCCAGATGCTCGGTACGGCGGCTGCGACCACTACGTGGCCGGGCGAACGTCGTGTGAACTGCCGGTCCCCGACCGGATGGGCGTCTCACTGGACCTGCTGGAGGAACGCTACGACCGGCGGTGCGCGAGGCAGACGCGCCGGCCTCGTCGGGAGTGACGAGTAGACTGGCTCCGACGCGGCGACGTCACCGAGGCGTTGAACGCGGGCAGCCGAAGGGCGTGGCCGGGACGCGGGTGGTGACCGGAAAGCGTCCGGAGTGACCCGTAGTTGAACCGCGGGACGACAGCGCTTCGACCGACTCCTCGGGAAGTTGACGTCGAGAGGGTGTCGGGGACAAGCAAGCGACGAGGCTATCGGCCAGAGCCACGTCGCGTCGGATCACCGACGAGTCGGCGCGGTTCAGCGCGGATCGCTGTTCCAGTCGTCTGATCCTATCGTCCGGGACGGTCGGGGCGCATCTCGCCGTATCCGGGAGTCGACGCGACAGACCGCCCGGACGACAGCGGTGTAAATAGGTATCGCGTAGTTTTGTGAGCCGCAACTCCCCGCGGGGATATTACCCTTCAGACGTTGGCAGTCTCGATAACGATGGCCGAGGGTGACCCTCCAGTTCGTGTTCTCCACGTGGACGACGACCGGAGTTTCACCCAGCTGGTCGCGACGTTCCTCGAGCGCGAAAACGACCGGTTCAGCGTCGAGTCGGCGACGAGTGCCGGCGAGGCGTTAGACGACCTCTCTGCGGGCGAGTTCGACTGTATCGTCTCCGACTACGATATGCCCGGTCGGAACGGGATCGAGTTTCTCCAAGCCGTCCGGAAGCGTCGCCCCGACCTCCCCTTCGTTCTCTTTACCGGAAAGGGGAGCGAGGAGGTCGCCAGCGAGGCGATCTCGGAAGGGGCGACGGACTACCTGCGAAAGCGAACCGGCACCGAACAGTACGAACTCCTCGCCAACCGGGTCGAAAACGCCGTCGAGCAGTACCGGTCTACCAGAGATGCGAAACGGACCCGGCGCCGGCTCCAGACCCTCGCCGAGAGCACGTCGCAGTGCGTGTGGATGTTCGACCGCGACTGGGAAGAACTGCGCTTCATCTCCGGGTACGAGGAGGTCTGGGACCGGTCGGTCGAGGCGATCCGGGAGAACCCGCGAGACTTCGTGAACGGCGTTCACCCGGAGGACCGCGAGATCACCAGAGACGCCATGGAGCGCATGTCGAACGGCGAGTCGGTCAGGACCGAGTACCGCATCCGACGGGGAGAAGGCGACCCCGGCTGGGTCTGTACCAACGGCGAACCGGTCTTCGACGACGAGGGCACCGTCAAAAGCGTCGTCGGGTTCACGCAGGACATCACCGAGCAGAAGCGACGGGAAACCCGGCTCAGGGCGCTTCACGAGGCGATCGAGCGGCTGGTGACCGCAGACGACGAGGCGGATATCCTCCAGATCACGGTCGACGCCGCCAAAGAGGCGCTCGGATTCCCGTACGTCGTCATCCGGCGACGGAACGACGACGACGAACTCGTTCCGACCCGGGTCAGCGAGGAGATCACCGAGGAGTTGGGCGGGCGACGACCCGTCTACGACGTCGGCGAACCGACCGCTGGTCTCGCGTTCTCTGAGCAGGAGACTATCATCTACGACGATATAATGCAACTCGACGACGACATCGACCGGGGGGACGTCCGCGCGACGATGTACCTGCCTATCGGGAGACACGGTGTCGTTACGATCGCCGACGACGAGCCCGGCGGCTTCGACCAGTCCGAGGTCGACCTCGCCGAGATCCTCATCGGACACGTCGAGACCGCGTTCGACCTCGTCGCCCGCGCGCAGGAACTCGAACGGCAGAACACCCGGCTGGAGCGGGTGGTCGAGGCGATCAGCCACGACCTCCAGAGTCCGCTGAACGTCGCCGTCGGCAAGCTCCGGGCGGTGCAGGACGACGCGGAAGACGACCGAGTGGGGGCCGCGATCACCGCCGTCGAACGGGGCATAGAGCTAGCCGACGAGACCCTGGCGCTGGCCAGAAAGGAGAGCGACAAGCGCGGCGTGGAGTCGGTCGAACTCGCGAACGTCGCCGAGGCGTGCTGGCAGACCGTCGAGACCAACGGCGCGACGTACACGGTCGAGACCGACAGACGGGTGAGAGCAGACAGAACGCTCCTCCAGGAGATGCTGGAGAATCTCGTCACGAACGCGGTCCAGCACGGCGGCGCCGACGTCTCGGTCGCCGTTGGAGATCTCGAGAACGGCTTCTACGTCGAAGACGACGGACCGGGTATCGACGAAGGCGAGCGCGCGCAGGTGTTCGACCCCGGGCGTACCACAGCGACCGACGGAACGGGGATAGGTCTCGCCGTCGTCCGCGAGATCGCCGACGTTCACGGGTGGGAGATCAGCACGACCAGCGGGACAGACGGCGGCGCGCGCTTCGAGATCACCGATCTCGAACGTGTCGACGGCTAGCACACGTCGGTCGCGCGAGCAGAGTCGCCGGGCCGCCGCGTCGAGGCGGCGCGCGAGGACGACGTCGTACGCCGGCGCGAGGCAGTCACAGAGCACGTGGTCGTCGCCGGCGCCGGGACCCGCGGTGACGGGTCGACGCGCTCGTCGGACGACTGTCCCGGACCCGGAGAGTACGGACGAGGGCGTAGAGGGCTCGCGTTCTGCGGTCGGACCCCGCCGACGTGTATTTCCGACCGCACGCCCTACCGCCTGCTATGACAGAAACCACGACGCTCGGCGGCGGCTGTTTCTGGTGTGTCGAAGCCCCGCTGAAGCGGATCGAGGGCGTCGAGTCGGTCGTCTCGGGCTACGCCGGCGGCCACGTCGAGGACCCGAGCTACGAGGAGGTCTGCTCGGAGACGACGGGCCACGCCGAGGTGGTGCGCGTCGAGTTCGACTCCGACGTCGTGCGCTTCGAGGAGCTTCTGGAGGTCTTTTTCGCCATCCACGACCCCACCACCGAGGACCGGCAGGGCCCGGACGTGGGGTCGCAGTACCGCTCGGCGGTGTTCTACGAGAGCGAGACACAGCGCGAGACGGTCGAGCGCGTGATCACGGAGCTAGAGGGCGACGTCTACGACGGCATCGTCACCGAGGTGGCACCGCTCGAGACGTTCTACCGCGCCGAGGAGTACCACCAGGACTACTTCGCGAAGAACCCGAACCAGCCCTACTGCTCGGTCCAGATCCCGCCGAAGCTGACGAAGGTCGAAGAGCGGTTTCCGGAACTGGTCGCCGACGCCGAGGCCTGAGGCGGGTCAGTCCCCGAGGACGTCCTCGCCGGCACGGTCGGGTCGTCGGCACGCGGGGTCGTCGGGATACGGCCAGACAGCGCCGCGTCGCCGACCCCGGCGGTCGGGAGGCGGCGGTGCGAGGGGTCACCCGTCCGAGGCGTCCGCTGCGCCCGCCTCGTCCTCCGGGAACCACCGGTGCCGGAGTGTGACCTCCGCCCCGGGCCGGAGTCGGTCGCGCTCGGTCTCGGCGACGGTCTCTGCGGGGGTCGGCAGGACGACCCGCTCGTCGCCGACGACCAGCGCCGTGTCCGTGTCGGGGTCGGCGTCGGCGACGAGCGACTCGACGCGGGTCAGCGCCTCGACGACCGTCTCGCGGTCGGGCGCGTCGCCCTCGGTCCGGGGAGGGCCGTCGAGG
Organism: Haloferacaceae archaeon; assembly: GCA_042217165.1. Lineage (GTDB taxonomy): Archaea > Halobacteriota > Halobacteria > Halobacteriales > Haloferacaceae > A07HB70. The sequence continues at coordinate 6,454 of JBDGTD010000063.1, read as the reverse complement.
AGCGGGTCGACGTTCACGTCGCGCGAACGGTTCGCACAGACGGCGTTGACGACCGCGCCCAGGAGGACGACGAACCCGCTGACGTAGAGCCACGTCAGGAAGACGAGAATAGCGGCGACGGTAGAACGAGAGGGCTGACGGGCGCTGAACCGGACGTAGTAGCGAAAGAGTTCCTGAAACGCCGCCAGTCCCGCGGCGGTCACGAGGACGCCCGGCACGACCTCCACCGGCGAGAGGTCGACGTCCGGGAAGACGTAGTACATCGGGAAGAGCGCGACCGCGAGCGCGAGGACCAGCGCGGTCCGGCGGACGGGGTCTGGCAGCCCGCCGGGGGCGGGGACGACGGCGCTGGCCACCAGCGCACCCGCGACAGTCGCGAGGACGAGCAGTCCGTCGCCGATCTGGTCGGGGAGCGTGTTCGCCGTCTCGGACTCGTAGACGTCCGAGAACGCGGTGTCGAGGCCACGGAAGATCCGGAGAGTGCCCCAGAGCAGGAGGCCGGCCCCGAGCAGCGACAGGCCGGTCGAGGCCGACGCGGCGCGCAGTTCCGCGACCAGTACGTCGCTCGCGCCCTGCGTGAGGACGCCGGCGACGAGTGCGATCACCCGCTGTTCGAGCGCCGGGGACCCGACCGTCGAGAGGACGGCGAGGACGAGCAGAAGCAGGGGGAGCATCGAGACGAAGGCGTGGTACGCGATGCTCGCGGCCATAAACGGGAGGTTCTCGGCGCGCACCTCGTGGACGACGGCGCGGACGAGTTCGAGACTGCGAGAGAGCCGAGGGTCCATCGTCGGCCCCTCGGCAGGGGGGATGAAAACTCCGGCTACGGCCCCGACGCGAGTTCTCGTCGGTCGGGCCCGGGAGCTCGACGGCCGACCCGCAGCACGTGCCCTCGGTCACGCCAGGGGGTCGGGCGCGACGGTGTGGACTGAAGTGTCGCGGGCGCCCACTCGCGCCCGTGACAGTGATCGCCTTCCTCTCCGTCGCGCCGGTTCGCGAGGGGAGCATGGCCGAGGACGTGGCGCGCGCCGTCGCGGCGCTCGAGGACTATCCAGTGACCTACGAGACGACGCCGATGGGGACGACGCTCGAGGCCGACGACGTGGGCGACCTGTTCGACGCTGTCGAGGCCGCCCACCGCGCCGTGCCGGGGGATCGGGTCAGTACGGTCCTCAAGATAGACGACAAGCGCGAGAGCGAGGGGTCGGCGCGCGAGAAGGTCGAGCGGGTCGAGGCGGCGCTGGGGCGGCCGGCCCGGAGTACGGAACGGCCGGGCGAGGAGACGTAGCCCTTTCACGGGGACGCGCCAAACGACCGGTATGGAGAGTCTGAACCGGATGGCGGTCGAACTCGTCGACGAGGCCATCGAGTTCGCGCCCGAACTCGGCCTCGCCGTCCACGAACTCGACTCCGGCGCCACGGTGCTGGATTTCGGCGTCGAGGTCCCCGGCGGGCTGGAGACGGGCCTGCTCCTCGCCGAGGTCACGACGGCGGGGCTCGCGACGGTGAGCACGACGATCGACGACGCCGCGGGCGCGCCCCGGACCCACGTCGAGGTGACGACCGACCACCCGGCGACGGCGCTGCTCTGCTCGGGGAAGGCCGGCTGGGAGCTGTCGGTCCCCGGGTTCGAGGGGCTGGGGAGCGGCCCGGCGCGCGCGCTCGTCGCGGAGGAGGCAGAGTTCGAGGCGATCGGCTACGCCGACGAGTTCGACCTCGCCGTTCTCGCCGTCGAGGCCGACCAGATGCCGGGACAGTCGGTCGCCGAACACGTCGCGGAGCGCGCGGGCGTCCCCCGGAGCGCGGTCTACCTCCCGACGTTCGCGACCGGCTCTATCACCGGAAGTGTCGCGAGCGCCGCCCGCGCGGCCGAACTCGCGACCTTCCGGCTGTTCGAACTCGGCTACGACCCGCTGGACGTCCTCTCTGTCGCCTCGTCCGCTCCGGTCGCGCCCCCGAGCGACGACGAGGCGACCGCGCTCGCCCGCACGACCGACGCGCTCGTCTACGGCTCGCAGGTCCACCTCACGGTCGCGGAGCCGTTCGACAGCTTCGACGAGGTGCCCTCGACCGCCGCCTCGGAACACGGGACGCCGATGGCGGCCGCGTTCGACGGCGTCGACTGGCGGTTCGAGGCGCTCTCGCCCTCTGTGTTCGGCCCCGCGCAGGTGACAGTCGACGTGCGCGGCGGCGAGACACAGACGCACGGCGCGGTCCACGACGACCTGCTGGCGGAGTCGATTGCGAACTAAGCGCCTCCCGCCGGCGCCCGCGTCGGCGGCCTTCGAGACGCTCCGGAGGGCCCGCGACGCGGTGGGGCGTGTGCCCGACCCCGAGGCCGACTGCTGTGCCCGCGTGAGCGACGCGGTAGGCGTCGACCGACGGACCGCCCGCGACTGGCTGACGCTCCTCCGGGCGCTCGGCCTCGTCGAGCGGTCCGGCGACGAGTACCGCCGGACGACAGACGAGGTCGACGAGACGACCATCCGCGAGCGGTTCGTGGCCGGCGTGTACGGCGCGCGCGAGGTCCGCGACGCGCTGGACGGGGAGCCGCGGCCCGCCTCGGCCGTCGTCGGAGCCGTGCCCCAGCCGACGTGGGAGCGCCACCGGCACGCAGAGCCCGACGCGGCGTGGGCGCGTCACGTCGAGCGTCTGCTCGACTGGCTGGTCGCACTCGGGGTCACGGAGCAGAGCGAAGACGGCTACCGGTACCGGCGAGGAGGAGCGCCAGCGTGACGGTAGACGCCGTTCTCTTCGACCTCGACGGAACGCTCTGTGAGTACCGCCGCCCGGGCGACGAGGTGCTGGCTCTCGCCTTCGACGCCGTCGGCGTCGAGCCGTTCTTCTCCGTCGCCGACTACTACGAGCGCTACGGCGAGTTCGCGCCCGCCGCGGAGGGGCCGACGGAGCTCCGCGAACTGGCGTTCGAGGCCATCGCGACCGAGCGCGGCCGGCCGGCGGCGCTCGGGCGAGCGCTCGCGAACGCCTACGCCGAACGCCGGGACCACGCCGCGGTCGACCCGCTTCCGGGCGTCCCGGGAGTGGTCCGGGACCTGGCAGCGAAGCGGCGCGTCGGCCTCGTCACCAACGGCGGTCCGGAGATGCAGTGGGACAAGCTCCGGACGCTCGGGCTCGAGGAGGCGTTCGATGTGATACTGTTCGCCGGCCACCACAACGAGGAGTGGGGACATCTACCGGCGAAGCCCGACGCCGAGCCGTTCCGGGTGGCCTGTGACGCCCTCGGGGTCGCGCCGGAGCGGACAGTCCACGTCGGGAACGCCCCCGAAGCGGACGTGGCGGGCGCCGCGGCCGCGGGACTGACGAGCGTCCTCGTCGGCGGCCGGGAGCCAGTCGACGGGGCGGAGCCGGACCATACGGTCGGTGCCGTTGCGGACCTCCTGGCCCTCGACGGCCTGCCCTAGCCCGTGTGGACGTCGGTGATCGTCCCGACGCCTTTCGAGCGGCCCTCGCGGAAGACGAAGCGCTGGCCCGCCTCGACGAGGTAGGGCCGAAACTTGAACTCGACCCGGGACTCGCCGGTGTCGCCCGGGAGGAGCTGGCCGCCCTCGGGATAGAACGCGGCGGCCTCGCTGACGGTCTCGACGTGGACGACGGGCTCGTAGCCGTCGCCGATCCGCGTCGGGTGGTTGAGCACCATCACCTCGGCGTCGAACGACCGGACGGGCTGGGGGTCGGCGTCCGCCGGCAGGAGCGCCATCCCGCGCTCGACCATCGACTCTTCGACCCCCTTCAGGGCGATGCCGACGATCCGGCCCGCGCGGGCCCGGTCGACCCGGTGGTAGTGCATCTCGATGGAGCGAACCTCCACCTCGCGGAAGGAGCCGTCGGCCATCGGGCCGAGAAGGAGGTCGTCACCCGCCTCGACGGCCCCGGAGTTGATCGTCCCGCTGGCGACGGCGCCGACGCCCGTGACGCTGTAGGTACGGTCGACGTACATCCGGAACTCCTCGCCCAGGTCGCCGGTCTTGGGCAGGCGCTCGAACAGGTGGTCGAGGTCGTCGAGGCCCGCCATGCTCACCGCGGAGGTGCGGAGGACGGGCACGACGTCGCCGATCTCGCGGGCCGCGGCCGCGACGCCGTGGCGCTTGACCCGGAGCGGCGTCTCGTCGGCCTCCCTGAGCAGGCGCTCGACCGCCCGCTCGACCTCGGCGACGCGGTCGTCGTCGACGAGGTCGACCTTCGTGATGGCCACCATCGTCGGGAGGTCGGTGGCGAGGAGGATGCCGAGATGCTCGCGCGTCGTCCGGGTCGGCCCGTCGTCGGCCGCGACAGTCAGCAGGCCGTAGTCGAGTTTCTGCCCGACGAGCCCCCGGATCGTCGTCCGGAGCCACGGCTCGTGGCCCACGGTGTCGACAAACGAGACCAGCCGGTCGGCTTCCTCGACGATCCGCGCCCGGTCGGTCTTGCGGTCCGGGTTGTCCATCCGTACCGGGCCGTCCTCGTCGAAGCCGTAGACGGCGTACGAGAGGTCGGCAGAGAGCCCCCGCTCGACCTCGTGTGGCTGGACGTCGAGAAAGCCCCGCGTCGCACCCTCGCCGTCGTCGGCGTCGCCGGTCACGAGCGACCCGACGAGCGTCGACTTGCCGTGGTCGACGTGGCCCGCGGTTCCCACGACGATGTGCTCGTCGTCCGTCTCCAGCATCGAGCCCTCGCGGACGGTCGCGACGCCGACGACGCCGCGGTCCGCGCCCTCGTCCGCCGGCGGCACCGCCCAGGTGTCCACCTCGTCGATGTGGGCGCCCGCCTCCTCCGCGAGCAGGGAGAGGACGTCCATCGACTCCGAGAACGCGTCCGGCGCGATACCGGCGACCCGCCCCTCGTCGGTGACGCCGACGACGTACGTCGCCTCGCCGTCGCCGGAGAGAACGCGGTGACGGAGCTGCGCGGCGAGACTCTCCATCCGACCGTCTGCCAGGTGGACGTCGCGGGCGAGCCGTTCTTTGAACTCGACGGGACCGCCTTCCTCCTCGCCGCGCTCGATTGCCTCCTCGAGCGCGGCCCGGTCGGCGCTCATTCGGGCGGCAATCGGCGTCGGTCCCGGAAAACGCTTTCCGTGGCACGGAATCTCACTCCCCGGCGCTACGGGTTCGCCCGCGCGTCGCCGTCGGTCAGGCGCTCGTACGCCCGGGTGACCTGCTTGAACGTCTCCTGGTCCCCCGACTCCGTGTCCGGGTGGACCTCCTTCACCCGCTCGCGGTAGGCCCGTTTGACCGTCTCCTCGTCCGCACCCGGCTCCAGCCCGAGACGGCGGTACGCCTCGGCCCTGCTCGGCCCGTCGTTCGACTGGGGCGGCCGGTGGCCGTTCGTCGCTCCCTCCCGGGGGCCCGGCCCCGCCGCAGTCGTCCGGCGCGCCCGCTCGCCCGTCCGGGCCTGCCGTCGACGGGTCCGTGCCTCCAGCCGTCCTGTCGCCTGGTACCACAGGAAGTAGGTGAGGACGGCGAAGGGCGCGGCGACGACGAGAAGGAACGGCTGGACGGCGAGCGCGGCGATCACGACGAGTACCGTCAGCCCCGCGAACACCGCGGCGAGCCCCAGCAACAGCCGGTCGCGGTCCACGCACGTCGTACTGCGGCGACGACCGTAAGCCTCCCGGTGGCAGGGAGAGGCGGACCTCCCACGTCAAGTGCGACGCGCCCGTAGCCGCGCGTATGAGTACGGCGACCGTCTGTGGCGTCTGTGAGACCGCCCTCGCCGAGCACACCTGTCGGACCTGTGGAACCGCAGTCTGTGACGACCACTTCGACGCCGAACACGGCCGCTGCGTGGCCTGCCTCCGCGACGCGGGAGGTGCGGGCGACCTCGGTCCCGGCGACCTGCCGAGCTAGCGGCGTTCGTTCAGCCGGCGCTTCAGGCGCTTGGCCGACTCGCCCGCCGCCGCGAAGTACGGCCCCTCCGCGTCGTGGCCCTCGCCCGCGTAGATGATCCCGCGCGAGGAGTTCACCAGCCCCACGCCGTCCGCGAGGCCGAACTCGACCGCCGCCTCGGCGTCCCCGCCCTGTGCGCCGACGCCCGGAACGAGAAACGGGAGGTCGGGCACCGTCTCGCGGACCGCCTCCAGTTCCGCCGGCGCCGTTGCACCCACGACCAGCCCGACGTTCTCCCGGTCGCTCCACCGGTCTGCGAGCGCCGCCACCCGCTCGTACACCGGCTCTCCGGCCTCGAGTTCGAGGTCCTGGAGGTCTGCCCCGCCCGCGTTCGAGGTGCGACAGAGGACGAAGACGCCGAGATCCTCCGCGAGGAAGGGTTCGACGGAGTCCCGCCCCATATACGGGCTGACGGTGACGGCGTCGGCCCCGAGGTCAGAGACGGAGGCGGCGTACTGCCGGGCCGTCGCGCCCACGTCGCCGCGCTTGGCGTCGAGGACCACGGGCAGGTCTCTCCCGTGGGCGTAGGCGACCGTCTCGCGGAGCGCCCGCCAGCCGTCGGCGTCCTC
>JBDGTD010000027.1:0-27283 GCA_042217165.1 Haloferacaceae archaeon | reverse complement strand
ATCGACCGCTCTAAGATCTGGAGCCGCTGTTTCGTGTACTCCCGGCAGTCGTACTGCTCGGCCACCTGGATCGCCGTGTCGAGGTACTTCGTCACCGACCCCTCGTGGACGGTGAGGTTCACCCGCCCGCCGCACTCCCGGCAGTCGCCCGTCAGGGGCATCCGGCGGTACTTGTGGCCGCAGTCGAGACAGCGGGTCTCCTGGCTGGAGAAGGCTCGCAGGTTACCGATCAGGTCCGGGAGGAAGTGGTACTCGATGATCCGCTCTGCCACGTCCGACTCGTCGACCGCGCGGATCTGTCGGGCCAGCTCCAGCTGGGCCTCCGTCTTCTCGGTCATCGACCCGAGCGTCTTGTACGCCGACAGCGCCGGGCCCATGTGGATGTCGGTCGTGGCGTGGGTGTGGTCGAACCCGCGGTACTGCTCGTCGGTGCCGAGCGTCGATTCGGCGATCCGGACGTCGACCTCGGTCGGGTCGGCGGCCGACAGCGTCGCCTCGTAGAACTCGCGGGGGTACTCCCGGACGACGTCCATGTTGTGCGCCTCGTCGTCGATTTCGGCCGGGTCGATCCGCGAGGACATGACGAGGGGCGCGTCCATCGAGTTGTGGGCGTACAGCCAGTTCGCAGTGAAGATCGGTTCGCCGCCGACCTGGAGGTCGTACAGGTGGCCGTCGTAGTCGACCTCCGCCACGCTCTGTACCCGGAGATACGAGAGGTCGCCGTGAGCGAGCGGGCGGAGTTCGTCCAGGAGCGTCGCCGCGACCGGCGGCAGATCCCGACGCTCCAGAGCCGTGACCATCTCCCGAAGTTTCTCCAGCGAGACGTTCTCGCGCTGCCGGAGGTACTTCGGAATCAGTTGCTTGATACCCTCGATGTCCATCTCACGGAGTTCCATCATGGCGTCGGGGATCGAGACGACGAGGCTCTTCGGATGGTACGGCTCCTCGCCATCGAGAACCCTGCGTAGCGGGTTGTCGGTCGCACCGCCCGAGACCGTCACCGTGTGGATATCTTGCCTGTTCCCGTCGCGTTCCGTCTTGGTCGAGACGTTGGCGACCAGTCCGAGTCGGTGGAGCAGGAACACGAGGCCGTCCGTGACGTCTTCACTGGTCGAGTGGAAGGCGATGGTCGTCGCGTTGTCGTCCGTCTTTTCGCTCCCGTCGCCGGCGATAAAGCCCCGAAGGAACGCGAGTACAACCTCACGTGGCGCCCGCAGGATGGACTCGGGGATCACTTTCTCGCGGGAGTTGTACGATTCGGCCTCGACGAACCCGAGATCGTAAAGCACCTCTCGGCAGACCGTCGGAAGCCGTATCTCGTAGGCTCGGTTCGACCATCTGACGGACGGTTCGTGTCCGAGGGTCGACTCGATGTACTCACACGCCTGGTCGACGATCTCTTCGTCACCGTTGTGGATCGCCGGGGACGTGCTCGATAGCGTTCCCTCGGCGACGAACAGACCGAGCAACCAGGCGAACTCCTCGTCGATCGCGATCTCGCTGTCGATTCCGGTCTCGGATCCCGGTAATCCGACCGCCACGTCGGACGGGACGCCCTCGAAGCCACCCGCCTCGAGGATGCGTTCGAACCGCTCGTAACTGATCTTCTGGCGCCGAAGGCGGTACGACAGCCCACGCATGAACTCGTCGTGGGCGTCGCTCCCGTGCTCCGTCGACTCCCAGACGGTCCGGAGCAGGTCCTCGACACGACCGTCGATGAAGACGTACGGGTCGTCGACCGCCTCGGTGACGTCGACCGTCGTCTCGACCGGGTCGATATCGAGTCGTCGCGGTGCGAGGACGAGGTCACCCTCCGTCAGATTCTCGCCGGCGACCTCCTCGATTCCGTCGTCGTAACGGAAGAGGCTGTGATCGGCGGTGATGTCTAGCGATCGGCCGAACTGCGTCTCGACACGCAGAAGCGTCTCGTTCTCGTCGGCCGGATATCGGATCGCCTTCTCGATCGGCGCGAGCGATGTTCGATGCTCGTCGTCGAAGACGTACGTCTGCCACCCCTCCGAGAGGCACGGCTTCTTGCGGAACTTCCCGTCGCGTACGATCTCGCTGTCGAGTTCGTCCCAGAACGACCCGACGGTCAGGAAGCGGACTTCGCCGTCGGGTGAGACGGCGACGAGCCGTGAATCGGCGGCGACGCTCCCGCCTCGCTGGTCGGGCAGATACTCCCGACTGAAGTTGAGGAGACCGTCCATGAGGAGCATGACGCAATCCTCGTCGCCATCACATTGATTTACTGATATATCGTTAGCGACCAGCGAGTGCGTATCTGAGACCGTAAGACAGTAGGTGTGGCTCGTGTCTGAATTTACATATTCTACATCTGATATTTCCTCCACCAGCGCGTCCCCGATGCCGCCGTCGAACGCTCGTCGGTTCCGAACACCGCGTGACGCGACCTGCTCGCGGAGGCATTCGTCCTTCCGCGAGAGGTGGAAGCCGACCCGTTCGGCGAACCGCTCGGCATCTTCGGAGGTGATAGAGAGGATGTATCGGACTGCCGTCTCTGACGGATCGTCGACGTCGTAGAAGTCGGGGAACTTGCGGTGGAGTGGAACGGGATCTCTCGCCTCCACGCGGGCGACGATTCCGAGTCGGGTGAGGAGCGCGAGTAGATCTTCCTTCAGGTCGCGGCTCACCGTCGTCGCGGAGACGGCGATTTTCCGTTCGCTCGCGGTTCCGTCCCCGCTGAAGTATCCCCGAAGGTACGCTGCCACCACGTCGTCCGGCGCGTCGAAGACGAGCTGCGGGACGCGCTTGTCGTCGGCGCGAACGCCCGCGTCGAGGACGGTGTCGAACAGCGTCCGCAGGAGGCGACCCGATGCCGTCACCTTCGCGTGGTTCTCCTCGTACGGGTCGACGCCGAACTCGTCGCGGAGCGTGTCGAGGAAGAACTCGCGGGCCTCGTCCTCGGTCCCGCAGAGCGTCGTCTGGTGGACCGTGCCCTTCGCCGTCTCCTGTGCGCGGGCGAACCCCTCGGCGGCGTAGTAGCCGAGGAACGTCGCGACCCGTTCGTTCAGCGTGACGTGGCGGTCGATCGCCGTGCGGTCGTGGCGCATCCCGAGCCGCGCGTCGTCGGGGACGAACGAACAGAGCGCCCCATCGTCCGGGAAGAACTCGCGGAGGAGCGAGACGGGGACGCTCTCGCGGTAGAGGTAGTTGCTCAGGCGCTTCTTCGTCAGCCCGAGGTGGTCCGCCGTACTCTGGAGCGGGTAGAACGCGCCGTCCCAGTCGTCCGCGAGAACGGCCTCGAACCGGTCGTAGAGCCGGTCCTTGTCGAGTCCGCGGACCATCAGGCGGTCGGGGTCGACGCCCGCGTTGAGGAACTCCGCGAGGAGGTCGAGGTGCGGTGCGTCCTCGGCCGGATCGACCGCGTCGAGATGCGCCGGCGTGACGAGGTGGTCGTCTGCGTCGAGTGCCGAGGCGCGCCGGCTCACCAACTCCCCATCCTCGACGGCGTGGAGTTCGTGGTCCGGCGTCACCGTCAGCTCCCGCCCGCTCCGCGTCTCGACACGCACGAGGTGGTCCGGCGCGGGGTGTTTCGACACTGCCTCGACGGGCTTCACCACTTGCTCGCCGTCTTCGGTCACGGACGGCACGAACACGTCGCCGTCTAGGTCCGAGACGAGCGTCCCGACGTCGTCCGTCCGCGCCGTCTCGGGGTCGAGGCGGTCCTCGACGAACCGCTCGATCCGGTCGTGGCGCCACGCGCCGCCCTCGTCGCGGAACCAGAGCTTCGTGTCGGGGTGAAAGCAGTTCCGGCGCTTCGCGGCGTGAAAGTACGGGTGAGCGTAGCCGACCGCCGCGCTCGTGAACCCGACGACGCGGCCGACGACGGCGGCGGAGGTGTGTGGCGCCATCCCGAACACCAGTTCGCCGACGAGGTCCCCTCGCTCCGCGACGTCGTAGAACGCGGGCAGGTCGTAGAGCGACTCGAGGAGGTCGTCGACGAAGTCCGCGGTCTTCAGCATGTGTTCGGCGGCGCCGTCCGAGAGGACGACGTCCTGGACCTTCAGTTCGACCAACTGGTCGTCGAACCGGAGCGGGTCGCCGTCGACGTCCTCCTCGTAGCCGAGTTCCCGGAGGTCGTCGGCGGTCACGTCGAGTTCTGTCGGCTTGACCGCGGTGACAGGCAGGTCCGTCATGTCGTAGCGGACGGTGCCGTCCTTGAACGCCGTCACGCCGTGTTTCGCCCGGAGGACGCCTTTCTCCATCGGCTCGGGCGTCGCGTTCGCCGAGGTGAGTCCCTTCACGCCCTTGAGGATCGGAAAGGCGGTCTCGCGCTCGCCCACCCGCTCCAGGGCCTCGCGGTAGCGGTCGTCCAGCGGAATCGTCCACTCCGTCGGCGTGGTCACGTCGCGCTCGCAGCGGTCACAGTGGACCCGCCCGGCCTCGTCCGCGGCGACCACCTGCCCGCAGCCGTCGCACTCGTAGTGTGGCTCCGTGTGGCGCTCGCAGTCGCCACACCGGGTGCGGTAGGTGTGCTCGCCGCACTCCGGACAGACCCGGTCGCCGAGCGAGAGGCCGAGACCCTCGCCCGCCGGGCCCGTCGTCTCGCTCGCGGCCTTGCTCACGTCGCGCTGGCTCCCGCCGGCGGGCCCGATGGGAAAGAGGGTGTGGACCGCGGGCGACAGGTCCCGCGACTCCGACTTCTCCGGGCGACCCATCCGGCAGCCGACCCGCGTCGGTGCCCGCTCGCGGACCCGAAACGGCGCCACGGCGTCGACGGCCGCGACGGCGTTCTCGCCCCCGGCCCACGCGCGGGCGTCGGCGGGGAGGTCGGTCCACGGCTTCTCGATGCCGTCGTCCGTCGCGGTGAGGCCGAGCGACGCCGCGAGCGGCCGCCAGACCGGGACGCGGATCCGGTCGTCGCCCTGTCGGTGCTCGACGAGCAGCGTCTCGAGCGTCCGGGCCGTCTCGTCGGCGTACGGGAGAACGAGCGCGTCGCTCGTCTCGGCGTCGCGGCGCACGAGGCCGCCGTCGGCCTCCGCCCCGACGACCCGGCCCTCCGACGCGACGGTCGCCGCGAGCGTCTCGAAGTCGGCGACCGAGACGTCGTGCCAGGTGTAGGTGTAGGTCGGGTGAAGCGGCGCGTCGAACCCACGGGCCCACGACAGCGCGCGCTCGGGGGTCGGCTCGCGCAGGTCGACGCGGGCGTCGTCCCGGAGCGCCCGGACGTCGGCGTCGGTCGCCTCGAACTCCTGTATCCACCACTCGTAGGCGTAGCCCGCGGGCGCGAGCGGCCGGTTGTTCTCGACGAACTCGCCGTAGTTGACGAGGTACTCGCCGAGGTCGAGGATCTGTTCGACGCCGTTTTGTAGCTCTCTGGCCTCCGCGGGGTCGTCGATGCGCCGCACGGTGCCGTCCGCCAGCCTGACCGTCGGCCCGTCGATGCTGTCGACGGGGACGACGCCCGCGGCCTTCCCCGGGCGCTCGGTCTTGATCTGTGTCCCCGTCGCGAGGAAGTCGTCGACGACGTGCATCGTCGCCGGGTGGACCCCGGCGGTCGCGAACCCGTGGTTGCGCGCGCGGCCGTAGCGCAGGCGGAAGCCCCCGGCCTCCGAGGGGTGACCGAACACCGGGCGGCCGGCGATCAGGTCCCGGAGAAACTTCGACGAGGGCTCGGCGCGGGCGGGACCGGCGTCGTCGTCGGGCGTCTCGTCGGACGGCTCGTCGGCGTCTGTCTCGTCCGCTGTCGCTTCGTCGCCGCCGACCGTCCCGTCGATGAGGTCCTGGAGCCACGGCCAGTCGACCTCGTCCAGGTCCCGGGTGTAGCGCTGGATCTTCGACGCCTTGAGCGCGATCCCCTCGGCGAGGACGAGACACATCCCGCCGCGGGCGGCGTTCGTGTCCACCCGCTCGACGTCCCGGTAGCCCGACACCTCGGCGTCGCCGGTCGCCTCGCCGTCGAGCATCACGGGCATGTGCGTCGCGATGAACGTCGTCTCCGCGTCCGTCGGCGAGTACTGCAGGCCCGTGTCGGTGTCGTAGAGCGCCACCTCCTCGGCGTAGCGCTCGACCTCCGCCTCGCGTGCCCGGTACTCCGAGAGCCCGGTCAGCGCGCGGGCGTAGTCCGCGACGAGGACCGAGAGCGCCTGGCCCGTCCCGCCCGCCGACCGGATCGGCCCGGCGTAGTGGACGTTGACGAACTCGCTCCCGTCGTCGTTCTCCAGTATCTCGACCCGGTCGATCCCCTCGATCGGGGCGGCGACCACGCCCTCCGTGAGGAGCGCGACCGCCGTGCGGACCGCGCCCTCGATCTTCCCGGCGCGGGTGTCGTAGTCGCCCACCCGACCGTCGGCGAAATCCTCCGCGAGCGCGAGGGCGGCCTCCTCGCGGGAGTGGTCCGCCTCTAGCTCGCGAACCCGTTCTGCGACCCCTTCGATCTCGAGGATGTTCTCGACCCGCGCGGCCATGTCCTCGGCGACGGGGATCTCCACGTCGGTCGTCGGGTCGAACCCGCGCTCGCGGGCGCGCTCGGCGCGGTCGAGCGCCTCGTCGAGGCGGGCTTCGATCCGCTCGAAGTACCGCCGGTCGTCGTCGTACACCTATCGCCAGAGGTCGAGGCCGGTGGCCTCGTCGTACTCTCGCTCCAGCGGCTCTGCGAACGCCCGGAGGTAACACTCGCCGGCGAAGGTCGTGGCGGCGTCGAGATGTCCCGCGAGGCTCTGGCCGCTCGGGCGCGCGAGAACGACGCGGGGGTCGACGAACCGCTCGCCGTCGAGGCGGGCGACGGTGCCGACACACGACGCCACCTCGAGCGGTTCGTCGAAGGAGACAGAGCGGTACTCGCGGTCGGTCTGGTCGTAGTACCAGATCTCGGCGTCCTGGACCGCCCCCGTGGCCCAGAACCAGCCCGCGTCGATCTCGTGGTCGTCCGCGAACGCCTCGATCTCGGCGCGCCAGTCGGCGCCGTGGTCGAGGCTGCCGAGGTACTCGCCCGTGACAGTGAGTTCGCGCCCGTCCATGTCGAGCGGCGACGGGGGCGGGGATAAAAATGCTGTCGTGCCTACCGCTCGGCGTCGAGGTCGACCGCCTCGGCCGCGTCGACGGCGAGCCACGCCTCGTCGAGACACGGGTCGGCGATCACGAGGCGCGGGCCGTCCGCGCCGTGGTCCACCGCAGCGGTCGGGTCACAGTCGGATACGTCCGTCATACCCGACTGTCGGACCCGAGACGTATCGACGGTTGGGCGGTCGTGTGTCGCGGGCACACGGCGGGAGCCAGACCGCGGGCGGCCCCACCGGCGTTCGCAGGCTACAAATGGCGGCGCGACCACCGGGGGTCATGGACGTCGCAGACGCGATGACGCCGCGCGAGGAGGTGGTGACGGTCTCGCTGCCCGGCACCCGGGACGAGGCGCTCACCTACCTGCAAGAGCGGGGCTTCTCCTCGATCCCGGTCGTGAAAGAGACCGAGGCGGGCGAGGAGTACCGCGGACTGCTCTCCCGCGAAGAGCTGATCGAACAGCCCGAGGAGGACCAGATCGCGATGCTGATGCGCGACGTGCCGACGGTCGGCCCCGGCGAGTCGCTGGTCGCCGCCGTCGTCGTGATGCGCGAGTCGGGCGTCAGGCGCCTGCCGGTCGTCGACGACGGACTCGTCGGGATCGTCACCGTGACGGACGTGGTGCGGGCGATCGCGCGCGGCGAGGTCGGCGGCGAGACGGCGGTCGGCGACCTCGTCGGCGGGGCGGTCACCACCACCTACGTCGAGACGCCGCTGACGGTCGTCGAGCGAGAGATCTACCACGCGACGGTGCCGTACGCCGTGGTGCTCGACGGCGAGGGCGACATGGCCGGCATCGTCACCGAGGTCGACATCGTCGACGTCGCGCGCGTCGTCGAGGGCGAGGACTCGACCGGCGAGTCCGTGGCCGAACAGGACGACGAGTGGATGTGGGAGGGGATCAAGCCGACGGGCAACCGCTACCTCCCGACGCGAAACGTCGAGATCCCGGCCGAGCCGGTCCGGGAGTTCATGACCGAGGACGTACAGACGGTCACCCGGCGCAAGGACGCCCACGAGGCCGCCCGGCTGATGATGCGCGAGGACATCGAACAGCTGCCGCTGGTCTCGGGCGGGTCGCTCGCGGGCGTGGTGCGGGACGTCGACCTGCTCGGCGCGCTCGACGGTGTGCGCGATGAGTGAGGAGCTGACCGAACTCGCGAAGCGCCGCGGCTTCTACTTCGGCTCGGCGGGCGCGTACGGCGGCGTCGGCGGCTTCTACACCTTCGGTCCGCAGGGCGCGGCGCTGAAGCGAAACGTCGAGGACGCGTGGCGCGAGACGTTCACTACCCGGCTCGGCAACCACGAGATCGCCGGGCCGACGGTGATGCCCGAGCCCGTCTTCGAGGCGTCCGGCCACCTCGACGGCTTCGACGACATGCTCGTCGACTGCCCGGAGTGTGGCGAGTCCCACCGCGCCGACCACCTCGTCGAGAGCGCCACGGACGTCGAGGACGCCGAGGCGCTCCCGATCCCGGAGGTCGAGGACCTGATCGAGACCCACGGGGTCGGCTGTCCCTCGTGTGGCGCCGCCCTCGCCGGCCAGTTCGTCGAGGAGTTCAACCTGATGTTCGAGACGACGATCGGGCCCGGCGACGGCCAGCCGGGCTACCTCCGGCCCGAGACGGCACAGGCCATCTTCGTCGAGTTCCCGCGCCTGAAGGAGTACGCGCGCAACCAACTCCCGTTCGGCGTCACCCAGATCGGCCCGGCCTACCGCAACGAGATCAGCCCGCGGCGCGGGATCGTCCGGACGCGGGAGTTCACCCAGGCAGAGCTAGAGCAGTTCGTCGACCCCGAGGACGACGACCCGCCGCTCTCGGCGGTCGAGGACGTCCCCCTCCGCCTGTACCCCGCGGCCGAGCAGGAGAGCGAGGACGGCGAGTATCTCGAGCGGACCGTCCGCGAGGCGGTCGAAGACGACGTCGTCGGGTCCGCGTGGGTCGCGTACTTCCTCGGCGTCGCCCGGCGGTGGTACGACCGGATCGGCGTCGACGGCTCGCGCCTGCGGTTCCGCCAGCATCTCGCCGGCGAGCGCGCCCACTACGCGAGTGACTGCTGGGACGCCGAGAGCGAGATCGACGGAACAGAGAGCGAAGGGACGCTCGCCGCCGACCCGACCGCCGGCGAGTGGATCGAGATCGCGGGGTTCTCCGACCGCGGCGCCTACGACCTCTCGAAACACGCCGACCACAGCAACGGCGAGTTCACGGTTTTTCGTCAGTACGACGAACCGAAGGAGGTCGAGCGCCCGACCGTCGACCCCGACATGAGCGTCCTCGGACCGGAGTACGGCGGGGCGGCGGGGGAGGTGGCCGACGCGCTCCGCGACCTGGCCGAGCGCGACCCGTCGGCGTTCGACGGCGAGAGCGTGACCGTCACGGTCGACGGCGAGGCGTACGAGGTGGACAGCGACGTGGCGAACTTCTCGGTCGAGACGGTCACGGAGGCGGGCGAGCATATCACCCCGCACGTGATCGAGCCCTCCTTCGGCGTCGACCGGACGGTCTACACCCTGCTCGCGCACGGCTACCGCGAGGACGAGGTGGACGGCGAGCCCCGGTCCTCGCTGTCGCTGTCGCCGGAGGTGGCCCCGACGGCGGTCGGGGTGTTCCCGCTGGTGAGCAACGACGACGACCTCGTCGACGTCGCCGAGTCCGTCGCCGCCGACCTGCGCGCGGCCGGACTCGCCGTGACCTACGACGAGTCGGGCAACATCGGGCGGCGTTACCGTCGTCAGGACGAGGTCGGAACGCCGCTCTGCGTGACCGTCGACCACGAGGGCCTCGAGGGCGACGACCCGACGACCGTCACCGTCCGCGACCGGGACACGACCGCACAGGTGCGCCTCCCGGTCGCCGGACTGGCCGAGGACCTCGCGGCGGTCGTCGCGGGCGACCGGTCGTTCGCGGAGCTGCGCGAAGCCGGCCTCGCCGTCGAGGGGTAGCGTGTCAGAGCTGGGGCGACGGCTCGTCCACGCCAGCGGAGCCGGGTTTCCGGCGCTCTACCTGCTCTCGCTGGTCGACTGGCAGACCCTGCGGCTCCTCCTCCTCGGGTTCGCGGGCGTCGCGGTGCTGCTCGAACTCCTGCGGCTCTCGGTCGGCCTCGACTGGGCGATCTACGACCGGCTCACCCGCGAGTACGAACGGGACAACCCGGCCGGCTACGCGCTCTACGCCGTCTCGATGGCGCTCGTGGGCGTCGCGTTCTCGCCGCCGGTCGCGACCCCCGGCATGCTGATGCTCGCGCTCGCAGACCCCGTGAGCGGCGTGCTCGGCTCCGCGGACGTCGGCGAGTGGAAGTCACCGCCGGTGCTCTTCGCGACGTTCGGGCTCTCGTTCTGTCTCGCCGCGCCGCTGACGGTGCCGGCGCGGGGCGTCGCGGTCGGGTCGCTCGCGGCGGCGGCCGGAGCGGCCGGGGCGGCCGTCGCGGACGGCTACAAGCCACAGGTCGCGGGGTTCGTGGTCGACGACAACGCGAGCATCCCGACCCTCGCCTCGGCGGGCATCGCGCTGGTGTTCGCGCTGGCGTGACACGACGGCGAGGGCGTCTGTCAGGCGAGCGGACACGCGAGGCGTGTGACAGTCTCCGGGCGCGACGGCGACGCACGGGGCGCCCTCTCGGACGGAGGCCGGTCGCGGCGCGACTGGTCGACAGAGTCGTCTCTCCCCGTCGGCCTCGTGGCCCGCGCCCCTCCGTCTCGCGCGCCACGCACGTCGGAAGGCTTTACTGCCGACCGGGCGCACTGGGTGCCGTGATACGGCTGTTCCGCCCCGCGCTCGCCGGCGCGGCTCGACGCCGACTCCCGCGACGGGCCCGCTAGGCCCACCTCTACTCCCCCCCACCCTCGTCCCGTCCGTTCGCTCCCCCGCCGCCGAGCGTCGCGTCCGCGTTTTTCTTTCTATCTCGATTCCGTCGAATTTAAGAACCAGAGGCCGCGAGAGGCGGGTATGACACGCGTCGCGCTCGCGTTCTCCGGCGGCCTCGACACCACGATCTGTGTCCCGCTGCTGGAGGAGGAGTACGGCTACGACGAGGTGGTGGGCGTCACCGTCGACGTCGGCCAGCCCACGGCGGAGTTCGACGAGGCCGAGGCAACCGCGGAGGCGCTGGGACTCGAACACCACGTCGTCGACGCGACGGCGGCGTTCGCAGAGCTCTGTTTCGACGCCGTGCGCGCGAACGCGACCTACCAGGGCTACCCGCTCGGAACCGCGCTCGCGCGGCCGGTCATCGCGGAGGCGATTCTCGACGTGGCGCTCGACGAGGGCTGTGAGGCCCTGGCTCACGGCGCGACCGGGAAGGGCAACGACCAGTTGCGGTTCGAGGCGGTCTGGCGCGCCTCCGACCTCGACGTGATCGCCCCCGTCCGCGAGAAGGGCCTCACCCGCCAGTGGGAGCGCGAGTACGCCGCAGAGCGCGACCTGCCCGTCGAGATGGGCAACGAGGGCGTCTGGTCGATCGACACCAACCTCTGGTCGCGGTCGGTCGAGGGCGGCGACCTGGAGGAGCCGGGCCACGTTCCGGGCGAGGGGATATACGAGTGGACGGAGGCCCCCGGCGCGGAGACCGAAGAGGTCGAGATCACGTTCGAGGAGGGCGCCCCGGTCGCCGTCGACGGCGACGAGATGGACCCCGTCCCCCTGATCGAACGTCTGAACGAGCGCGCCGGGGCGTACGGCGTCGGCCGAACCGACGTGATGGAGGACCGCCTGCTCGGCCTGAAGGTGCGCGAGAACTACGAGCATCCCGCGGCGACGGTCCTGCTGAACGCCCACGAGGGGCTGGAGTCGCTGGTGTTGACCAAAGAGGAGCGGGAGTTCAAGCGCCGCGTCGACGACCAGTGGGCCGAGAAGGCCTACGAGGGGCTCGTGGACGCGCCGCTGGTCGGCGCGCTAGAGGGGTTCATCGACGAGACGCAGTCGAGGGTCACGGGGACGGTCACCGTCCGGTTCGAGGGCGGTCAGGCCCGCGTCGTCGGGCGCGAGTCGCCGTACGCGGTGTACGAGGCCGCGTTCGCCTCGTTCGCGACGGAGGACGTCGGGTCGATCACGCAGGCCGACGCGACGGGCGTCGCGAAGTACCACGGGTTCCAGGAGCGGTTCGCAAATCGCGTGCGCGAGCGCGGCGACGCGGAGACAGAGGGCGAGGGCGAGGAGTAAGATGGGAGAGGACGACGACGGGTCGGTGGTCCGGCGCGACCGCTTCAGCGGCGGCCCCGCCCGCGGGTTCGTGTCGTCGCTCGCGGCCGACGAGCGCATCTTCGCCGCCGACCTCGCCGTCGACCGCGCACACGTCGTGATGCTGGCAGAGCAGGAGGTCGTCGCCGAGGACGACGCCGCCGACATCCTCGCCGCGCTCGACGAGGTAGAGGCGGCTGGTCACGACGCCCTCCCCGACGGCGAGGACGTCCACGAGGCGATCGAGACGGCGGTCGTCGAGCGGGTCGGGCCCGCGGGCGGGCGGATGCACACCGCCCGGTCGCGCAACGACGAGGTGGCGGCCTGCATCCGGTACCGCCTCCGGAGCGACCTCGCGGAGGCCGCGGAGGCGACACTGGCTCTGCGCGAGGCGCTGGCCGAGACCGCCGCGGCGGGCGTCGAGACGACGATGCCGGGCTACACCCACCTCCAGCCGGCCCAGCCGACGACGCTCGCGCACCACGCCCTGAGCTACGAGTCGGCGCTCCGCCGGGACCTCGGGCGTCTCGTCGACGCCCACGACCGGACGAACCGCTCGCCGCTCGGCGCGGCGGCGTTCGCGGGGACCCCCTTCGACGTCGACCGCGAGCGGACGGCCGACCTGCTCGGCTTCGACGGCGTCGTCGAGAACGCCACCGACGCCGTCGCGGGCCGGGACTTCCTCGTCGAGAGCGCCGCGGCGCTCGCGGCGCTCTCGCTGACCTGTTCGGGGCTCGCGGCGGACCTGATTCAGTTCGCGAACCGCGGCTACGTCGAACTCTCGGACGACTACGCCTCCACCTCGTCGATCATGCCACAGAAAAAGAACCCGGACACGCTGGAACTCGCGCGCGCCGTCGCGGGCGACGCGGTCGGGTCGCTCACGGGCGTCGCGACGACGCTCGAGGGGCTCCCGCGGGCGTACAACCGCGACCTCCAGCGCGCGGACCCGCACGTCTGGGCCGCCGTCGACGCCGTCGCGGAGGCGACGCGCGTCTGTGCCGGGGCCGTCGCCACGGCGACGTGGGACGAGGAGGCGATGGCGGCGGACGCGGGCGACGGCTTCTCGACGGCGACGGGCGTGGCCGACGCGCTGGCGAGCGCGGGCGTCCCGTTCCGGCGCGCCCACGAGGTGGTCGCACAGGCCGGCGAGGCGGACGTCGAGGCCCTCGACGACGCCGCCCGCGAGGTGCTGGGCGAGTCGCTGTTCGCCCGCGTCGACCGCGAGACGGTCGAACGGGCGCTCGACCCCGCCGCGAGCGTCGCGGCTCGGGACTCGTACGGCGGCCCGGCGCCCGAGGCGGTCGCCGACGCGCTCGACCGGGTCGAGACGGGACTGGTGCGTGACCGGGGGCGGGTCGCAGAGCGCCGCGACCGCGCCGCGGCGGCCGCCGCCGACCTCGCGGAGGTGGTCGCCGAGTATGCGTGAGCCGCCGCCCCGGGGCGCGAACGTCTCGGAGGCCTGACACCGAAATCGATATACGCCGCTCTTCTTCTATTTTAGGCCGTATAGACGTGTCTTCGTCTTCCTTTCGAGCCGACAGTTGCGATACTTTTATTTGAGAGGGGCTCGGACGAGAGGGTACAATGGCCACGGCAGAATGTGTCGAGTGCGGGGCCGAGGTCTCCCTGCACGACGACCTGGAGGTCGGAGAGATAGTCGACTGTGGAACCTGCGGCTCGGAGCTCGAGGTCGTCGACGACGACCCGGTGACGCTGGACCTCGCGCCCGAACTCGAGGAGGACTGGGGGGAGTAACCTGCGCCCGCCCTGACGGGCGAGGCTTTCACCCATGATAGGTTTCCACACCACCGTTGGAACGGCGGCGGACGCGGGTTGCACGACCAGCCACAGTCTCACTGTGAGGCGACTCCCCCTGCGCCAACGCGGAGCGGTTGGGGGGCTGGCTCACGCCGCGTCAGTTCGCGGTGAGCCCCGGGTGCGTCGTCTCGGGAGTTCTCACCCGCCGTGTGGCAGTGCAGTACCGGGGGTATCCTGTCTCGACGGGCAGGTTCGGAACGTCCCTCCTGTCGCCGATGGGAGCGGCATCCGTCAGTGGCTCCCGCGTTCGGGGCCGTACTGCGGCCCCTCCGAGGGGTCCAGTGTGGCCCGCCCGGAGTGCGCCGAACTGAACACACTCATGCCGACTAACGGTTACGCATCGGTTGGGGGAACCGGTTCCGCCGAACCCGACAGTTGCGCAGTACTGTGTCGGCTCTTCCCCCGCCGTGAGCGGTGGGGGTTCCGCCCTGGAGGGAACATGAGCGCGGCGGGCGTGGGGGCAGCGGCGTGAGGGTCGGCCTCCTGTACTCGCGCATCCGGAAGGACGAGAAGCTCCTGCTGTCGGAACTGCGCGAGCGCGGCCACGAGGTCGAGAAGATCGACGTGCGCGACGAGCAGTTCGGGCTGGACGGGACGACCGCGAACGTCGAGGGACTCGACCTCGCGCTCGACCGGTGTCTCTCCACGTCTCGCTCGCTGTACGTCACGCAGTTCATGGACGCCTACGGCGTCCCGACGGTGAACGCGCCGGAGACCGCGGCGACCTGCGCCGACAAGGTGCGGTGTAGCCTCGCGCTCGCCGGCGCCGACATCCCCACTCCGCGCACGGAGACGGCCTTCACCGTCGAGAGCGCGATCGAGTCGATCGAGCGGTTCGGCTACCCCTGTGTCCTCAAGCCCGTGATCGGCTCGTGGGGGCGGCTGATGGCGAAGATCGACTCCGAGAGCGCCGCCGAGGCGGTGTTAGAACACAAGGCGACCCTCGGCCACTACGAGCACAAGGTGTTCTACGTCCAGGAGTTCGTCGAGAAGCCCGGCCGGGATATCCGGGTCGTGGCGACGGACGGCGAGCCGGTCGCGGCGATGACCCGGTCGTCGGACCACTGGCTCACGAACGCCGCGCAGGGCAGCGAGGTGAACGAGTTCCACCTCGACGAGGC
Organism: Haloferacaceae archaeon; assembly: GCA_042217165.1. Classification (GTDB taxonomy): domain Archaea; phylum Halobacteriota; class Halobacteria; order Halobacteriales; family Haloferacaceae; genus A07HB70. Next base: position 12,138 of record JBDGTD010000027.1, on the reverse strand, counting down.
GGTCACGGGGCTCGTGGAGCGCGCCTCCGCCGCCGTCGGCGGCGGCCTCCTCGGCGTCGACCTGATGGAGACGGGCGACAGCTACACCGTCCACGAGGTCAACCACACGGTGGAGTTCAAGGCGCTCGACTCCTGTACCGACGTGGACGTCGCCGGGACGGCGGTCGACTGGCTCGAGGAGCGCGCCGCCGCAGAGGTCTCGCCCCGATGACGACGACCGCCAGTGTCGTCGGCGCCAGCGGCTTCACCGGCGGGGAACTCCTCCGCCTGCTCGACGGCCACCCCGAGTTCGAGGTCGTCCAGGCCACCTCGCGGTCGTCGGCGAACAAGACCGTCGGCCACGTCCACCCGAACCTCCGGGGGCTCGATCTCAGGTTCTCCGAGCCCGCGGAGCTGGAGTCCGTGGACGTTCTCTTCGCCGCGACCCCACACGGGGTGTCGATGGAGCAGATCGACCGGTTCCGCTCGGCCGCCGACCGGGTCGTCGACCTGAGTGCGGACTTCCGGCTCGGCTCGGAGGCGCAGTACGAGGAGTGGTACGACGGCCACACGCGGCCCGGCCTCCTCGCGGAGAGCGAGTACGCGCTCCCGGAACTCAACCGCGAGAGCCTGCGCGACGCGGCGCTGATCGCGAGCGGCGGCTGCAACGCCACCGTGACGATCCTCGCGCTCAAGCCGCTCGTCGACGCCGGACTCGCCGGCGAGCGGAAACCCGTCGTCGACGTGAAGGTCGGCTCCTCGGAGGGGGGCGCGGGCGGCGGGGCGGCCTCCAGTCACGCCGAGCGCTCCGGCGTCGTCCGCCCGTACGCCCCGACGGGCCACCGCCACGAGGCGGAGATCGAACAGCATCTCGGGCTCTCGGTCGCGTTCACGGCCCACGCCGTGGAGATGACCCGCGGCGCCGCCGCGACCTGTCACGTCTTTCCCGACGAGCGGGTGACGACCGGCGACCTCTGGACGGCCTACCGCGAGGCGTACGACGACGAGCCGTTCGTCCGTCTCGTCGCGGGGGGCGGCGGCGTCTACCGCTACCCCGAGCCGAAGGCGGTCGCCGGCTCGAACTACGCGGAGGTCGGGTTCGCGCTAGACCCCGGGAACGCCCGGGTCGTCGCGTTCGGTGCCATCGACAACATGATGAAAGGCTCGGCGGGGCAGGCGGTCCACGCGGCCAACCTCGCCTGTGGGTTCGACGAGACCGCCGGGCTCGAACACGCGGGCTTTCACCCGGTGGGCGCGCCGTAGAATGACAACGATCGTTCGCCACTCCCTGATCACGGCTCGCGGAGGCTCGCCGTGGACCGCGGTCGTTCGCCACTCCCTGATCACGGCTCGCGGAGGCTCGCCGTGATCGTCGTGAAAATCGGCGGCGCCGCCGCCGTCGACCCGGCGGGCGCGCTCGCGGACGTCGCGGCGGTCGCCGGGGCAGCCGACCACGACGACGTCGTCGTGGTCCACGGCGGCTCGACGGCCGTCGACGACCTGCTCGACCGTCTCGGGATCGACCCGACCTACGTCGAGACGCCGGCCGGCGTCACGGGGCGGTTCACCGACGAGGCGACGATGGAGGCGTTCACGATGGCGATGAGCCGGGTGAACGCGGAGCTCGTCGTCGGCCTGCGGGACGCGGGCGCGGACGCCGTCGGGCTCTCCGGCGCCGACGGCGGGCTCCTGACCGGCCCGCGCAAGTCCGCGGTCCGGGTCGTGGAGGACGGCAGAAAGAAGATCAAGCGCGGCGACCACTCTGGGCGGATCGAAGACGTGGACGACGGCCTGCTCCGGACGCTGGTCGCGGACGGGCGCGTACCCGTCGTCGGCCCGCCGATGCTCGCGGACGACGGCGTCGCGGTGAACACCGACGCGGACCGCGCCGCCGCGGCCGTCGCCGCCGCGCTGGGCGCCGAACTCGTTCTTCTGACGGACGTTTCGGGGGTGTACGCCGACCCCGACGACCCCGAGACGCGGATCGGCTCGGTCGCGACGCCCGACGAGTTCGCGGCGCTCGAAGACGCCGCCGAGGGGTTCATGCGTCGGAAGGTGATGGCGGTCGCGGAGGCTCTGGCGGGCGGGGCGAGCGGCGCGGTCGTCGCGGACGCGAACGCCGAGCGCCCGGTGCGGGCGGCGCTCTCGGGCGAGGGAACCCACGTCGCGCCAGAGGCCGTAGCCGAAGGACGCAAGGGGAACGGCGACGACGACAGGGTATGAGTGGGTTCGTCTTCTCCGAGAAGCCGATAGAGATCGTCCGCGGGGACGGACCGTACGTCTACGGCGACGACGGCACGGAGTATCTCGACTTCGGAGCCTCCTACGCCTGCGTCCCCGTCGGCCACGGTCACGACCGCGTGACCGACGCGGTGACGACACAGCTCGCCGACCTGACCTACGTCCAGGCCTCCTACCCCGTCGCGGCCCGGACCGCGCTGTACGAACAGCTCGCGGAGCTCGCGCCCGGCGACCTCGACAAGGTCTGGCTCTGTAACTCCGGGACGGAGGCCAACGAGGCGGCGATGAAGTTCGCGCGCTCGGCGACCGGGCGCGAGAAGATCGTCGCCACCAAGCGCGGCTTCCACGGCCGGACGATGGGCGCGCTCGCGATGACGTGGAAGAAGAAGTACCGCGCGCCGTTCGAGCCGCTCGCGGGCGGGGTCGAGTTCGTGGACTACGGCGACGAGACCCAGTTGCGCGAGGCGGTCGACGACGAGACGGCCGCGGTGTTTCTCGAACCCGTCCAGGGCGAAGGAGGGATTCGCCCCGCGCCGCCGGGCTATCTCCGGGCGGCCCGCGAGGCGACCGAGACGGCAGACGCGGCGCTCGTCTTCGACGAGGTCCAGACCGGCGTCGGCCGGACCGGGCTCCTCTGGGCGTCTCAGCGCGCCGGCGTCGTGCCAGACGTCCTGACGACCGCGAAGGGCGTCGCGAACGGCCTGCCGATGGGCGCGACGCTCTGCAAGGAGTGGATCGCCGCGGAGTCGGGGAACCACGGCTCGACGTTCAGCGGCGGACCCGTCGTGTGTGCGGCCGCGAGCGCGACGCTCTCGACGATCGAAGCGGAGGGGCTGGCCGCGAACGCGAACCGGGTGGGCGCGTACCTCGTCCAGGAACTCAGGAACGCGGACGTAGACGCCCGCGAGGTCCGTGGGCTGGGCCTGATGGTCGGCGTCGAGGTGAAGCGAGGGGCGAACAGGCTCCTGCGCGACCTCGCGCTCTCGCACGACGTGCTGGCACTTCCGGCGGGCCGGACGGTCGTTCGCTTCCTCCCGCCGCTGACTGTCGGGCGCGAGGAGGTCGACGAGGTCGTGGCGGCGATGGAGGCGGTGACCTGACGTGGCGACGACAGAGCGCGAACGGCCGGCCGCGGTCGACACCGAGGCGCGCGAACTGCTGTACGACCTCGTCTCGATCCCCTCGCCGAGCGGCGAGGAGACCGCCGCCGCGGAGCGGCTCGCGGCCTTCTTCGAGGCCCACGGCCGCGAGGTCTGGCTGGACGAGGCCGGAAACGTCCGCGCGCCGGCCGACGACGCGCTTCTCCTCACCTCGCACGTCGACACCGTACCGGGGGAGATTCCGGTCGAAGTGCGCGACGGCGCCCTGTGGGGGCGAGGGAGCGTGGACGCGACCGGGCCGCTCGCGGCGATGGCCGTCGCGGCCGTCGAGACGGGCGTGAGTTTCGTCGGCGTCGTCGGCGAGGAGGAGGACTCGCGCGGCGCCCGGCACCTGATCGGCGACCGCGAGCCCCCTGACGCCCTCGTCAACGGCGAGCCGAGCGGAGGGAACGGGATCACCCTCGGCTACCGGGGGATGCTCGCGGGGACGTACGTCCACGCCAGCGAGTCGGGCCACAGTTCCCGGCCGGAGAACAACGCGATTCAGGACGCCATCGCGTGGTGGTCGGCGGTCGAGGCGCGGTTCGCGGGCGACGAGTACGACCCCGTCTTCGAGCAGGTGACGGCCAAGCCCGTCGCCGTCGAGGGCGGCGCCAGCCCGGACGGCCTGAGCGTCGAGGCGACGATGGACGTCCAGTTGCGCGTCCCGCCCGACCGGACCGTCGACGACGTGCGCGAGGCGGCAGACACCGACCTCGCGGGCGGGACGGTGCGGTGGCACGACGCGGTGCCGCCCGTGATGGAGAGCCCCCGGACGCCGGTCGCGCGCGGGCTACGCGGCGCGGTCCGGGCGCAGGGCGGCGAGCCCCGCCTGCTCCGCAAGACCGGGACCGCGGACGTGAACCTCTACGCCGACGCGTGGGACTGTCCGACCGCCTCGTACGGGCCGGGCGACTCGAGCCTCGACCACACGCCCGAGGAACACCTCCGGCTCGACGAGTTCGACCGCGCCGTCGACGTCCTGACGGCCCTTCCAGACCGCCTATGACAGACCACCTCCTCGAGATCGACGACCTGTCGCCGGACCGTCTGCACACCGTTCTCGACCGCGCGGACGCGCTGGAGCGCGAGACGACCGGAGACGAACTCCCGCGAAAGACGCTCACGATGCTGTTCGAGAAGCCGTCGACCCGGACGCGCACGTCGTTCGAGACGGGGATGACCCAGCTCGGCGGGCACGCGGTCTTTCTCGGGCCCGACGACGTCGGGATCGGCGGGCGCGAGCCCGTGAGAGATATCGCCCGCGCGCTCGGGCGCTACGCCGACGGGATCATGCTCCGGCTGTTCGACCACGAGGACGCGGAGACGGTCGCGTCGTACGCGGGCGTCCCGGTGATCAACGGGCTGACCGACCGCGCACACCCCTGTCAGACGCTCGCCGACCTCCGGACCGTGCGCGAGGCGTTCGACGGCTTCGACGCGACGGTCGCGTGGGTCGGTGACGGGAACAACGTCGCGCGCTCGTTCGCCGTCGGCGCCGCGATGGTGGGCCTCGACCTCCGGATCTGTACCCCGCCCGGATACGGGGTCGGCGCGGACGTGCTGGACCGGGTCGCGGGCTACGAGGGGAGCGTCGAGGTCGTCGACGACCCCGCCGAGGCGGTGTCGGGCGTCGACGCCGTCTACACCGACGTCTGGGTGAGCATGGGCGAGGAGGAGCAGCGCGCAGAGAAGCTCGAAGCGTTCGAGGACGGCTACCAGGTGAACGAGGCGCTCCTCGCGAACGCCCCGGACGCGAGGTTCATGCACTGCCTGCCCGCCCACCGCGGCGAGGAGGTCACGGACGCGGTGGTCGAGGGCGAGCGGTCGCTGGTCTGGCGACAGGCCGAGAACCGCCTCCACGCCCAGAAGGGGCTGCTGGTCGAACTCGTGGGCTGACCGGGCGCTTTTATTCGACGGCGGACAAGCCAGCGCGTGGCAGGAGAGACGGCCGACTATCTCCGTTTTTTCCCCTACGCCGAGCCGTACCCCAACCAGCGCGCGGCGATGGACGCGGTCGACGGGGCGCTCGCCGAGGGGCGAGACGTGCTGCTGGAGGGCGCGCCGGGGACGGGCAAGACGCTCTCGGCGCTCGTGCCGGCGCTCGAACACGCACGCGCCGAGGACCGGACGGTCGTCATCACGACCAACGTCCACCAGCAGATGCGCCAGTTCGTCGCGGACGCGCGCGCTATCACCCGCGAGGAGGCGATCCGCGCCGTCGTCTTCCGCGGCAAGGCGTCGATGTGCCATATCGACGTGGACTACCAGGAGTGCCAGGTGCTGCGCGACACCACCCGCTCCGTGGTCGAGCGCGAACAGGAGCGCGAGGAGCTTCGCGCCCGCGCCGACGACCTGCTCGCGGCGATGCAGGAGGACGCCGAGCAGAGCCCGGTCGGGAGCCGGGACACGGGGGGCGACGACGGACTCGCCGAGGCCTACGAGTCCGTGAGCGACGAACTGGCGGCGCTGGAGGAGGAACTGGACGAGGACACAGAGAGCGTCTGCGAGCACTACCGCGAGAACCTCGAACGAAGCGGCGAGGCGTTTCTCGCGTGGCTGTTCGACGACGTGCGGACCCCCGACGACGTCTACGAGTGGGCCGAGCGCGAGGGCTGCTGTGGCTACGAACTGCTGAAAGAGTCCATGGAGGGGGTCGACCTCGTCGTCTGTAACTACCACCACCTGCTCGACTCACAGATCAGAGAGCAGTTCTTCCGGTGGCTCGGCCGCGACCCCGAGGAGGTGGTGACGGTGTTCGACGAGGCCCACAACGTCGCCGACGCCGCCCGCGAACACGCGAGTTCGACGCTGACCGAGCAGACGGTGGAGTCCGCGCTCGCCGAACTCGCGGAGACGGACGACCCACGGAGCGAGGCCGCGGCGAACGTTCTCGAGGCCTTCCTCGCCGCGCTCCGCCGGACGTGGGACGACGCGCTCGCGTTCGGCGAGCGCGAGCAGGTCGGCGACGACTGGCACGACCTCTCGGTCGCGAACGACGACCGTCGCGACGACCTCACCCTCGCCTTCCTCGACGAGTACGAGGGGAAGGGGATCGACCGGGAGGTCGAACTGGCGCTCCAGCTGGGCGACCAGCTAGACGAGGAGTACCGCGAGGCGTTCGCGAGCGGCGAGACGACGACCCGCGAGGAGTGTCAGACCCTCCAGGCCGCCGGCTTCGTCGCGGAGTGGATGGACGCGGGCGACGACCCCGGTCGGCACCCGCTGCTCGCCGTGCGGCGTGACCGGGGGACCGAAGAGGTGTACGGCCGCGCGGAACTGTACACCGCCATCCCGCGGGCGGTCACCGCCGACCTGTTCGACCGGGTCCACGCGAGCGTGCTGATGAGCGCGACGCTCCGGCCGTTCGACGTGACCGAAGACGTACTGGGGCTCTCCGACCCGGTGACGCGCTCGTTCGGTCTCCCCTACCCCGGGGAGCGCCGGCGGACCTACGCCGTCGAGAGCCCGGCGCTGTTCGCGAGCGAGCGCGACGACCCGGACGTTCAGGAGACGGTGACGGACGTCCTCGCCGACGCCGTCGAGTTCACCCCGGGGAACCTCCTCGCCTTCTTTCCGTCCTACGCCGAGGCCGCGCGGTACCACGACCGGGTGGCGCGCGCGACCGACGCGACGACCTACCTCGACGAGCCGGGCGTCCGCGCCGAGGGCCTGCGCGAGCGGTTCGCCGCGGACGACGGCGGGGTGCTGTTCACCTCGCTGTGGGGCACGCTCGCGGAGGGCGTGAGTTTCGACGGCGGGGACGCCCGCGGCGTCGCGGTGGTCGGCGTCCCGTATCCACGGCTCGACGAGCGACAGGAGGCGGTCCAGGCCGCCTACGACCGCGAGTACGGCGACCGGGAGCGCGACGGCTGGACGTACGCGGTCGAGATTCCGACGATCCGGAAGACGCGACAGGCGCTCGGACGGGTGATCCGGTCGCCGGAGGATTTCGGTGTCAGGCTGCTGGTCGACGAGCGCTACACCCGCGCGGGACGGGATATGGGGCAGTACGGCGTGCGCGAGACGTTCCCGCCCGAGGAGCGCGACGAGTTGATCGACGTCGCGCCGGGCAAACTCCGGTACGGCCTGTTCAACTTCTTCTCGGACCTCGGGGCGTACGGCGACGACCCGCCGAACCCCTAAGTTCGTCCGGCCCCTGACACGGATGATGCGCGCGACTCCCCCGGGGCCGACGGGCGAGGCGGTGTTCGGTAACAGCCGCCAGTACGCCGACGACCCGTTCGAGTTCGTCACCGCGTGCGCGGAGGCGTACGGCGACGTCGTCCACTTCGACCTCGGCCCGCTGGAGACGTACATGGTCACGGATCCCGACGAGATCGGTCAGATTCTGGTCGACGACGACGCCAGGTACGCGAAGCCGGAGTTCCAAGACGACGCGCTCGGTGACCTGCTCGGGGACGGCCTCCTCCTGAGCGAGGGGCAGACGTGGCAGAAGCAGCGTCGGCTCGCGAACCCCGCGTTCGACCCTCGACGCCTCCAGGGGATGGTCGACACGATGGGGGAGTACACCGAGGCGCTGCTGGCGGGGTGGGCGGACGGCGAGGTCAGAGACGTACAGGTCGACATGACGGAGGTGACACTCCGGATCATCTGCGAGGCGATGCTCGGCGTGGGGCTGGACGACGACCGGATCGAGACGGTCCGGGAGAGTCTCGAACCCCTCGGCGCGCGGTTCGAACCCGACCCGTTCCGCTTCCTCCTGCCCGACTGGGTGCCGACCCGCGAGAACCGCGAGTACGAGGCCGCGCTGGGGACGATGGAGGAGATGATAGACGACATCGTCGCGGAGCGCCGCGGGACGCAGGGCCACGGCGAAGGCGCCCCCTCGGACCTGCTCTCGATCCTCCTGCGGGCACAGGAGCGCGGCGAGCAGTCGGCCAAGCAGATCAGAGACGAGGTGATGACCATCCTGCTGGCCGGCCACGACACCACGGCGCTCACCCTCACCTACGCGTGGTACCTCCTCTCGCAACACCCCGAGGCCGCGGCGAGACTCCGGGCCGAAGCCGACGAGGTGCTGTCCGACGGCCGCGCGCCGACGATGGCCGAGGTGCGCGAACTGGAGTACACCGAGCGGGTGCTCCAGGAGTCGATGCGGCTCTACCCGCCCGTCTACGTGATGTTCCGCGAGCCGAAAGTAGACGTGAAGATCGGCGACTACCGCGTCCCGGAGGGCGCGGCGGTGATGCTCCCGCAGTGGGTGGTCCACCGCTCCGACGAGCACTGGGAGAACCCGACCGAGTTCGACCCCGACCGGTTCCGGTCGGAGCGCTCCCGGGACCGGCCGCGGTTCGCGTACTTCCCGTTCGGGGGCGGGCCACGCCACTGTATCGGCAAGCACCTCTCCCTGCTGGAAGGGCGGATCATCACCGCGACAGTCGCCGCGAACTACGACCTGGACTACGCCCGCGACGAGCCGTTCGACCTCCGGGGGTCGCTGACGATGCACCCCCAGCAGCCGATGTCGATGCGGGTGACCGAACGGTAGCTACGCGGGCAGCGGAATCTCCCGTTCGGGAGTCTTGAACCGCGCGTTCCACGCGAACAGCCGCGGGACCGTCCACGTCACCGGCTCGATGGGGCCGGCGAGCCGTTCGGCGTCCGCTCTCGCCCCGCCGCGCGCGAGCGTGACGTGTGGGGTGTACTCCGCGCCCTCTAACTCCGGGATCGCGCCGAACCGCTCGACGAGCCGCCGGTGGAGGTCGAGGAGACCGGGGCTCTCGACGGTCAGGTAGAGCACCGGCCCCGGGCCCTGCGTCGGGTCCGCGAAGAAGTCGACGCCGGTGACCGCGGCCTCGAACGCCGGCGTGCCGGCGAGTACCTCCGCGAGCGCGCGCTTCTCCGGCGGCCGCTCGAACCGCTTGCAGACGAGCGACGGGTCCTCGCGCACGCTGTCGAAGACGGCGAGTTCGGGGCGGCGGTCGGCCGCGACCCGACGCACCCGCCCGGGGACGGGGACGTTGAGGCTGTCCACGCCTACTCGCGGCGGCCCGGAGGCAAGAGCGTGCCGGCTACAGACGGTCGAGCGGGGAGCGGACGACCGGCGCGAGGCTCAGGGGTCCAACCGGCGACCCGGGGGAGACCGGGCACGGCGTCGAGTCCCTCGATGCCAGGCCAGAACACGACGGGGACGAACACCGCCTTCGGCAGCGTGTCGGCGCCGGCACCCCGCGGTCTACGGCTCCGGGAGCGCGACCTGTCCCCGGATTCGCGGATCGCCAACGACTATACCCTCGCCGCCCGCCGCTCACACAGATGCGAACGGGCGGCGTCTCCGCGGTGGTCGTGGCGGTTCTCGTCGCGAGCCTCGTACTCGCCGGGAGCGGCGGGGGCGCGGCGCAGGACGGGTCGCTCGCCCCACAGACGGGGGCCGTCGACCCCGACACGGTCGTCCTCCGTGCCGACGTCGGGCCGAACGGCACGGCGACGTGGACAGTCGAGTACCGGGTGCGGCTCGACACCGAGAACGTGACGGCGGCGTTCGAGTCGCTCCGGGCCGACATCCGCGCGAACCGGACGGAGTTCCGCGAGCGGTTTGCGGCCCGGATGGAGCGGGCCGTCGCCGCCGCGGAGAACGAGACGGGCCGGGAGATGGCGCTCCGGAACGTGACCCTCGCGGCCGAGCGGCGGCAACTCCCCCGAGAGTACGGCGTCGTCGCCTACCGCTTCGAGTGGACGAACTTCGCACGGGTCGACGGCGAGCGGCTGGTAGTCGGGGACGCGATCGGCGGCATCTTCCTCGACGAGGAGAGCCGGCTCGTCCTCGCGTGGCCCGCCGGCTACGAGGCGACGAGCATCCAGCCCGGCGGGTACGAGGACCGCGACGACGCCGTCGCGTGGAACGGACCGGTCGAGTTCGGGCCGAACGAGCCCCGTGCCGTCCTCCGGCCCGCCGGAGCGAGCGGCTCGTTCCCCGTTGCCCTCGTCGCCGGCGCCGTCCTCCTCGTCGGCGTCGTCGCCGCGGGGGGCTACGTCTACCGCCGCCGGGAGCGGCGCGCGGTCGGGAGCGGCGCGGGTGGGGCCGACGACGGCCAGGGAGACGGGAGCGCCGCAGGGACGGCAGCCGAGGGTGGCGACGAGCCGCCGGAAGAACTCCTGAGCCCCGAAGAGCGCGTCCTCCGGTACGTCCGCGACAACGGCGGGCGGGTGAAACAGCAGGCCGTCGTGACGGAGTTCGACTGGACCGCCGCGCGAACGAGTCAGGTCGTCGGGTCGCTCCGCGAGGACGGGCGGGTCGAGACGTTCCGCCTCGGGCGCGAGAACGTGATCACGCTCCCCGACGTGGGCGTGGAAGGCGGGGTCGGAGGAGACGGCGACGACGACGCGGACCGCGCCTGACCCGACTCACTCCTCGGGCGCCGGGACGCCCTCGCCGGCGTCGGTCCCGTCGAGGTCGTGTTCGTCGCGGAGCTCTCTGATCCGGTCCCGGATCGACGCCGCGAGTTCGAACTCGAGGTTGTCGGCGGCCTCGCGCATTCGCTCCTCTAGCTGGTCGACCTGTCGCGCGGCCTCGCTCGCGTCCGTCGGGTCCGTCCCCGTCACGTCGCTCGTCTCCGTCTCCGCGCCGGGGAGGTTCGGCTCCGCGACCGGCTTCTCTATCGTCGTCGGCGTGTGGCCGTGCTCTTCGTTGAACGCGCGCTGGATCTCCCGGCGGCGGCGGGTCTCTTCGATGGCCGACTCCATCGCCGCGCTCGGTGAGTCGGCGTAGAGAACCACGGAGCCGGAGACGTTCCGCGCCGCCCGGCCCATCGTCTGGACGAGCGTCGTCTCGGAGCGGAGGAACCCCTCCTGGTCGGCGTCGAGGATGGCGACCAGCGACACCTCGGGGATGTCGAGCCCCTCGCGCAGGAGGTTGATCCCGACGAGGACCTGGATCTCGCCGAGGCGCAGCGACCGGATCAGTTCGTGGCGCTCCAGCGTGTCCGTCTCGTCGTGCATGTACGCCACGTCGACGCCGGTCTCCTCCAGGTACTCCGTGAGGTCCTCGGCCATCCGCTTCGTGAGCGTCGTGACGAGGACGCGCTCGTCGTCGGGCGTCGCCTCGATCCGGTCGAGGAGGTCCTCGACCTGCCCCTCTGCGGGTGCCACTTCGATCTCGGGGTCGACGAGGTGGGTCGGGCGGACGATCTGCTCGACCACCTGGCCGGAGGTCTCGCGCTCGTAGTCGCCCGGCGTCGCGGAGACGTAGAGGGTTCTGTCCGTCTGGGCCTCGAACTCCTCGAACGTCAGCGGGCGGTTGTCGTACGCCGTCGGGAGGCGGAATCCGTTGTCGACCAGGCTCTCCTTTCGTGACTTGTCGCCCGCGAACTGCCCGCGGATCTGCGGGAGCGTCTGGTGGGACTCGTCGACGACGGTGAGGAACTCGTCGGGGAAGTAGTCGAGCAGGGTGTAGGGAGGGTCGCCCGGCTCGCGGTCCGAGAGGTGGACCGAGTAGTTCTCGATCCCGGAGCAGTAGCCCGTCTCTTCGAGCATCTCGAGGTCGAATCGGGTGCGCTCCTCGATCCGCTGGGCCGCCACGAGGTCGCCCTGCCGCTCGAAATACCGGACCCGGTCTTCGAGGAGCTCCTCGATCTCCGTCATCGCCGTCTCCAGCTTCGTCTCGGGGATCGAGTAGTGCTCGGCGGGGTGGACGAGCGTCGCGGGCTCGCGGGAGACGATCTCGCCGTCGAGCGGGTCGAGCCGGGAGATCCGGTCTATCTCCTCGCCCCAGAACTCCACGCGGACGGCGTAGCGGCCGTACATCGGGTAGATCTCG
>JBDGTD010000071.1:0-27576 GCA_042217165.1 Haloferacaceae archaeon | reverse complement strand
GCGAGGAGCCCTGGCCGTAGTTCTCGCCCGCGACCAGGAACCCGCCGTCCGCCTCGGCGGCGCGCTCCGCGAAGGTCGGGTCGACCCGCTTGAGCGTGTGCGTCGAGAGTTCGGGGACGTTCGAGCGCAGCACCGACACCTCCTGGGTCGCCGGGATGACGTGGTCGGTGGTGATGTTGTCGCCCATCTTCAGGAGGGCCGCACCCGCTACGTGGGCGCCGAGTTGCTCGCCCAGCGGCACGGGCCTGATGTTCGGCCCCTTGATCGGCTCCTCGTCGACGGCCTGGTCGGGGTCGATGATGTCGGCGTCGCTCGCGCCGATATACTCGTCCGGAAGCTCGAATCCCGGCGCGTCGAGGCCACGGTCGTTGGCGACGTCCCGCGGGTCGGTTATCTCGCCCGTGAGCGCGCTCACGGCGGCGACTTCGGGCGAGCAGAGGTAGACCGCGTCCTCTTCCATCCCCGAGCGGCCCTCGAAGTTGCGGTTGAACGTCCGCAGCGAGACGGAGTCAGAGGCGGGGACGTGACCGGCGCCGATACACGCCCCACAGGTCGCCTCGGACATGTTCACGCCGGCGGCCATCAGCTCCGCGGTCCAGCCCTCGCGCGCGAGCATCTCTGCGGCCTGCTTCGAGCCCGGCGCGACGACCGTCTCGACCGTCCGCTCGGCCTGACGGCCCTCTAACAGCTTCGCGACCGGGAGGACGTCCTCGTAGGCGCCGTTTGTACAGGAGCCGACGAGAACCTGGTCGACCTCCGTGCCGGCGACCTCGCGAACGGGTACGACGTTGTCGGGCATCGACGGCGCGGAGACGAGCGGCTCGATCTCGCTCAGGTCGACGGCTATCTCGTCGTCGTACGCCGCGTCCTCGTCCGGCCGTAGCTCGACGTACTCGTCCTCGCGCCCGAGGCGCGCGAGGAACTCCCGGGTCCGTTCGTCGGTCGGGAAGACAGAGGTGGTCGCGCCGAGTTCGGTCCCCATGTTCGTGATGACCGTGCGTTCGTGTGCGGAGAGCGTCTCGACGCCGGGGCCGGTGTACTCGAATATCTTGCCGACGCCGCCTTTCACCGAGAGCCGGCGGAGCAGCTCGAGGATGACGTCTTTCGCGGTCGCCCACTCGCTCAGTTCGCCCTCCAGCCGGACGTTCACGACCTCCGGCATCTCGAGGTAGTACGGTGCGCCGCCCATCGCGACGGCGACGTCCAGCCCTCCGGAGCCGATTCCGATCTGGCCGAGACCGCCCGCCGTCGGCGTGTGCGAGTCCGCGCCGATGATCACCTTCCCCGGCGCGGTGAAGTTCTCCTTGTGGACCTGGTGGCAGATGCCCGTACCGGGGCGAGAGAAGTACGCGCCGTAGGTGCCACAGGCAGACCGGAGATACCGGTGGTCGTCGGAGGTGCGGTAGTCGCTCTGGTAGGTCTGGTGGTCACAGTGCTGGACGGCCTCGTCTACTTTGACCTCGTCGAGGCCGAGCGCCTCGAACTGGAGCCAGACCATCGTGCCGGTCAGGTCGTGGGCGAGCGTCTGGTCGACGTCGATCCCGATCTCCTCGCCGGGTTCGATCTCCCCCTCGACGAGGTGGTCCGCCAGGATCTTCTCGGTGAGCGTGCCCGTCATGCGATGCCGTATCGCGGGAGAGTCGCGGACTTAAGACTGGCGTGACGGGGTGGTCGGCCCCGCCCGACTCGTGACCGACCCCGGAGCCACAGTTTAACTCCGGCCCGGACCCTCCTCGGGCCGTGAGCGAGTACACCCCGCCGGAGACGCTCGTCGTCGGGTGTCCCGAGGGCGACGACCACCCCCTGTGGCTGGTCCGTGACATCGACGGCCGGGCGGCGGCCCGCTTCGGCTATCCGCTCGGCGCGCGGTACAAGTATCGCGGGTGGTGTCCCGACCACGGCGGCCTCGTCGCGTTCCGGGACGGGCAGGGAAACTGGGTGCCGCGTCCGGGGTCGCGGAGGGCGAGCGAGTTCGAGTACGTGTACGAGAGGGAGTAAGGCACCACGGCCGGGCGCGCTCCGCTGCGCGCCCGTCCGCTGTCGCCGCTCACGTCCGTCTACGGCAGACAGCCAGGAGTGGGATTCGAACCCACGGATTCTCGATTACAAGTCGAGCGCATGAACCACCCATGCTCTCCTGGCCCGGGCTACCGTCGTCAGCCGTCGCTTGTATCGGTGTCGCTTCCGCCGCCGACCGGGCGCTCCATCTCGACGCGGTGGACCTCGTAGCCGTGGCGCTCGTACAGCCGTCGAGCGGCCTCGTTCTCGGCCAGTGCCTCGACCGCGACGACCTCCGCCCCTTCGTCGGCGAGTGCCTCCTCCGCGGCGGTCAGGAGCCGACTCCCGACCCCCGTGTCCCGCCGCTCCGGGGCGACGTAGAGGTCGTGGACGAGTCCGCGGGTCGCGTCCTGCTGGTACGCGCCGCGCTCGACGACGAACGTCACGAAGCCGACCGGTCGCTCCGCTGCGGCGATTCGGACGCCCCCGGAGACGATCCGTCCGGCGATGAGGTCGCGCGCAGTCTCGCGGTTCGGCGCCGCGGCGAGGTGCGAGCCGTGTCGGCGCTGGTCCGCGGCGAGGTCGACCCACATGTCGGTCACGGCTTCCACCTCGTCCGGTTCGGGCGGACGCACCTCCATGCGGGCGGTGAACGGCGTACGATGAAAAGCCTCGGGGGGCGCGCCCGCCCGTCGCTCCCCACAAACGTTTTCTATAATGAACAAGAAACGGACACCATGACATCGGACGACACACGCACGCGGCGCAGATACCTGAAACTGACCGGGCTTGCCGGGATCGGAGCCCTGGCCGGCTGTGCGGGCGGAGGCACCGGCGGCGGCGGCAGCACGCCGACCGAGACTGCGACCGAGGGCGGCGGAATGACGACGACGACTACCTCGGGCGACTCCATGTCGGGTGGGGGTTCCGGCGGCGAGCCGGTCCCGATGGGGACGATTCTCCCTATCACCGGAGCGCTCTCGGCCTACGGGAGCGGCATGCAGAAGTCCGCCAACCTCGCGGTCGAACACGTCAACGCCGGGGGCGGTCCGCTCGGCCGCGAGATCACGGTCTTCAACAAGAACAGCCAGACCCAGCCGTCGAAGGCGCTACAGCAGTACAGCACGCTGGTCAACGAGAACAACATCATCGGGTTCGTCGGAGCGGCCTCGTCGGGGGTCTCGGTGCCGCTCGCCCAGCGAGTCCACGCCGACAAGGTGATGCAGGTATCGAACGCCTCGACGACGCCGGCGCTGGCCGAGATCGGCTACGGCGACGACGGCGAGCCGCCGAAGTATTTCGCCCGGACGGCGCCTAACGACGGTCAGCAGGGGATCGTGATGGGCCAGATCCTCAACCAGGACAAGTACATCGGCGCCGACAAGGCCGCGTTCCTCTACGTCGACAACCCGTACGGCGAGGGGCTGGCAAAGAAGGCGCGGGCGGCCTTCGACGGCGAGACGACCGCGATGGTCGGGTACTCGAAGAAGACGACCGACTACTCCTCGACCCTCGACAAGGTGTTCGCAGACAACCCGGACGGCGTCGGCTTCGTCGGCTACCCGGGGAACGGGAAGACCATCTTCAAGCAGTGGTCCGAGGGCGGCTACGGCGGCCAGTGGGCGCTCAGCGAGGGCATCAACAGCCCCGAACTGTTCAAAGAGATGTCCAGCGTCTTCTCCGATATGTACGTCGCCTCGCCCGACCCGGAGAGCACGATGGGATCACAGCGGTTCAAGGAGGCCATCGGAGATGCCAACACCCTGTTCGCCGCGCACGCGTACGACGCGATGTTCCTCCAGGCGCTCGCGATGCACAAGGCCGGGGAGGCGTCGGGGGAGGCAATCGCGAAGAACATCCGGGCGGTCAGCCGTCCCAACGACGCCGACGTGACCGTCACGGTCGACGAGTTCGAGACGGCGAAACAGGCGCTCGACGACGGCAAGACGATCAACTACGAGGGCGCGTCCAGCCCGGTCGACCTCAACCCGTCGCTCGAGCCGCTCAACCGGTTCGCCATCCTGCAGATCGGTGACGACGGGTCGACCACGACGAGAGAGCAGATCCCCCGGTCGTTCTTCGAGGGGAAGCTGTAGGCCCGCTCGCGGGCATCCGGCCCGCGCTCGGCGCTCGGCGCTCGCCCGAGAAGAGACGCGACGGTCAGTCGGTCCCGCTCGCGGCGGCGCCGCCGAGGTAGAGTTCGACGACCTCCTCGTTGTCCAGGAGTGCGTCCCCGGTGTCTTCGAACCGGTTCTCGCCCATCTCGAGGACGTAGCCGCGGTCGGCGCTACGGAGCGCCTTGCGCGCGTTCTGTTCGACCATCAGGATGGCCGTCCCCGACTCGTTGATTTCGGCTATCTTCTCGAACACCTCGTCGACCAGGTCGGGGGCCAGCCCCGCCGAGGGCTCGTCGATGAGCATCAGTCCGGGGTCGACCATCAGGCCGCGGCCCATCGCCAGCATCTGTCGCTGACCGCCCGAGAGCGCCCCGGCCCGCTGACCCTGTCGCTCCGCGAGGATGGGGAACCGGTCGAACACCTCCTCGAGCGCCTCCTGTGGCATCTCGTCGAGGATGTACGCACCCATCTCGAGGTTCTCGCGGACGGTCAGCGACGGAAAGACGTTGTCCGTCTGGGGAACGTAACACATTCCCGTCCGGGTGATGCGGTCGGGGTCTAGGTCGGTGATGCTCTGCCCGTCGTAGCGGACCTCCCCCTCCCAGCAGTCGAGCAGACCGAAGACCGCCCGCATGAACGTCGACTTGCCGGCGCCGTTCGGCCCGATGATACAGACGACTTCGTCCTCGTGGACCTGCATCGAGACGCCGTGGAGTATCTCCGCGTCTCCGTACCCCGTGACCACGTTCTCGGCCTCGAGTAGCGTCATCTATCCACCCAGGTAGGCCTCGACGACGCGTTCGTCCTGTTGTACCTCCGCGGGCGTGCCCTCGGTGAGTACTGACCCCTGGTCCATGACGATGATCACGTCGCTCAGGTTCATGATAACTTCCATGTCGTGTTCGACGATGAGGAAGGTGTAGCCCTGGTCGCGCAGGTCCTCGATGCGGTCCAGCAGGTTCCGGGTCAGTGTCGGGTTGACGCCGGCCACGGGTTCGTCGAGCAGGATGAGGTCCGGGTCGGTCATCAGGACCCGCCCGAGTTCGAGGAGTTTGCGCTGGCCGCCCGAGAGGTTACCCGCGTACTCGTCGCGGAGGTGGTCGAGTTCGAGGAGGTCGAGCATCTCCTCGGCGCGTTCGCGAACGGCCGACTCGTCGGCGTCGACGGCGTCGGGGCGGAACCAGGCGTTGAGCAGGCTCTCGCCGGCCTGGTCGCCCGGTGCGAGCATCAGGTTCTCGATGACCGTCAGCCCCTGGAGTTCGCGGGTGATCTGGAAGGTGCGCGCGAGACCGGCGCGGGCGACCCGGAAGGGCCGCGAGCGGTACTCCCCGAGTACGTCGTCGCGGACCCGCTCCTGTCCCGCGTAGACGGCGCCGCCGGCGACGGCCCCGGCGCCCGCGGCGCCGGCCAGCGCGGGGGTCGAGGCGCCGGCAATAGCGGCGAGGGAGAGCCCGAGACCGGCGAAACTGATGCCGGCCGAGGAGTGCCAGATGAGCCGCTCGGTCCGGCTAGGAGACATGATCTCGCGAAGCGACCGGCCCCGGTAGCTGATGTCGCCGCTGTCGGGTTCGTAGAAGCCGGAGACGAGGTTGAACGTCGTCGTCTTGCCGGCGCCGTTCGGGCCGATGAGTCCGGTGACGGTCCCCTCTGCCACGTCGAAGCTGGCGCCGTCGACGGCGGTGATGCCGCCGAACGTCTTTCGGAGGTCGCGGACCTCCAGAACAGGGTCACTCACCGCCATCACTCCCCGTGACCATGTGGCGCTCGCCCCAGATCCCTTCCGGACGGTAATAAAGGATGACGATGAGCAGGGCGCCGATGAAGGCGAGCCGGAGCGCCTGTATCGAGGTCCGCGCCGCGGTCGGGAAGAAGCCGGCGATGTCGGAGGTCCCCCGCTCGAAGGCCCAGTAGATGACCGACCCGAGGATGACGCCGCGGTTGTTCGCGGTCCCGCCGACGATGACCATCAACAGCGCGAAGAAGGTCACGCGGGGGGCGAACATCGAGAACACGAGCGAGGTCGTGTAGATGGCCCAGAGCGCGCCTGCGAGGCCGGCGACGGCGCTCCCGAGGATCATCGTCTCGATCTTGTAGGCGAAGGTGTTCTTGCCGAGCGCGGTTGCGACCGACTCGTCCTCGCGGATGGCCTTGAGTACCCGGCCGAACGGGGAGGTGACTGCCGTCTCCAGCGCGACGTAGACCGCGCCGACGGTCGCGAGAATCGTGACGAGGAGGAATCGCGAGTAGCCGACGGTCACGACCGTCCCGGCGAGGAACCGCGCCGGGTCCACGGTGACGGACTCGAACCGCATCAGCCACAGGAGGTTCTGGAGCAGGTTCGAGGCCGCGCCGGCGACGCCGCCGCTCTTGAACGGCTGGATCAGCGCCAGCACGAAGTACCGGAGGACGAAGAGCACGACGGCGCCGATACCGACGACGCTGACGAAGCCCGTCTCGTCGTCCGAGCCGAGCCGGTCCCACCGGCTGGCGAGCGCGTAGATTCCGTAGAGGAAGGCAACGAGCAGGACGACGGTTCCGAGGAAGCCGACGGTCGAACTGGTGCCGCTCCCGCCGCCCAGGACGACGAGCGGGGCGAACGCCGCGACGAACGCGAGCGCCAGGCCGACGGCGACGAGCGCGTCCCGGCGCGAGAGCGAGGCGTAGTGGTCGGCGAGCGCCACCGCGCCGAAGACCCAGGTGAAAAGCGAGGGCAGGCCGAAGAAGACGAACACGGCGCTGGTCCCGAGCCCGGCGGCCGCGGTCACCGCGGCGAGAGCCGCGACGGGGAGGGCGGCGGCGAACGCGTGGACGGCCGGCCGGCCCCGCGCCTGTGCCCGCCGGGCCGCGAGGAAGCCGACGCCGAGCGTGAGGACGCCGAAGACGGCGTTGACGACCCGTGCGCGGGCCGTCCGGGCGGTCCGGAGGTCGCCGACGAGCGACAGCGCGCCGACGACGAGCGTCCAGACGGCGAGGACCACCGTCCCGAGGACGAGTTCGCCGGGGAGCGAGACGATCTCGACGCCGAACAGCGAGAGGACGAACGGCTCGGCGCTCGGGAGCGGGAAGTGAGCCGAGAGCGGGACGCTGTAGCCCCGGAGCGTCCCGGGACCGTTCGCGAGCCACCCTTCGACCTGAATGACCCGCTGGACGATGACGGAGACGCCGAGCAGGGTGATGGCGAGATAGTCCTCGCGCAGGCGAATGGCCGGGAGCGCGACGAGCATACCGAACACCCCCGCGACGAACGTGCCGACGGCGATGGCCGGGAGCCACGTCCAGCCCAGCCCGAGGATGTAGTTCGCGAACTGCTGGGTGGACGGAGGCGGCGCGACCAGGAGGGCGCTCGTGTACGCCCCGACGAGAAAGAAGGCGACGTGCCCGATGTCGAGCAGGCCGCTGTAGCCGAACTTGAGGTTGAGACCGAGCGCGAGCAGGGCGTAGATGCCCACGAAGATGCCGAGCGTGACGACGGAACTCGACAGCGCCATCTCAGTTCCCCCCCACGATGCCCTCGGGCTTGACCAGCAGGACGACGAACAGGACCACGAAGGCGATCGGTATCCGGTAGGTGGTCTCGATGTTGAACAGGTAGATGCCGACGTCCATCGAGAGGCCGACGAAGTAGCTCCCGACGATCGCCCCGTAGACCGAGCCGATGCCGCCGAGGATGACGCCGGCGAACATCGGCAACAGGAGGAAGAAGCCGATGTTGGGGGTGATAGAGGCGAAGAGGACGCCCAGCATCACGCCCCCGATGGCGGCGTACGCCCCGGCGATGACCCACGTCGCCATCATCACCTTGTCCGTGTCGATGCCGGTCACCTTCGCGAGGTCGAGGTTGTCGCTCGACGCGCGCATCGCCTTCCCGAGTTTCGTCCCCCGAAGCAGGACGTGGAGCAGCGTCATCATCACGGCGGCGATCAAGACGGTGAGTCCCCGGGTGAGCGAGAGGCTCACCCGCGTCGAGTAGGCGGCCGCGTCGGGAGTCGAGGCTCCGGTCGGGAGCGCCAGGGCGAGGACGGCGAGCGTCACGACCCCGCTGCCGGCGGCGGCGACCCGAGGGCCGAGCACCGTGCCGCCGGTCGCCCTCGACCGCCACCGGTAGGCCCCGTACGCCACCGCGACGGTGACGAGCAGAATCGCGGCGAGACGGGCCCACCCGTAGGTCACGACGGCGACCGTGGTCGGCTCCGTGCCGGCTGTCCCGGTGTTTATTATCCGAACGACGACGCCGCGGGCCGCGACGACGAAGAAGTCGAACCGCTGGGCGGCCGAGAGCGGTATCTCGACGCCAGCCACGGTGGCGATGTCCGGCACGGTGTAACTCCTGACCTGACCGCCGAACAGCGCCTGCGTCCCGAACCGGAGGACGAACGAGAGCCCGAGCGCCACGATGAGCATCGTCGCGAGGTCGACCCCCTTCTCGCGAAACCGGCCAAAGACGACCCGTTCCTGGAGCGGCGCGAGCGCCGAGAGCAGGAGGGCGGCGAACAGCATCCCCCCGACGACGGAGGGCGTCGAAACCACCACGAGCGCGCCGACGGCGGCGGCGAGGGCCGCGTGGCCGGCGTAGCCCGCCGCGTCCGGGACGGCGACGGGCCACCACGACCCGGCGAGCGCCTCCCGACCGTCGAGCAGGTAGACGGTCCCGAGGGTCGCGCCGGCCGACAGGGCAAAGAGGACGACGAGTCCCGGAACGGCCGCGGCCTGCGTGTTCGTCGCCAGCAGTTCGAAGACGGGGACGGTCCCCGGCTTGTTCACCAGGAGCGCGGCGTACGCGCCGAGCATCAGCAGTTCGCCGTGGGCGAAGTTCGGAACTTCCGCGATGCTGTACACCAGCGACAGCCCGATCGCCCCGAGCGCGACGACGCTCCCCGTCACGATACCGGTCACAACGGCGTTGAAGAGGCCCGTCTGGACCACTCACGAACACCTCCGCCGTGTGATATCGTCAGACACACCTCCACGAGAATGCGGAATCCCCTTACACGTTGCGTTTCTGTCAGTCTGTCGGGAGAGAGCTCAGCCTCGGGTCTGGACGGACTCGTCGCCCCCTTCGTAGAACCAGAGGTCGTTCTCTCGCATCGCCCTGCCGACCGCGCGGTGGAACTCGACGAAATCCGCGAACTCCTCCTTCTCGACGCCCTCGAAGATCTCCGACACTGGGACGACCCGCTCGGAGTCGAGGCGGACGGGGTGGTCGCCGAACTCGGAGACGTACCACTCCCGGGTGATCGGGAAGTCGTCGTCCTCGACCTTCTTCGCGAGGACGGCGTGGCCGTACTTGCGCCGTCCCTCGCTCCCCTCCTCGCCGTCGGGGTCGTGTGGCCAGTCCATGCCCGAGCGTACGAGGCGCGGAGTAAAGCCGTTACGTCACGCGGCTGGAGCGGGCACACGCGACAGCAGACGGTGGTACGTTCGAACCACGGTCGCTCCCGTTTTCCCGGGTCGGGTCGCCAGCGGTCGCACTCGTCGGTCGTGGCGAACACGAGACACACGGGGTCGAACGACCAGAGACGGTGGGACTGGGATTCGAACCCAGGAGGCCGTAGGCCACCTGCTCTCAAGGCAGGCGCAATAGTCCACTCTGCCATCCCACCACGACAGTGATCTGAAGGCGTCGCGCGGTAAGGCCTGTCGGTATCTCCGGCGGGCGTCTGTGCCTCCCGGGTCGTGCGAGACGGGACGCCGGAGCGACACGGCAGAGACGCCGAGCAGCGCGTCCCAGACGTCACGACCGGTCAGACTGCCCGACACGCGGCGGACGGGTCCCCACGCCACGGCGGGCAAGACTCTCCGAGGAAGAGGAGAGGCCGGAGCCGCGGTTCAGACCGCGAAACAGCCCGCGAGCGGCACGAAAAATCCGAGGCCGCCGAGACGGAGCAGTTTGGACACGATACGGCTGTCGACCGGTGTCCTGGAGGGCATGGTTCGTCTCCGACAGGTACCGAGCGTGGCATAAATCTTCTGTCGTCTCGCGGATCCAGAACGAGACGCGAACGAGACGCGAGAGGGGTACTCGAAGGCAGGCAGGCGGACGACCCCGTCGACGGACCCCGAGGACGGCGAACACGTCGCGGAGAGCGGCCCACGCGAGTCAAGCCAGGGCGACAAGCGAGAGTCCCCGGGCCGCGACGGTCCGGGACGAGGTACGACGGGGCGGCGCCGAACGCCGCGAGTACGAGGTCCGGCGCCGCGTCGAGTCCCTGTTGGCCGAACGTCGGGGCGACGAACGCACTCCGGAGCGTGCGACATCCGTAGAGGACCGGACGCACGATTCCTAGCGTCCGCAGGCGGACGAGGACGTCGAGCCCCGGCGTGCCGTTCTGGAGCCGGGTTGCAGTGCCCCCGATGGCTTCGGTCGGACGAGAACGCCAGTCTGTGTTCGCCCCGGGGTCGCGGGGCGAGCGTCGGACGCCGAAGTCCGCCAGTCACTCGCGAACGACCTGCGGGGGGTCGCCGTCGAGGCTCAGTCCGAGGTCGTCGACCACCGCCGCGACGTGTTCGGGAACCGCGCGTTCGACGCGCCGGCGGGCCGACACCGTCGCGAGCAGGGTCGGCAGGTCCGCGGCGCGGTCGAGGACCGGTCGGGTCTCCACGAAGTCCGTCGCGACGTCCGCCGCGGCGGCGCGGGCGGCGAGCGAGTCGAGCGCCGGCGCCGCGAGCGACCCCGTGAAGTCGGGCGAGGCGTCGGCGAACGCGGCGTAGTGGACTCTGCCGTCCGGCGCCGGTCCGAGGACGACGCCCGAGGACCGCGATTTCATCGCCGCGCCGTCGACGACCGTCCGCGGCGTGTGGTAGGCGGTCGGGCGGAGATAGCCGACGCTCGACGCCTCCTCCTCGCGCAGGAGGTGGGTGACGACGTTCCCGAGGCGCGCGCTCGGGGTCGAGCCGACCTGCACCTCGAAGCGGACGTCGGCGGGGTCCGAGAGTGCCGGCGCCGCGGCGGCCCGCACCGCCGCCTCGGGGCCGGTCCCGTCCTCGCCGGTGCCGACGCGGTCGGCCGAGGGGTAGGTGACGATCAGGTCGCCGCCGGCGGCGTCCGCGGCAGTGAGCGCGTCGCGCAGACAGGCCTCGTACAGGCGGGCGGCCTCCGCCCCGGAGACGGGCGCGTTCGCGGCGAGGTCGGGGAGACCGAGGCCGGGACGAGGCGGCTCCGCGGGGACGACTATCGTGGGCACGGCGAACCTCCGTCGGTCGGTGAGAGCGCGAACACGGCGGCGGTGGGGGCGCGGGTCGCTTCAGGGATTCGGTCGCCTCTCGCCCGGGCGAGGGTGATCAGCGCGAACGCCGGCCCTTGGTCTGTCGGTAGTCCCCCGCCATCAGGTCACGCATACGTGCGACGAACGCCTCGGTCTCGGCGTCGCTCTGGTCGTCGAGCGCCCGCATCGGGACGAGTTCGAACCCACGCCCCCGGATCGCGGTCGCGTGGGCCTCGTCGATGTCGAACGCCTCGGGCGCCTTCGTCGTGAAGTCGGGCGCGAGCGTCCGGAGCGTCCGCTCGCCGACCGGCACGATGACCTCGGGGTTGATCGTCCGGACCTCGGCGTTGAGGAACGGCTCGCACGCCCGAATCTCGCCGTCGGTCGGCGCCTCGGGGCCGTGACACCGCGTCAGGTAGGTGAGATAGACGTTCTGGAGGTCGGGCTCCGGATCGTCGGCCGGCGAGCGCGAGAGGCCGAGGTCGCCGAGGACACCCTGTAACCGCTCGCCCGCGGCGTCGCCGGTGAACGGTACGCCGGTCGTCTGCGCGCCCGCCGAGGGTGTCTCGCCGACGACGAGAAACTCCGCCTCGGCGTCGCCGTAGCCGTGGACGACGCGCTCGCGCGTCTCGGCGCGGGCGCAGTTCGTGCAGTCTTCGTCCATCCCGTACGGGTTCGAGAGCCGTTCCTGCCGGGGCACAGTTCGAACAGGCGGGGGAGGGATTAGTCGCTGTCGGCGGCCTCAGTCCTGCGTCGCGTCGCCGCCCGCTGCGTCGTCGACCAGCGGCCGCTCCGCGGGGTCGCCGCCCCGGCGTTCGGCCACCCCGCGGCGCTTGACCAGGCCGACGGCGTCTGCGACGTTCTCCGTCGCGACGCGCAGAGCGTCGGCCGAATCGCCCTCGCCGAGGACCGCCGGCGCGCCCTCGTCGCCGCCCGCCCGAACCGCGGGGTCGAGCGGGACCGAGCCGAGCAGCGCGAGGTCGTTCGCCCGCGCGAACGCCGCGCCGCCGCCCCGGCCGAACAGGTCGTGGGCCGTGCCACAGTCCGGACACCGGAAGCCGGCCATGTTCTCGACGACGCCCAGAACCGTGGTGTCGTGGCGGTCGAACATCCGCAGGCCCTTCCGCGCGTCGTCGACGGCGACCTCCTGTGGGGTCGTGACGACGACGGCACCGGCGAGCGGGAGCGTCTGGAGAATCGTGAGCTGCGTGTCGCCGGTTCCCGGCGGGAGGTCGAGGACCATGTAGTCGAGTTCCCCCCACTCGACGTCCTCGACCAGCTGGGTCAGGACCTTGTGAACCATCGGTCCCCGCCAGATGACGGGGTCGTCTTCTCCGACGAGGAAGGCCATGCTCATCAGCCTCATCCCGTATTTCTCCGGAGGGACGATGTGGTCCTCGGCCGTGGCCTGGGGCGCCTCGTCGGCGGCGACCATCCGCGGGACGTTCGGGCCGTAGATGTCGGCGTCGAACAGGCCCACGCGCGCACCGAGCTTCGACAGCCCGGCGGCGATGTTCACCGCGACCGTCGACTTGCCGACGCCGCCCTTGCCCGACGCCACGGCGACGACGTTTTTGACGCCCGGGAGAACCGGTCCCGCGTCGGCGTCCTCGTCGGTCGCCGCGTCCGGCTGCCCGCCGTCCGGGTCGTCGATCCGTGCCGACAGTTCGATCTCGCGGTCGCCGGCGTCGCCCGCGAGTTCCTCGCGCACCCGCGCGGCGATGCGGCTCTCGGTCGGCGAGTACGGAGCGCCGAGCGCGAGCGAGATGCGGATCCGGTCGTCGTCGATGTCGACGGCGTTCACCAGCCCCAGCGACACGATATCGCCGCCCAGATCGGGGTCCTCGACCGCACGAAGCCGCTCTCGGACCGCCGCCTCGTCCATGGTCCCGTTCCTCGTCTCGGCCGAATAAGCGTTTCCGACCGACCCCGACTCCGCCGCCGGTCGCCGGCGAGCGAAACCGTTCGCGTTATCATCCCGCGCGCAGAACCCCGCTCGTTTAACTGGTCGCGGTTACTTGGGACGGTGTGCCACTCGTCGACGACTTCGACCGGGCCGTGACGGGGGTTCGGGTGTCGCTCACGGACCGGTGCAACTTCGACTGCGTCTACTGTCACAACGAGGGTCTCGGCGACACGCGGGGCCCGATGGAGCCACAGGACGACGAGATGACCGCCGACGACGTGGTCCGGTTCCTCGAGGTCGTCGACGAGTTCGGCGTCGAGAAGGTGAAGTTCACGGGCGGAGAGCCGATGCTCCGGGACGACCTCGAAGAGATAGTCGGGCGCGTCCCCGCCGGCATGGAGGCGTCGATGACGACGAACGGGACCTTCCTCCCGGGGCGGGCCGAGGCGCTCGTCGACGCCGGGCTCACGCGGGTGAACGTCTCGCAGGACGCCCTCGACCCGGAGGCGTTCGCCGAGGTCACGCAGTCGGGGGCCTACGACCAGGTGATGGAGGGCGTGCGCGCCGCCGTCGACGCCGGGCTCGACCCGGTGAAACTCAACATGGTCGTCTTCGAGCACACCAAGGGCTACGTCGAAGAGATGGTAGACCACGTCGCCCGCGAGGACGGTCTGCGCCTCCAGCTCATCGAGTACATGCCCGAACTCACGGGCCGGCCGGAGTGGAACATCGACATCGGGCGCGTCCACGACTGGTTGGCGGAGAAAGCAGAGCGGACAGAGCGCCGCGAGATGCACGACCGCCGGCGCTACTGGATGGGCGGCGAGAGCGAGGAAGGCGGGATGGTCGAGATCGTCGACCCCGTCGAGAACCCCGAGTTCTGTGCGAACTGCGGCCGGGTGCGGGTGACCCACGACGGGAAGCTGAAAGGCTGTCTGAACCGCAACGACGACCTCCGGCCGATGGGCGAGATGACGCGCGCGGAGATCCGCGAGGCGTTCCACGAGGTGGTCGCGAACCGCGTGCCGTACTACGGCGAGTATATGATCCGGGACGGCGACGGCGGCTGGGAGATCAACGACGACTACCTCGGGGGGCCGCCGGTCGGCGGCGGCGAGCGGGCGGCGCGAACCGACGGCGGAGAGTGAGGACCGGTCGCCGGCTACGCTTAACATCCACCCCGCCGACCACGGAGACATGGCGGAATGTCCACACCTCGACTACCGCGCCGCCGAGGGCGAGCAGAGCTTCGACGTCCCGCGGGCGTACTGCACGGTCGCCGGAGAGTTCGTCCAGCCGATGCGCGCAGACATCTGTAACTGCCGGCACGACCTCGACCCGGCCGAGGACTGCGAGATCTACGTCGACGACGCGGAGACCGGGTCGTGAACGCCTCGTACCACGACGGGCGGCCCGTGATCGTCACGGCGGCGCTGACCGGCGGCGTTCACGGCAAGGAGGCGAACCCGAACCTGCCGGAGTCGCCGGGCGAGATCGGGCAGGCCGCGGCGGCGTGTGAGGCGGCGGGCGCGAGCATCGTCCACCTCCACGCGCGCCGGCCGAACGGCGAACGGGCGTTCTCGGCCGAGCGGTTTCAGGAGGTCGCCGACGCCGTGCGCGAGGCGACCGACGACGTGATCCTCCAGCACTCGACGGGAGGGACGGCCGCGCCCGAAGACCTGCGGATGGAGCCGATCCGCACCGACCCGGCGCCGGAGATGGCGAGCCTCGACATGGGGCCGCTCAACCGCTACGACCACCTGACGAGCGAGAACACCCGCGGGTTCGTCGACCGACTCCACGACGAGATGCTGGAGCGCGGGATCAAACCCGAGATGGAGGTGTTCAACGACGGACACCTGAACGAGACGCTCGCCTTTCTCGACCGCGCGGCGGTCGAGGAGCCGCCGTACCTCAACCTCGTCTTCGGCGGCGGCACGACCTCACCTCCGTCGCCGCGTCGCCTGTTGTCGCATCTCGACGACGTGCCCGAGAGAGCGGAGGTGAACGTCCTCGGGTTCGGGCCACATCAGCTCCCGGTCACCACCACGTCGATTCTCGTGGGCGGACACGCCCGGGTCGGACTGGAGGACAACCTCTACTACCGGAAGGGCGAGCAGGCGAGTTCGAACGCCCAACTCGTCGCGCGGACGGCGGAGCTCGCGGAGACGCTCGGCCGACCCGTGGCGTCGACGGCGCAGGCACGGGAGATTCTGGGGCTCTGAGGCCCGAGCCGTCCGTGCGACGTGTTCGCACGGTCTCGGCCGTGTCGTGAGCCTTAAGTGGCGGAACCGAGTTATTTCGGACGCGACTGATGCAGGGGGGCCGGCCCCCGAGTCCGAGAGGGCGACAGTAGACGCGGGTTGCGGTAGCCAAGTGGCCCAAGGCGCAGGGTTGCTAACTCTGTGGCATCACTGCCTCCGGGGTTCGAATCCCCGCCGCAACGCCTCACACGAGCAGTCAATCCAAGCCATGAGTGCAGAACCACCGGACGACGCGAACACGGACGAGGAGGAGGACGACGACCTCCGGTACTTCGTCCGGATCGGCCAGACCGACCTCGACGGGACGAAGAGCGTCGAGCGAAGCCTGACCGAGATGAAAGGTATCGGGAAACGAACGGCGCGGATCGTCGCCGAGAACGCCGAGGTCGACCGGACGGCGACGTTCGGTCGCCTCGAGGACGAGGAGATCGAGCGCGTCGTCGAGGCCGTCCAGGGGCTCGGCGACGCGCTCCCGGAGTGGATGGCCAACCGGCGCGACGACTTCTACACGGGCGAGACGACCCACGAGACCGGGTCTGACCTCCCCGAGACCCGCCGGCAGGACATCAACCGGATGAAGATGATCGACTCGTACAAGGGCGTCCGCCACAAGCGCGGGCAGAAGGTTCGCGGCCAGCGCACCAAGTCCACGGGACGAACCGAAGGGACGATCGGCGTCAACGTCGAGCAGATCCGCGAGGACATGGAAGAAGAGGCCGCGGCCGAGGGCGAGGACGAGTAAATGAGCACGGGACAGAACACCAAGCGCTACGAGACCCCGAACCACCCCTACCAGGGTGAGCGTATCGCCGACGAGGGCAGCCTGCTCTCGACGTACGGCCTGAAGAACAAACAGGAGCTGTGGCGCACACAGTCCCAGCTTCGCCGGGTCCGGCGCGAGGCGCGCCGGCTGCTCGGCGAGGCACAGGGCGAGGTCGAGGCCGCAAACGCCGAGGGCGCGGACTTTCTCGCACGGCTCCGCCGGATCGGCGTCCTGAGCGAACAGGACGACATCAGCGACGTCCTCTCGCTGTCGGTGACGGACCTGCTGGAGCGCCGGCTCCAGTCGATCGTCTACCGACAGGGGATGGCGAGTACGCCGAAGCAGGCCCGCCAGTTCGTCGTCCACGGCCACGTGCTGGTCGACGGCGCGCGGGTCGACCGCCCCGGTCGGACGGTCGAGGTGGACGAGGAGGACACCGTCGAGTTCGACGAGACGAGTCCGCTCGCGGACGACCTCCACCCCGAGCGCGCGGAGGGACAGGAATGAGTGAATCGGAAGGCCCACAGGACAAGTGGGGCATCGCGCACATCCACGCGTCGTTCAACAACACGCTGATGACCGTCACCGACCAGACCGGCGCCGAGACTATCGCGAAGTCCTCGGGCGGGACGGTCGTGAAACAGAACCGCGACGAGGCGTCGCCGTACGCCGCCATGCAGATGGCGGAGGTCATCGCAGAGGAGGTCCAGGCGGCGGGCGTCGAGGGCGTCCACGTCCGTGTGCGCGGCCCCGGCGGGAATCTCAACAAGTCCCCCGGGCCGGGGGCACAGGCCGCGATCCGGGCGCTCGCCCGGGCCGGACTCGAGATCGGTCGGATCGAAGACGTCACCCCGATCCCGCACGACGGAACCCGGGCACCGAAGAACCGACGCCTATGAGCGGAGCCGACGGGTTCGAGGTCGAGTTCGTCGAGCGCGACGAGCGGTCGGCGCGCTTTCTCGTCCGCGGGCTGACGCCCGCGCTCGCCAACGGGGTCCGCCGGGCGATGATCGCGGACGTGCCGACGTTCTCGATCGACCAGCTTCGGGTCGTCGAGAACTCGTCGGTGATGTTCGACGAGATGATCGGTCTGCGGCTGGGGCTCGTCCCGCTGACGACGCCGCTCGACGACTTCGAGGTCGGCGACACCGTCACGCTGGCGCTCGACGTGACCGGGCCAGCGACGGCCTACTCCGGCGACCTCCAGACGAGCGACGAGTTCGTTCGCCCCGCCGACGACGACGTGCCGATCATCGAGTTGAAAGAGAACCAGCGGCTCGAACTCGAGGCCGACGCCGTTCTCGAGTCCGGCAAAGACCACGCCAAACAGCAGGGCGGCGTCGCCGTCGGCTACCGACACCTCCAGCGCACCGAGGTCCTCGGCGACCGCGACGAGTTCGACGGCGACGACGGGCCGCAGATCGTCCGCGGCGTGATCGAGGAGGGCGCCCCCGAGGCGGCCGACGCCGACGCCGCCGAGGGCGACCTCGTCCTCGCCGACTCGTTCGGGAACGACCTGCGCGAGCGGTACCCGGGCAAGGAGGTCGAGGTCGAGGACGTCCCCGGGGCGTTCGTCTTCCACGTCGAGTCCGACGGATCGGTCTCCGTCGAGGAACTGGTCCTGCGCGCCGCCGAGTCGATCGGCGACCGCGCGGTCGAACTGAGAGAGACAGTCGCCGTTTAGAGATGACCACGCGCCCCCACCAGCCGGCCCGTTCGCCCGCGGTGAGCGTCGCGTCTGCGACGCCCGCCGCCCCGGCGATCGAAACCGGTTTCAGGGGGCGCGGGGTATCGAGGACCGCGAGCAGGGATAGCCAAGTCAGGTCAACGGCGCAGCGTTCAGGGCGCTGTCCCATAGGGGTCCGCAGGTTCGAATCCTGCTCCCTGCAGTCCTCGCGGTCCTGCGGCACACACGACATATCATGAGCAAGACGAATCCAAAGCTAGAGCGGCTGGTCGCCGACCTGAAGTCGGCGGCCCGCGAGTCCGGCGCCGGCGTCTGGCAGGACGTCGCCGACCGACTCGAGAAGCCGCGGCGAACCCACGCGGAGGTGAACCTCGGGCGGATCGAGCGGTACGCCCGCCCCGAGGAGACGGTGGTCGTGCCCGGCAAGGTGCTGGGCTCCGG
The DNA here is from genome assembly GCA_042217165.1 of Haloferacaceae archaeon. Lineage (GTDB taxonomy): Archaea > Halobacteriota > Halobacteria > Halobacteriales > Haloferacaceae > A07HB70. Next base: position 9,198 of record JBDGTD010000071.1, on the reverse strand, counting down.
GGTCCTCCGGACCGACGTCACCGTCGCCGCCGTCAACTTCTCCTCGACCGCAGAGACGAAAATCGAGGAGGTCGGCAACGCCGTGGCGCTGGAACAGGTAATCGACGAAAACCCCGACGGGTCGAACGTGCGGGTGGTCCGATGAACGTCGCCGAGTTCGACGCCGACCTCGTGGTCGACGCCCGGGACTGCATCCTCGGGCGCGTCGCGAGCGAGGTGGCCGAGCGCGCGCTGGACGGCGAGCGGGTCGCCGTCGTCAACGCCGAGCGCGCGGTCATCACGGGCAACGAGGAGTCGACGATGGAGGTCTACCGCACGCGCGCGGAGCTTCACTCCGACTCCGGCCCGTACTACCCGAAGCGGCCAGACGGGATCATGAAACGCGCGATCCGCGGAATGGTGCCGTACAAGACCGACCGCGGGCGCGAGGCGTTCGAGAACGTCCGCGTCTACGTCGGCGAGCCCGTCGACGAGGAGGGTGAGGTCATCGAGGGCACCTCGCTGGACCGCCTGTCGAACATCAACTTCACCTCGCTCGGCGAGGTATCGGAGCAGCTCGGAGCGAACCGAACATGGTAACGAACACGAGCGGCAAGAAGAAGACGGCAGTCGCGCGGGCGACAGTCAGCGAGGGCGCCGGCCGCGTGCGGGTCAACGCGCAGCCGGTCGAACTGGTCGAGCCGGAACTCGCTCGTCTGAAGATGCTGGAACCGTTCCGCGTGGTCGAGAGCGACCTTCGCGACGACGTCGACGTGGACGTCAGCGTCGAGGGCGGCGGGTTCAGCGGGCAGGCCGACGCCGTCCGGACCGCGATCGCGCGGGGCCTGGTCGAACACACGAACGACGCCGAACTCCGGGACGCGTACATGGAGTTCGACCGCTCCCTGCTGGTCAACGACGTCCGGCAGACAGAGCCCAAGAAGTGGGGCGGCCCGGGCGCCCGGGCGCGGTACCAGAAGTCCTATCGCTAACCATGATGGTACCTGTGCGGTGTTTCACGTGTGGAAACGTCGTGAGTCGCCACTGGGAGGAGTTCCGCGAGCGCACCCGCGAGGGCGACGAGGACCCCGCAGCAGTCCTCGACGAACTCGGGGTCGAGCGCCACTGCTGTCGCCGGATGCTCGTCTCGCACCGGGACCTCGTCGACGTGGTGGCACCCTACCAATGAGCGGCCGACAGACCGGCGACAGCGTGCGGTACAACCGCTACGAGAAGGCCCGTATCCTCGGCGCGCGGGCCCTGCAGGTGTCCTACGGCGCCCCGGTGTTGATCGACACCGACCAGTCAGAGCCCATCCTCGTCGCCGCCGAGGAGTACGACGCGGGGGTCCTCCCGTTCACCGTGCGGCGCGAGGGGTCGGGGCGCCGATGAGCCGCGTCCACTCCGTAGAGCTCCGGCGGGTACTCGACTCCCGCGGGAACACCACGGTCGAGGCGGACGTCCTCACCGAGGACGGCGGCTTCGGCCGCGCCGCGGCGCCCGCCGGGGCGTCGACGGGCGCACACGAGGCCGTCGAACTGCCGCCGAGCGAGGCGATCGCCGCCGCGCGGCGGCTCGCGGTCCCCCGGCTCGAAGGGACAGTCCACGCGGGCGACCAGCGCGCCGTAGACGCCGCCCTCCGGGGGGCAGACGGCACCGACGACCTCTCCGAGATCGGCGCGAACGCCGTCGTCGCGGTCTCGATGGCGGTCGCGAAGGCGGCCGCCGACACGGTCGGCGTGCCGCTCTACCAGCATCTCGGCGGGGCGCTCCGCGGCCCGTCGAGCGACTCGTTCCCGGTGCCGCTCGGCAACGTCGTCGGCGGCGGGGAACACGCGCGGGACGCGACGGACATCCAGGAGTTCCTGGCGGTGCCCGTCGGCGCGCCGAACGTCACCGAGGCGGCGTTCGCGAACGCCGCGGTCCACGGCCGCGTCGGCGACCTGCTGAGCGAGCGGGCGATCCCGGCGGGCAAGGGCGACGAGGGCGCGTGGGCGCCCCAGACCGACGACGAGACGGCCTTCGAGGTCGTCGACGAGGCGATCGAGGACGTGGTCTCCGACCTCGGCTTCGAGATCCGGATGGGCCTCGACGTCGCCGCGACGGAACTGTACGACGCCGACGCCGGCGTCTACGACTACTCCGACGCCGAGCGGACGCCCGACGAACAGGTCGACTACGTCGCCTCGCTGGTCGACGAGTACGACCTCGCGTACGTCGAGGACCCGCTCGACGAGGAGGCGTTCGCCGGCTTCGCGGCGCTCACCGACCGGGTGGGCGACCGCACCGAGGTCTGTGGCGACGACCTGTTCGTCACGAACGTCGAGCGGCTCCAGCGCGGCATCGACGAGAGCGCGGGGAACTCGATCCTCGTCAAGCCGAACCAGATCGGGACGCTCACCGACGCGGTCGACGCCGTCGAACTCGCCGTCGAGAACGGGTTCACGCCCGTGATCTCGCACCGCTCCGGCGAAACCGAGGACACGACGATCGCCCACCTCGCCGTCGCCACGGACGCGCCGTTCGTCAAGACCGGCGCGGTCGGCGGCGAGCGGACGGCGAAGCTGAACGAACTGATCCGGATCGCAGACGACGCAGTCTAACCATGAGCCAGAACCAGAACGACGCAGACGACCCCGCCGACGAGAGCGAGGCCGAGGCCGAGTCGGTCGACGCCGAGCCCGAGGTGGCGGGCGACGAGACAGACGCACAGCCCGAGGCGGCCGACGAGGCGGCCACGGACGAGGAATCCGCAGCCGGCCCCCGCTTCGACGAGGACGTCATGCCCGACGACGAGGCAGACCTCCTCATCTCCGTCGAGGACTACCTCGGCGCGGGCGTCCACATCGGTACGCAACAGAAGACCAAGGATATGGAGCGGTTCATCCACCGCGTCCGCGACGACGGGCTCTACGTCCTCGACGTGAGCCAGACGGACGGGCGCATCCGGACCGCCGCCTCCTTCCTCGCGAACTACGACCCAGAGCAGGTCCTCGTGGCCTCCTCGCGCCAGTACGGTCGGTTCCCGGCGCGCAGCTTCGCCGACGCGGTCGGCGCGCGCGCCCGCACCGGGCGGTTCATCCCCGGGACGCTGACGAACCCGGACTACGACGGCTACATCGAACCCGACGTCGTCGTCGTCACCGACCCTATCGGCGACGCACAGGCCGTCACGGAGGCCATCACCGTCGGCATCCCCGTGATCGCGATGTGTGACTCGAACAACGCGACCTCGAACGTCGACCTCGTCGTCCCGACGAACAACAAGGGGCGACGCGCGCTCGCGGTCGTCTACTGGCTGCTCGCCAACGAGACGCTCGACCGTCGCGGCGGTGACCCAACCTACGCGCTAGAGGACTTCGAGGCCGAGCTGTAGCGGCGCTCACGTACAGTTTCGTCCCGGTCGACCGAACCGTTTAGACGCCTCGCCGCCACCAGTCTCTATGAACCTCTACAGGAGCGTCAGGGCCGTCACCGGCGCCTCGGACGCGGTCGGGGTCGTCGACTGGGAGGGCGTGGCCGAGGCCGCGAAGGCTGCCACCGACGCCGGCGACCTGTCGCTCACCGACGCGGAGCGGGCGGGCTACGCGGCGGACGTGCGGGACGCGCGCGACCGGGTCCGCGCGGCGACGGGGGTCGCGTTCGACCTGCCCGACGCCGTCGAGATCCAGGACCGCCACCACTGGATCGACGCGAACGTCACGACGTTCCGGCGCGTCCTCGGCCCCCTCGACGACCACGGCCCGGCCCCGGCCCTGTTCGCCGGCCCCTCGCGCGTCGTCAACACGGCGACGCTCGCGGTCGGTCTCGGCTTTCTCGCCAGACACGTCCTCGGGCAGTACGACCCGCGGCCGTTCGGAGACGGCGACCACGGCCTCTACGTCGTCCACCCGAACCTCGTGGGCTCGGCGGCGACCCTCGGCGTCGAGCGGGAGCGATTCCGGCGCTGGATCGCGTTCCACGAGGTGGCCCACGCGGCGGAGTTCGCGGCCGCGCCGTGGCTCGCAGACCGCGTCGAGTCGCTGACCGAGCGGAGCGTCGAGGCGCTCGCCGAGGGGCAGATGGACCGCGCTGCTCTCGCCGAACTCGACACGACGATGACCGCCGTCGAGGGGTACGCGGAACTGGTGATGGACCGCGCGTTCGACGGCGAGACGGCCGACCTCCGGGCGCGGCTCGACGCCCGGCGGAACGCCGGCGGGCCGGTGACGCGTCTGCTCCGCCGCGCGCTCGGGCTCGGCGTCAAGCGCGAGCAGTACGAGCGCGGCGCGCGGTTCTTTCGCGCCGTCGCGGACGCCCGGGGGCTCGAAGCGGCGAGCCGGGTCTGGGACCGCCCGGAGCATCTCCCGAGCGACGCGGAACTCGACGACCCGGCACAGTGGCTCGCGCGGGTCAGCTAGTCCGGATCTGGCCGGCCAGCCGCCGGAGAAAGACGAGAAGCAGGAGGCCGAGAACGCCGCCGGCGACGACGCCGCCGGCGAGTTGTGGCAGGGTGCCGCCGGCGGTGAGGGCAACGAGACCGCCGGAGACGGCGACGAGGGAGACGAACCCGACGGAGAGCCGGTAGTTCGCGAGGTGGCGTTCGTCGTCGGAGAGGCTCGGGCCGACCACTACGCGCCCTCCCGGTCGGCGCCCGTCCCGTGCGAGTCGCCCCGACCGGACACGTCGCCGCCCTCGCTCTGGGGGCCGGCGTCCTCGCGCCGCGGGTCCACGCTCGCGCTGACGTGCATCGAGACGAACACCGGCTCGCCCGCCCGCGACTCGGCCAGCCCCGTCCACCGCGTGTCGAAGTCGTGTCGCCGGTCGGTGCGGGCGTCCGTCCACGCGAGACGCACGTCGTCGACGAAGTGGCCGACGCCGTCGCGCGCGAACGCCCGGAGGTCGCGGCTCTCGACGACCCAGTCCTCGGTTCCCGCGGTCTGGTCGCGGAGCGCCTCCGCGACCGACTCGCCGCCGACCTGCCGGGAGAACACGCCGATTTTCACCGTCTCCGGGCGCTCGGCGAAGTATGGGTCGAGCGGTTCACCCCGCCGGAGCGCCTCGTAGTAGTCACGAACGAAGCCGTCGACGTCCATGGACGACGGAAGACGCGGGGGGCGCTTGAAGCCGACGACCGACGGTCGGACGGGGGCGGATCAGGTCTCGACGACCCGCGTTCCCGCGAACACGTCGAACACGCGCTGGCTGTCGTCGCTGAGGAAGATGGCCGCGAGGCCGACCGGCAGGATGAGCGGGTAGACGAGGACGGCGCCGATCAGTGCGGCGAAGACGGCCGGGAGGTTCCGGATCACGACCGGCACGACCCCCGGAGGTCTTTCGTCGCTCCCGACGACCCGGATTCCGACCAGGCGCTTCCCGATCGTCTGTCCGTCCCAGGCGACCTCGAGAACGACGTTGTAGCCGACGCTGATAACGAGGGCGACCAGTCCGACGAGCAGGATACCGGCGAATCCGAGCGCGCCCGCCACGTCTCCGCCGCCGGCGACCGCGCCGAGACCGCCGAGGGCGAGAAGACCGACGATGACGATCGCGAGGATCGCCCCGTAGGTCACGACGAGGTCGACGATTTCGGCGACTATCCGCTCGACGACGACGTCCGTGTTCTGCCCGACCGACATCTCGACCAGGTGACAGCGCGCCGGGCGCAAGAAGATTGCCTCTCGCGCCGGCTACTGGAACCCGCGGTCCACGTCGTCGTCCTCGACGAGGTCGTCGAGTTCGGCAGAGAGGAGGTCGTCGGCGTCTTCGAACTCGTCTGCGAGGTCGTCGAGCGGGTCGGGCCGGCCGGCGAGGTCGTACGACATCGGCCCGAACGCCGGGCTCTCGACCGCCTCCATCAGGTCCTCGAACAGGTGTTCTGGCTCGGTCGGGGCGTCCGCGTGGGCCTTGACCGTCTCGCGGACGTTCCGGGCCACCGACTCGGCGGCGTCCTCGTCCTCGGGCGGCGACTGGACGGCGAACCGCCCCGGCTCCTCGCTGGTCGGGAAGATGTCGTCGAGACCGTCGTCGACCTTCCGGGCGACGCGTGTCCCTACGCCGTTTACCTCGTACGGGTTGCGGGCGTACGTCTTCACGAGGAAGACGCCGGCCGACGGGTGGCCGACGTAGAGGTCCTCGCCGACGCCGCCCGTCCGCCGCCCGCCGACGGCGCGCCAGCCGTCCGGGTCGGCGTTCGTCTCTGTCACGTCTTCGAGGACGTCTCGCCAGTTCCGCACGCGCATATTCGTCTGTGAGCGGCGAGATACGAATACCCGTCGGCTCCGGGGGGCGGATTCATGTGCCGCGGGTCGGAAGGAGAGACGATGCCGGAGATAGAGCTGACAGCCGACCAGCGGGACCGTCTGCGCGGCCTCCAGCGCAGCCTGGAGGACGAGATGGCGTCGGCGTACGCCACCGTCCGGCCGGGCGACGCCGTCGCGTACCTGCTCGACCGCTACGCCGCGGAGGGCGAGGTGGCCCTGAACGACGACGCCGGCGCGGGCGACGGCGCAGAGACGGGCGGGCGCGAGGCGAGCGTGGCCGGTACGGAGACGGAGTCGGACGACGCGCCCGCCGACGCCGAGGAGACGACCGGAGACGGGGTGGAGACGACGTCCGCCTCGGACGGCCTCCCGAGCGGCCCGATGGCTCTCCTCGCAGACCACGAGGACGTCTGGCGCGAGGGGAGCGGCGAGGCGCGATACGAGGTCGAGTTGCCGGACGGGTCGGTCGAAGAGGCCCGGACGAGAGGCGACGTGCGCGCGCTCCTGTTCGAACACTACCGATGAGCGGGAGCGACGGTCGCGGCCTCTTCGCCCGCCTTCGCGCGTGGCTGGGGTCGCTGTTCGGCGGGCGCACGGACGAGGCGAGCGCGGCGACGCCGGCCGACTCCCCCGTCGCCGAGCCGACGCCCGCGACCGACGTCTGTGCCGTCTGCGGCACCGACGTCGCGGACCCGACCGACGGCTGTCCGCTCTGTGGGTCGTCGGACGTGCGTGACCGGGACGCCCGGGGCGAGAACGACGACGCGGGCGACCGGGCCCCCTCACCGACCGCGACGGCGACAGACTCGACGGTCGACAGCGAGGCCTCGCGGCTCAGCGACCTCCGAGACGAGTCGGGAGACGAGGACGCGACGCCGACAGACGCGGGCGGGTCATGATCGGGGCCAGGGCCACCGAAAGCGTCTTTCTGCCCCCTCTACACCGACCCGTGTGAACGTCCGGGGGCCGATTCTGGCGGTCGGAGACGTCCGGGAGGTCGACACGCAGTACGGGAGCCGCGACCTCGTGGACCTGACGGTGCGCCCGGACCGGGGCGCGGGCGACCCCGTCGAGGTGACGCTGTGGGGGAAATGGACCCACACCGCGGAGTGGGCCGAACCCGGGATGGAACTGCTCGTCACCGACGCAGAGCGGGACGACTACGGCGGGAACGCCGGGTACGCGACGACCGGCGACTCCTACGTCGTCCTCGAACCCGACTTCCTGGTCGACGTCACCGACGTCCGCGGGTGGGTCCAGTGTCCGCGGATCTACTACCTGAACAAGCTCTCCGGCGTCCCGCTGAAATACCCCGTGGTGAAGGGAACGCTCGTCCACGAGGTGTTCGGCGACCTCCTGCGGGGGGTCGACCTGGACGAGTCGGTGCGCGACCGCGTCGCAGAGGCGGGGCTGGAACTCGGGCTGCTGGGCCGGGAGGCGAGCGAGGTTCGCGACGAGGTGCGGCGCAACGCCGCCGCGATCGAGGGGTGGCTCGCACAGGGCGCGCTGGGCGAGACCGACGACTGGCGCTCCGAGCGGACGCTCGTCTCGCCGACCTTCGGGCTGAAGGGCCGCGCCGACGCCGTCCGGCGGGGGATGCCCGTCGAACTCAAGACGGGCAAGAACACGACCCGCGAGCCGCGCTTTCACGACAAGATGCAGGCCGCGTGTTACGCGCTCGTCCTCGACGAACACGACGAGGGCGCGGACACGGCGACGCTGCTGTACACGAAAAACGCGACGCTCGACCGGACCGAGACGGACGGCGACCTCTCGCCCGCGAAGGACTTCTCGGTCGGGCGGGGCCTGAAGGAGTTCGCGGTGCGGACCAGAAACGAGATCGCGGCGACCGAGTTCGAGAGCGAGGTTCCGACGGGCTACGAGGCGGACGCGAAGTGCGAGTACTGCTTCGAGCGTGACTCGTGTATGGTCGTCGCCGGGCGACTCGACCAGGAGTCGAAGGCCGGACGCGTCGGCGAGGCGCTGCCGGAGGCGGAGCGGGCGTACTTCGAGCGGTTCTACGAGGCAATCGAGGCAGAGCGCCGCGAGACCCACGCGGAGTACCGGAAGCTGTGGGAGCAGACCCCCGCGGAACGGGCCGCCGCTGACCGCGCGCTGGTCGACCTGGAGCCGACCGGGGCCGAACAGCGCGCCGACGGCCGGTGGGAACTCCGCGCGACCCGACCCGGGTCGGCGGTGTCGAAGCTCCGCGAGGGCGACGTGGCGCTGGCGAGCGAGGGCGACCCGGTGGGCGGGCGCTCCGAGATGGCCCGGATCGTCGAACTCGGCGACGAGGTCGTCGTGACCGCCGACGAACCGCTCGACCTCCGGCGACTCGACGTCTACCCGTCCGAGATCTCCGTCGACCGGATGCTGCTGGCGCTACACGACTTCGTCCTCAAGTCCGACGAGCGCCGCCGCGACCTCCTGCTCGGACGGCGCGACCCCGTCTTCGGCGACGAGGCAGAGCCCGGATCCTTCGTCGAGAACAACGACGCACAGGACCGGGCGGTGCGCCGCGCCGTCGCCGCCGAGGACTGCGCGCTCGTCCACGGCCCGCCGGGGACGGGCAAGACCTACACCATCGCCCGGCTGGTCCGGGCGCTCGTCGAGCGCGGCGACCGCGTGCTGCTCGCGGCGTTCACGAACCGCGCGGTAGACAACGCGCTGGCGGCGCTCAGAGACCAGGGGTTCGAGGACGTCGTTCGGTACGGCACGGAGACGGGGGTCCGCGACGACATGCGCGACGTGCGCCTGACCGCCCGGGGCGACCCGAACGAGCGGGTCGCCGAACTGCGCGACGCGCCGGTCGTCGCCGCCACCACCTCCGGCTGTACCTCCCGCACCCTGAGCGAGGAGGCGTTCGACGTCGCAGTGGTGGACGAGGCGTCACAGCTCACCGAGCCGGGGGCGCTCGCCGCCGTCAACCGGGCCGTGTTGTTCGTCTTCGTCGGCGACCACCGAGAGCTGCCGCCGG
>JBDGTD010000035.1:0-27582 GCA_042217165.1 Haloferacaceae archaeon | reverse complement strand
TCGCACTCTCGTGCAGTGTAAAGGTTTCGCGCCTGCTGCGCCCCGTAGGGCCCGGTATCTTGTCTCAGATACCGTCTCCGGGTTCTTGCTCTCACAACCCGTACCGATTATCGGCATGGTGGGCCGTTACCCCACCATCAACCTAATCGGCCGCAGCCACATCCTGTGGCGCCGAAGCGTTTCGGGCTCCCGGCATTCCAGCGTGGGAGCGGTGTGACGGGTTAGCCTCAGTTTCCCGAGGTTGTCCGTCTCCACAGGGTAGTTTGGCCACGTGTCACTGAGCTTTTCGCCGCGGGTCTGAGCCCGCTCGACTAGCATGGCTAAATCGGACTCCAATAGCAATGGCCTCCGGCAGGATCAACCGGAATGTTGCCCCCAGAAGGGGGCGGTGGCGGGAAATGCCAAATAGACCATCGTTCAGGTCCGGGTCGACGCACCCGATCGGGTGTCGCCGACCCATCAAGGCTCACATCAGATCCCGTCTTACGGCGGACCGCAGGGGTGGAATCCTCATCTCGCTTCCGGACCAGAACAACGGAGGTGACGGGTCATAAACCCATCGAACCCCGTGTGGGCCGGCGGTCGGCTCCCGCGTCGGGAGGCGACCAGTGCGTCCCACACCAGTTCCGTCGTACCCATAAGGGCTCCGGAACGTGTGCGGGGGGTCGGCCCCTGCGAGGGGAACCGACCGTCGCGTTCCACACGAGTTCCGTCGCACCCATAAGGGCGTCGGATTCGGGCTGGCGTCCGGCGGACCCGTCTGGGTCCTCGACCACCGGGCGACCCCGGCGGCGTCTGCGTACTTACACAGAATGCCGGGGTATGGAAAAGGCCGTCGTTCCGGCCGCGCATCGACACGCGATCGCACACCGTGGAGCCACGCCCGGACCGACGCGTGGCCGCGGCGCGTGTCGTCCGCGACAGAACGAAACGGCGTGTGGAGGACGGACCGGTCGGTCGTCGCCGGCGACAGCGGTGTCGCGCGGCCGGAGGCCGGTCGCTCATCCCTCGCGCCACGTCCGGTCCGACCGGGTGGTAGCCGCGCGAGTTCGCGTCCGGGCCGGCGCCGCTTCAGCGTTCGCCTTACTCCTCCAGGTGTTCGATCCCCTGTTTGGAGACGTTTCCCCGCGTGATCTCGCCGTCCATCCACTCGGGCGAGTCGTCCGGCTCCTCGTCGACCCACGCCCACCCGTGGAAGACGTGGACCTTGTCTGTCCCCTTCTCGCGCAGGCGCAACTCCGTGGGGTCGGACTCCGCGTCTGCCTCGGAGCCGGCCGGGTCCAGCCGCCGAGCGGCTTTCAGCGCCGCCTGTCGCGGCATGCTCCCGGAGAAGACGCTGGTCTCTGTCCCGTTGTCCTCGCGCAACACGAAGTTCCGTTTCCCGTCCTCGCGCACCATGTGAGTGACCTCCATGCGAGCAAAACACATGGTAGAGCATAAACATACCGGGCGATCGGCCCCTCGTCTGTCGGTTTGGCCCCGGTCGACCGGGGCGCGCGGATGCGCTAGACAACACTTATGGTGACGATGGCCGGAAGGTCGGAGAAGAACGACCGCGATGGTCCGGAAAAAGAAGCTCAGCCCGAGTGGCGCGAAAGACGAGAACGGCGAGTACCACAACGTCCACGTGAACCTCCACGAGGACGAACTGGCCGTCGCCGGCCTCGACATCGGTGACGAGGTGTTCGTTCGGGTTCGCGACGGCAAGATAATCATCCAGAAAGCCGACCCGGACGACGTCGAGCACGACTTCTGACCACGTGACGGACGGCTACGACCGACTCAAGCCCGCGCTGTTCGCGCTCCCGCCGGAGACCGCCCACCACGCCACCCTCCGGCTCCTCCGGGCCACACAGCACACACCCGTCGAGTCTCTCCTCCGTCGGCGCTACGTCGTCGACGACGACGCACTCGCCGTCTCGGCGTTCGGCTGCGAGTTCCCGTCCCCGGTCGGCGTCGCCGCCGGCTTCGACAAGAACGCCCGGGTACCCGTCGGCCTCGCCGCCCTCGGTTTCGGCCACGTCGAGGTGGGAGGCGTCACCGCCGAGAGCCAGCCCGGCAACCCACAGCCGCGGCTCTTTCGCCTCCCCGAGGACGACGCGCTGATCAACCGCCTCGGATTCAACAACGAGGGCGCAGACGCCGTGGGCGCGCGTCTCCACGACGACCCGCTCCCGGACGTCCCGGTCGGCGTCAACCTGGGGAAGTCGAAGTCGACCCCGCTCGCGGAGGCGCCCGCCGACTACCGCTACACCTACGAGCGCGTCGGCGACGCCGTCGACTACGCCGTCGTCAACGTCTCCTCGCCCAACACCCCCGGCCTCCGGAGCCTCCAGAACCGCGAGTCGCTCGCAGCCATCCTCACCGAACTCCGCGACGCCGGCGCCGACCCGCTCCTCGTGAAGCTCTCTCCCGACCTCCCCGGGTCGGCCGTGACAGAAGCGATCGCGGTGGCCGAGGCCCACGACCTCGCCGGGATCGTCGCGACCAACACGACGACCGAGCGGCCGGACGAGTTGACGAGTCCGCGCCGTGCCGAGTCCGGCGGCCTCTCCGGCGCGCCGATCGAGGAGCGCGCGACCGGGATGGTCCGGTTCGTCGCCGAGCGGACCGACCTCCCGGTCGTGGGCGTCGGCGGCGTCGCCGACGCGCAGGGCGCGTACGCGAAGATCCGTGCCGGCGCGAGCGTCGTCCAGTTGTACACTGCCCTCGTCTACGAGGGCCCTTCGCTCGCCCGCGACATCAACGAGGGACTGCTCGAACTGCTCGACCGGGACGGGTTCGACTCGGTCGCGGACGCGGTGGGCGCCGACCTGTAGCGGCCCGGAGTTACCGGACGACGACCGCGGCGTCGCCCGCGTCGAGCAGGTCGCCCTCGCCCTCGTAGCGCCGCTCGCGCTCGATCTCGAACATCTCGGGGGCGAGACGCTCGCCCGCGACGACGAGTTCGTCGCCCTCGACCGTGAACTCGCCGGCCTCGACTGCCGCGTCGATGTCGCCGACCGTCTCCCCGAACTCCGGCCCGACGAGCGAGTAGTCGAGGTCGACGCCCGTGACGACCTCCTCGACGTCGGCACTCCCCTCGCGGGCGGTCAGGTCCTCGACGTGCATCACGCGCTGGACCGCGCGCTCGAACCCGGTCACGTCGCCGTAGACGACGACCTCCGCGAGCGGCTCGTTCAGCGGCAGGCCCCGTTCGCTCTTGTACCGCCGGAGCGCGCCGATGACCGCCATCGCCCGCTCGCCCGCCTCGCGGTCGGCGTCGACGCCCAGCGGCGTCGGCCAGTCGGTGAGGTGAACGCTCTCTGCCTCGTGCTCTGTGCCGTAGCAGTCCTGCCACACCTCCTCTGTCACGTGTGCGAGGATCGGTGCGAAGAGGCGGAGGAACCGCTCGTGGGCGGTCCGGAGCGTCCACGCCGCAGACAGGTCGTCCTCGTCGCGCAGGCGGCCTTTCGCGATCTCGAGGTAGTCGTCGCAGAACGTGTGCCAGAACGTCGCCCGGAGTTCGTCGCGCGCCTTCGCGAACGCGCGCTGCTCGAGGTGCTCGGTGACCGTCTCGACCGTGCTGTCGAGTTCCGCGAGCAGCCACCGGTCGAGCGCCCGGAGGTCCTCGTCGGCGGGTCGCTCGACCGGCGCCGGCGCCAGCGACTCGACGAGCTTCGAGGCGTTCCAGAGCTTCCGGAGCAGGCGCTCGCCGGCCTTCAGTCCCTTCTCGGAGTACGGCAGGTCGTCGCCGACCGCCGAACTGGCGGCCCAGTACCGCGCCGCGTCGACCGGGTACTCCGCGAGGACCGCCTCGGGTTCGACGACGTTCCCGACCGACTTCGACATCTTCTCTCGGTTCTCGTCTAACACCATCCCGTTGATCATCACGGAGTCAAAGGGCACCTCGCCGGTGTGTTCGAGACACTTGACGACGGTGTGAAAGAGCCAGAAAGAGATGATGTCGTGGCCCTGCGGGCGCATGTCGACGGGGTAGAGTTCGGGGTGGTCCATCCGGAACTCCCCGCCCGTCTCGACGGCGGCGCCGCCGTCTGCCGCCGACTCGCGCCAGTCCCACCCGGCGTTTATCAGCGGCGTGAGCGAGGACGTCGCCCACGTGTCGAAGACGTCCTCCTCGGGGACGAACGCCTCGTGCCCACACGCCGGACACGCGTCGACCGGCGGGTCGTCGGAGAGCGGGTCGACCGGCAGGGCCTCCCGGTCGGCGGTGATCACCTCGTCACAGTCCGCGCAGTACCAGACCGGGAACGGAATCCCCGACGACCGCTGCCGGGAGATCGCCCAGTCCCACTGGAGTCCCTCGATCCAGTGTTTGTACCGCGTGAACATCTTCTCGGGGTACCAGTCCATCTCGCGGCCGGCCGCCAGGTACTCCTCTTTCTTGTCGAGCAGTTTCACGTACCACTGCTCGGTGACGAGAAACTCGACGCCGGTCCCACAGCGCTCGTGGACGTTCACCGTGTGGTCGATGGCGCGCGTGTCCCGGAGGGCGCCCGCCTCCGCCAGGTCCCCGACGATAGCCTCGCGCGCCTCGGCGCTGGACAGACCCGCGTACTCGCCGGCTTCCTCGGTCATCGTCCCCGACTCGTCGATCGCGACCCGAAGGTCGAGGTCGTGGGCCTGGTACCACTCGATGTCGGTCTGGTCGCCGAACGTACAGCACATCACGACGCCAGAGCCGGTCTCGGCCTCGACGCGTTCGTCCGCGAGGATCGGCACCTCCTGCCCGAAGATCGGGACCTCGGCCGTCTCGCCGACCAGGTCCGCGTTCTCGTCGTCGTCGGGATGGACGAACACCGCCACGCAGGCCGGGAGGAGTTCGGGGCGGGTCGTCGAGATGACAAAGTCGTCGCCGTCCCGGATCTGGAAGGCGATGTCGCGGAAGTGGCTGTCCCGCTCGTCGTCCTCCGTCTCGACCTGCGAGATGGCCGTCTCGCACTCCGGACACCAGATGGTCGGTGCGCGCTCTCTGTACTCCCGGCCCTGCTCGTACAGGTCGAGAAAGGAGAGCTGGGAGATCCGCCGGACCCGCGGCTCGATGGTCTGGTAGGTGCGGTCCCAGTCCACCGAGACCGCGAGATCCTGGACGTTCTCGCGGAACTGTTTCTCGTACTCCGTACAGACCTCGCGGCATTTCTGCTGGAACTCGCGGCGGTCGAAATCCTGGTGGCGAATCCCCAGTTCGTCCTCGGTCAGCCGCTCGGAGGCGATCCCGTTGTCGTCGAAGCCGAACGGGAAATGCACCGTCTCGTCGCGCATCCGGTGAAAGCGCGCGACGAAGTCCTGCAGCGTGAACTGGTAGAGGTGACCCATGTGGAGGGCGCCCGAGACGGTCGGCGGCGGCGTGTCGATGGCGTAGAGCGTGTCCGGGTCTACGGACGCGTCGCCCGTGTACGCGTACGTCTCTTCGTCGACCCACCGCTCCTGCCACGTCGGTTCGACCGTCTCCGGGTCGTATTCTCCGCTGGGCATCGGTCGTAAGGTCGTAGGCCGCGAACCGCTGTTAAACGCCCCGGTCCGGAGGCTACCGCAGCGCGTCGACGTCGAACTCGAACGCCGCCACGGGCAGTTCGAGGTCGTGCTCCACGAGGACGGCGGGGTGAATCTCGCCGATCACGCCGGCCCGCTCGCCGTCCACCTCGACCGCCGCCGCCCGCCCGTCGATAAACGAAGGGTGCTCGACGGGCGGCGTCGCGAGGGCGGCGCCGACGTCCTCACACAGCGCGGCGAGCCGCGCCTTCGCGTCCTCGTAGCTCGCGTCCGGCCGCGCGAGCACCGCGGCGACGTGCCGGGCCTCCCCGACGCCGGTCGGGTCGTCGTCGTCGCGGCGCGCGGTCAGGCCGATCTCCGCCAGGTCCTGCGGGTACGACCGGTGAGTGTTGTTCTCGAGGACGGTGAGAAGCGACGGGAGCGCCCACGTCCGGAGGATCGTGTAGTCCTCGCTGTACGGCTCGACGATCTCGACCGGCGGCCCGCCGCCGAGGACCGCGCTCCCCGCCTCGACGCGCATCCGGTCGAGACAGTCGGTCTCGTTCGTCATGTGGAAGTTCAGGAGGTCCTCGAACCCCAGGCCGACCAGCTGCGTGCGGACCGCCGACTCCAGCCGCGAGCCCTCGTGGCGCTCGCCGACCGTCGCGACGTCGGGGTACCGGGGGTCGAGGTCGTTGAACCCGTACGCCCGGCCCACGTCGTCGATCAGGTCGAGCGGGTGGAGTACGTCGACGCGGTAGGGCGGGATCGACACCTCGTAGCGCCCGTCCTCGGCCGTCGCGTCGAGGCCCGACCGCTCGAACAGGTCGACCACCGTCGCCTCGTCCAGCGCGATCCCCAGGACCGACTCGATCCGGTCGTGGCCGACGTGTTTCGTCTCCACCGAGAGGTCCGGTCGCCGGAGGCTCGCGCCCGCCGCGGGCGGCTCCGCGCCGTCCGCGTACTCGACCGCCACCGACTCGACCGTCCCGCCGCGGGCGTCGAGCGCGTAGCAGATCACCGTACACATCCGGTCGATCGTCCACTGGTCTGTGCCCGTGAGCTCGATCAGCAGGTCGCGCGACTCCGTCGAGACCTCCGTCCGCCGGCCGTTGATCACCGGCGGGAACGAGAACAGGCCGATCTCGTCGTAGATCGCGGGGTACCGGTCGAGGTCCCGGACGAGGTCGGCGTACCTCTCGCCCGTCGGGTGGTCCGAGAGCACCGCGGCGGGCGTCAGTTCGGCCCCGGCGTCGAGCGGGACGAACCGGTCGCCCTCGGGGTCGACCCCGCGGTAGGTGATGGTGTGTGCGGGACCGGCGGGCGCGTCGTCCGAGAGCGCCCGTCCCTTCAGCATCGTCAGGTCGTGGATCCCGATCGCGCCTTTCGCGCGCTCCCGGCCCATCGTCGCGTGCAGCTTCTCCTGGAGCTGGATCAGCGAGTCGAGCGCCGCCTCGTCGAGGTCGAGGCCGCGCACCACCGCGCCGGTGACGTACGGCCGCTCCGGCGGAACCGTCTCGTCGACCTCGATCGTCCAGTCCGGGTCGTTCGTCGACGGCACGTACACCCCGCGGTCGTCGCCGTACTGGTAGCGCAGCGAGCGCGCGACGCCCTCGACGGACAGGCGGTCGAGCCGGTCGGGCCCGAACTCCAACTGCATCTCGCCGTCCTCTGTCTCGCCCTCGTACTCCAGTCCGAGCGCGAACAGGTCGGTCTTCAGCTCCTCGTCGCCTTTCTCCTCGTGACCCGTCAGCCGCCGGAGTTCGTCGGGGTCGACGTCGACGACGGGCATCAGTAGAGCACCTCCGTCTCCCGCAGGAGATCCAGGTCACAGAGCGTCCCGTGGACGTCCCGGATGTCGTCGAAGCCGTAGATGAGCATCAGCAGGCGTTCGAGCGCGAGCCCCCACGCCATCACGTCACAGTCGACGCCGAGCGGCCGGAGGACCTCGTCGCGGAAGAGCCCGGAGTTGCCGATCTCGATGAGGTCGCCCGTCTCGGGATGCCGGCCGAACAGTTCGAAGCTCGGCTCCGTGTACGGGTTGTAGTGGGGTTTGAACTCCAGGTCCTCGATCCCGAACTGCCGGTAGAACTCCTCGAAGGTGCCCATCAGGTCCCGCGCGGAGAGGTTCTCGGCCATCACCCAGCCCTCGATCTGGAAGAACTCGAGCAGGTGCGTCGGGTCGAGGGTGTCGTTGCGGTACACCTTCTCGACGGAGAAGAAACGCTGGGGCGGCTCTAGCTCGCCGACCGCGTGCCCGGAGAGGTGACGCATCGACAGCGAGGTGGTGTGCCCGCGGAGGTCGACCTCCCGCGCGACCGCCTCGGTCCACGGCGAGTGGTAGCCGTCGCCGTCCTCGCCGACACCCTCGCGGTGGGCCGACGCGACGCGCTCGACGAGGTCAGCGGGCAGGTCGTCGGCCGGCGGCACGTCGAGTGCGAACTGGTCCCAGTGCGTGCGGGCCGGGTGGTCCTGGGGCATGAACAGGCAGTCGTTGATCCAGAACTCCGCGTCGGCGTGGGGGCCCTCCATCTCCTCGAAGCCCATCCCGACGAGGACCTCCTTCACCCGCTCTGCGGTCTGGCGCAGGATGTGGACCCGGCCGCCCTCGACGGCGGGCGCGTCGGCTTCGACGTCGTACGCGCCGAACTCGACGTCGCGCCACTCGCCGGAGGTGAGCAGGTCGGGGGTGAGACGGTCGACCGTCTCGGCCGTCTCGACGCCCTCCATCAGCGCGGTGACGCCGTCGTCTGTGAGGGTCAGCGAGCGGACGGTCGACTCGTCGCGCGCGACCAGCCCCCGCTCGACGAGACGGTCGAGCGTCGGCGCGTCGGCGGCGCCCTCGGTGGCCACGGCGTCGAGCGCCGCCGCCTCGGGGTCGGCGTCGGGGGCCGCGTCCGGGTCGGGGTCGACAGCGCCAGCGTCGACGGCGCCGTAGCCCTTCCGCGCGAAGTTCGAGAGCGCGATCTCTACTGTCTGTCCGTCCAGGCCCGCGGCGTCGGCCGCGTCGCCGATTGCGGTCTCGTCGCCCTCGCCCTCTGCCGCCGCGCGGTAGAGCCGGACCTCGGGGAGCCCCTCGGACCGGTAGCGCTCGCCCTCCGCGGTGAGGTGGTGGTCGACCCGCTCTGTCTCGCTGACGGCGACCAGTCCCTCGTCCCGGAGGTCGAACGCCGCGCCGGTGACCGTCTCGGGCTTCAGCCCGGTCTCTTCGGCGACCGCAGCGACCGTCCGCTCGTCGGTTGCGGACAGCGCCTCGAGAACCGCGACCTGTGACTCGGGAAGCCTCATCTGATATCCCCAATCCCGCCTGTCACCGGGTTAGGCGTTCCGATACCCGACCCTACTCTTCGGCCGTCGGAACCAGCCCGTCGCCCGTCCGGTCCGTCTCGACGCTCAGGTCGAGCTCCTCGAGGAGGTCCTCGGCCTCCGCGCGCTTCTCCTGGTGGTCTTCGAGGAACTCGCGCATCAGCCCGGCGGCCTGCTCCTTGCAGTCGCCACAGAGCCGCTCGCCGCCGACACACTCGTCGTAGACGCGCGTCGCGAACTCGTCGTCGTCGCCGGCGAGCAGGTAGGCGTACAGCTCGTAGACGGGGCACTCGTCGGCCTCTCCGCCCAGTTCGCGCTGCTTCTCGGCGGTGTCGCGCCCGCCCGTCGCCGCCGCCTTCACCTTGTCGTAGCCGTCCTCGGGGTCGTCGAGCAGGGAGATGTGACTCGCCGGAACCGACGAGGACATCTTCCCGCCGGTCAGGCCGGTCATGAACCGGTGGTAGATCGAGGAGGGAGCGACGAAGCCGAACCCGCCGGTCTCGACTTCCACCTCGCGGGCCAGCCGGTCGGCCTCGTCGAGCGAGAGGCCGAACGCGTCGACGTGGCCCTCGTACACCCGTTTCTCGCCCGCGACGGCCTCGACCAGCGCCTCGAACGCCTCGTCGGTGGCCTGTCGCGCGAAAAACCGGACCCGGGGACGCAGCGGCTCCTTCCCGGCGTTCTCGAGTTTCTCGACCGTGCGGTCGCGGACGGCGGTCGGCTCGTGGGCTGTCTCCAGCCACGCGGCGGCCTCGACACACCGCGGCGTCTCGGGGTCCTCGGCGTACTCGGCGCGGCGGTCGTAGGCGTCGGCCACGAGCGGCCGCTCGTCGTCGTCGAACTCGACGCTCGCGTACGCCTCGGTGGTTTTGAAAAAGCGCGTCCGGGCCGCCACGTCCCGCGCGAGGCGCATGTGCGGGTCCTGGTCGGGCCCGACGGGGACGACGGTCGGCTTCGGGCCGTCGAGTTGCGGGTAGAGGATGTCGGCGATCTGCGTGACGACGCTCTGCATGTGCGAGACGCTGGTCTCGCCGTCGAAGCCGTAGATAGACTGGAACTCCGCGAACCGGGCCGACGAGCCGAGTTCGAACGAGAGGTCCTGGAGGTCGCGGTTGGTCGACTGGCGGTAGAGTTCGCCCTCGTCGGGGTCGAACCCGAGCGCGAGCAGGGAGAGCAGGTAGTCTCGCGCGTGGTCGTCGATCTCCGACCACGACAGCCCGCGTGCGGAGTGGGCCTCCAGGTCGGCGATGAGCGCGTAGGCGTCGCCGCCCTGCTCCTGGTGCCAGATGATCTCGTCGAACACCAGCTTGTGACCGACGTGGGGGTCGCCGGTGGGCATGAACCCGGAGAGGACGGCGAACGGGTCGCCGTCGCGCATCGCCCGCG
Source organism: Haloferacaceae archaeon (assembly GCA_042217165.1). Taxonomy (GTDB): domain Archaea; phylum Halobacteriota; class Halobacteria; order Halobacteriales; family Haloferacaceae; genus A07HB70. The sequence continues at coordinate 17,418 of JBDGTD010000035.1, read as the reverse complement.
CCACCCGGCGGTAGTCGCGGTGGCCGAAGATGACCCCGCGGCGCATCAGGTAGTGGGGGTCGGGCACCTCTGGCAACAGCTCGTCGAACGACTCGATCCCGAACTCCGCGAACAGCGACCGGTAGTCGTCGACGGTCGAGGAGCCCCACGGGTCGAGGGTCCGTTCGTCCGCGCCGGTCGCGACCGCGTCCGTGTCCGTGTCGTCCGTGGGCGTGTCCTCGGTCATAGATGTCGACGGCTCACGGCGTCAGCCGCGTCACCGCGAGCCACTCGACCGAATCGAGGGCGGTCGCCGCAAAAACCATTCGCTTCCGCACCCCGCCCGCCAGCCGCACGTCGAGCGACAGTTCGCGGGGCTGGAGGCGGGCCGAGCGCTCGACGACCCGGACGAGTCGCTCGGAGTGACCCATCTCCTCGACCGACTGGAACGAGTCGTAGGCCCGGAAGTCCGCGCCGAACTTGAACCCGCTCTTCGGGACGGCGCCCGCGGCTCGCATCGCCCGGTAGACGCACAGTCGGCGGTCGAACCGCTCGCCTTCGGTCTGGCGCCCGCGCTCCCGGACGCGCTCGCCGTCGAGCGCGAGCGTCTCCCGCGCGAGATGCGCGGCCTCGACGAGCGACAGCTGGAGCGGCCCGCCGTCGGCGGTCCGGCCCGCCAGCCGCTGCCCGAAGAAGCCGCGCTCGTACAGCGCGGCGGGGGGATCCCACGCGACCGCGCGGTCGGCCAGCAGGTCGGCCGCGACGCCCGTCGGGAGGTCGAGCGGCGTCCGTTCGGTCCCGCCGCCCGGCCCCTCCGGCGTACACTCGAAATACGTCGGCTCGCCCTCCTCGTCCACAACCGCGACCGCGGTCGGGTCCGAGAGAAGCGTCGCGAGCGCGAGCGAGTCCCGTTCGCCGAGGACCCGCACCCGGTGGGCGACGACGCCGTCGCTCGGCCCCTTCCCGCGGGGGTAGACCACCACGTCACAGCCCTCGTGGGCGTCGCCGGGCGTCCAGCCGGGGCGCGCGGGCGAGCAGTAGAACCCGCGGTCTCTGAGGTCGCGGTGGACGACGAACGCCCGGACCCCGCCGGTCAGGCGGAGCAGTCCCGGGAGGTCCAGCCGCTCGTCGCCGTCCCGCACGGCGTCGAGGTCGCCCCGGAAGAGGAGGTGCGCCGCCTCGACCGGCGCGAGCGCCACGTCGTTCCCGTCGAGCGGTCGGCCGTAGCCCCCGGAGTCGTGGAACCGCTGGCGGGCGTCGCCGCCGACCAGCACTTCCGGACCGTTCGGGCCGTCTCGGAGTCGCCCGTCCATACCGGCGGGGGACGCGGACGGGAGATAGGCCCTGTGGTCGCCTCACTCCACGGACGTGTTCCGCTCGAACGCGTCACAGGTCCCGTCCAGACACCGCCGCCCCGTCGCCGTCTCGAAGACGGGCAGACCGCAGTCACAGTCACAGTCGTCCACGGTCGTCCCCGCGGGGACAGAGAACGCCGTCTCGCAGTCCGGGTAGCCGTCACAGCCGGCGAGCAGGCGCCCGCGCCGACGGACGATCCGCAGGTCCTGGCCGCAGTCTGGACAGGTCCACGCGCGGTCGAACCGCTCGCGCACCGCGTCGTCTAGCGGCTCGCACGAGCGGTCGATACAGACCTCGAAGGCGGCACCGCGCTCCGCGCGCAACAGCGGGAGCCCGCAGTCCGCACAGGTTCGGTCGAGTACCGTCGCGCCCGCGACCAGCGGGTACCGCGCCCCGGAGTCGAGCGCGCGGACCGCGCCGTCGGCCCGGACGAGCGGCCCCGACGCCTCCGGGTGGTCCGGCGGCGCCGTCCCGACGGGGGTGCCCGCGTCGGAGACGGGCAGTGTCGCCCGGCCCGCGACGGCGTGGGCCTCGACGCGGAGCCGCCGTTCGTCGGTCCGCGCGGTCACGACGAACCCGTCCTCGTCGTTCGCCACGGTCAGCGCGTCCGGGCGGGTGAGCCACGCCACGGGCTGGTAGCCGGTACGGTCGTGGACGAGCGTGGTGCGGTCGGGCTTCAGGACACAGACGACGTGGCCGCGCTGGACGCGTTCGTCTGCTCCGTCGTCGAACCGCACGGTGCAGTCGCCGGCGAGCACTCGGATGGAGTCCACGGGCGCGCTGGTCGCTCCATCGCCCTTGAGCGGGGGTGCGTGGACTGAAGGGCGGTGAGGACCGGTCGTGAGTATGGACGACGCAGACGGTGCGCGGCCGACGCGGAGCGAGGGGCGCGAGCCGCCGCGACCGCCGGCTGCGCTCCTGCTCGACATGGACGGGGTGCTGGTCGACACAGAGGAGCGGTGGGACCGGGTCGAGCGCCGCCTGCTGGACCGCGCGGGCGCCGGGTCGGTGCCTCGCGACGCGGTCCGCGGAATCGCCGTCGACGAGACGTACGCGATCCTCGCGGAGCGGGCCGACCTCTCGGTCGACCGCGAGACGTTCGCCGCGTGGTACGACGAGGCGGCGACGGAGGAGGTCTACCCCGACGCGCCGCTCCTCCCCGGCGCGTCCGGCCTGGTCGCGGACGCCCGGGCGGGCGGTGTCCCCGTCGCGGTCGTCTCCTCGGCCGCGCCGTCGTGGATAGACGCGGTACTCGGACGGATCGACGCCGCGGTCGACGCGGCCGTCAGCGGCGGCGCCATCGACCGCCCGGGCAAGCCCGACCCCGCGCCGTACGAGGTCGCGGCCGGGCGACTGGGCGCCGTCCCGGGCGACTGTGTTGCCGTCGACGACAGCGCCGTCGGCGTCGAATCCGCGCGGGCGGCGGGGGCGTACGTGGTCGGCTACGGCGCGGACGACGACGACCGCTCGGCGGCCCACGAGCGGGTCACGGAGCCGGCGGCGCTCGTGGAGCGACTGCGAGAGCTAACCGGGGTGTAGCCTGCGACGGTGTCGTGAACCAGCGCCCGCGACGCCTTCGAGACGCCCCGCTACGCGACACGCACCGTCCGCTCGTCGACGACGGGCGGGAGCGGCAGGTCGGGAGTCACGGCCTCGACGCGGTAGGTGAGACTGTCCGAGTCGGCCGCGCCGAACACCCCGACGGGCAGGGCCGTCGCCTCGCCCGTCCGGAGGTAAGACTCCGTGGTCGACATCTCGCGGCCCTCGACGCTGGCTCTGACCCCGAGGCGACCGCCTCCGCCGGCGTTCTCGACGCGGACCTCGCAGATCTCGCTCTCGCCGCGCTCCACGCGCCCGGGGGGGTCCCACGAGATGCGAGGGGCGGGAAGGTCGGCCGCGGCCTCGACCACCCGCTCCGCGACGCCCGCGGCGAGGCCCGCCCGCTCCAGTTCGTCCGCGCCGGCGCGCACGAGGTCGCCCGGCGTCCGGTGGCCCGCGCCGGCGAGGGTCCGCGCCCGACCCGCGCCCACCCCGTCGACGGCCGTGAGACCGACGGCGTCTCCGGACACGCCGTGTTCGACGCGCGCCTCGACCCGGCGCGCGAGGTTCGCGGCGCGGGGGCCCGAGAACTCCGCGAGAACGGCCCGCAGGGCCGAGAGGAGCCGGGTCGCGTTCTGACGGATCACCCACGCGTCGCTCCGGAGCGCCTCGGGCGTCGATCCGGCCATCCCCGCGCGAAGGATGGCGAGAACCTTCCGCGGCCCGCCCTCCAGGTCCGTGTCGTCGACGACGCTCGCGACCGCGTCGGCCTCCGCCGACCGGATCGAGACGGAGCCGAACTCGTCGGCGCTCGCGACCGTCTCCAGGAGGTCGGGGACGGCCATCCGCTCGCGGTCGGCGACCGCGCGGAACGCGGCGGCGGTGTCGAGCCGGAGGTAGTACTTCGAGGCGAGACGGCCGAGCGGGGTCGCCTCCACGCGGAGGTCGTCGTCGAACGTCACGAACCCGCGCTCGACGAGCGATTCGAGCGTCTCGCGGGCGCGCCCCCGGAGGTCGTCGGTGTAGTCGTCGGGGTCGGCACGCGCCCGCACCGCGTAGAAGGTGGTGTCGAGCCACGACAGCACGTCGTCGAGGTCGTCGACGGTACCGGCCGCTATCTCGGCGTTCAGGTGCGCGTCGAGGTCGGTCGCGAGCCGCGACTCGATCCGGACCCCCTCGTCCAGCAGCCGGCGGTAGCGGCCCGCGTCGCCCTCGTCACAGACCACCCAGCCGTAGCCCTCGTCGTCGTAGCCCGGCCGGCCCGCCCGCCCGAGCATCTGGAGGACGTCGATCGGCGACACCTCCACCTCGCCCTCCAGCGGGTCGTGCCGTTTCGTGTCGCGGATGACGACACAGCGCGCGGGGAGGTTGACTCCCCACGCGAGCGTCGAGGTCGAGAACAGCAGGTCGATAGTCCCCTCGCGGAACCACGTCTCGACGCGGTCGCGGTCGTCTTTCGACAGGCCGGCGTGGTGGAAGGCGACCCCGTCGACGACCGCGTGGCGCAGGTCGCCGTCGTCCAGGTCCGCCGCCGCGGCGTGGAGGTCGTAGTCCCCCCGCGCGCCGATGGGCACGTCTCGCTCCGCGAGGACGTCGCGCGCCTTCTCCGCGGCCCGAACCGTGTCCTGTCGCGAGGCGACGAACACCAGCGCCTGCCCGTCGGCGCGGACGTGGTCCTCGACGAGGTCCAGCGCGCGGTAGAGCCGGCGGTACTTGTCCGCGAAGGTGTTCTCGCCGTGACGGTAGGTCGCGACCGTCGCCGTCAGCTCGACGGGGCGGTGGTCCTCGCCGAGGTCGAAGGTCGTCTCGGGCGGGGCGTCCAGCCACTCGGCCACGTCCCCGACGTTCTGCATCGTCGCCGAGAGCGCGACCACGCGCGGGGCACAGAGCCGGCGGAGCCGCGAGACGACCGCTTCGAGGACGCTCCCCCGCCTGTCGGAGTCGAGCAGGTGGACCTCGTCGACGACGACACAGTCGACGTCGGTGACGAAGGCGTACCGCGAGGAGTCGTGGTTCCGGGTCGCGGAGTCGGCCTTCTCCGGCGTCGTCACGAGGACGTCCGCGCGCTCCGCGCGCCGGGGGTTCAGGTCGCGCTCCCCCGAGACGACGTAGACGGAGTAGCCGAGCTCCTCGAAGCGGTCCCACTCGCGCTCGCGCTCGTTGGTCAGCGCGCGCAGCGGGGCGACGAAGAGGGCCGTCCCGCCCGCGCGGAGCGTGTCGCAGATGGCGAGTTCGGCGACCGCGGTCTTGCCGCTCGCGGTCGGCGCGCAGACGACGACGTTCTCGTCGGTCCCGAGGACGCCCGGAACCGTCGCGCGCTGCATCGCGTTGAACCGCTCGAACGGGAAGGCGTCGGCAAACTCGGGGAGGACGTCGGCGACGCGCCCGTGGTCGGCCTCGCCCTCGCTCATTGTCGGCTCCGGGGGAGCCGCGCGCCTAAGAGTTCCGGAGTGGGGGGCGCAGGCGGCGTGTCGCGCGGGCCACGGACGGGGCTGCGAGGAGCGCGCAGTCCGCTCGTACACACTCCGTTCGTACGTGACCCGTTCGTGTACACTCCGTTTGCGCCGCGAAAACCCTAAGCCGCGCCCGGCGGTCGGTCTACGTTATGAACCGGAGGGCGCGGCAGTGAGCGCGCTCGGCGACGGCCTCGTCCGGGTGCTCGACGAGGACGGCACCGTCGTGGGTGACCCGCCGGACCTCGACGACGACCGACTGGTCGCGATCTACCGCGACCTCCGCCTCGCCCGTCATTTCGACACGCGGGCGGTGAACCTCCAGCGACAGGGCCGGATGGGGACCTACCCCCCGATGGCCGGCCAGGAGGCCGCGCAGGTCGGGAGCACCCACGCCATCGCCGACCGCGACTGGATCTTCCCCAGCTACCGCGAACACGCCGCCTCGCACGTCCACGGCGTCGAACTCGCCGCGATCCTGCGGTACTGGATGGGCGACGAGCGGGGGGCGCGCCACGAGGACGCGAACGTCTTTCCGCTCGCCATCCCCATCGCGACACAGATCCCCCACGCGGTCGGGTTCGGGTGGGCGGCGGCGCTCTCGGGCGACGACCTCGTGACGGTCGCGCACTTCGGCGACGGCGCGACCAGCGAGGGCGACTTCCACGAGGCGCTGAACTTCGCGGGCGTCTTCGACGTCCCGACGGTCTTTCTCTGTCACAACAACCAGTGGGCCATCTCGGTCCCGCGCGAGCGCCAGACCGCGAGCGAGACGCTCGCGGGGAAGGCCGACGCCTACGGGTTCGAGGGCGTCCGGGTCGACGGGATGGACCCGCTCGCGACGTACACGGTCGTGGAGGCGGCGGTCGAACGCGCCCGCCACGGCGCCGCGGACGAGCCGCGGCCGACGCTCGTCGAGGCCGTCCAGTACCGCTTCGGCGCACACACCACCGCCGACGACCCGAGCGTCTACCGCGACGACGCGGAGGTCGAGCGCTGGCGCCGGCGCGACCCGATCCCCCGGTACGAGACGTTCCTCCGCGACACTGGACGCCTCGACGACGAGCGGGTCGCGACGATAGAGTCGGAGGTCGAGGCGACGGTCGCGGACGCGGTCGAGCGCGCGGAGGAGACCCGGCGCGACCGGGTGGAAGCGATGTTCGAACACGTCTACGCCGACCTGCCGCCGGCACTCGAGCGCCAGCGCGACGCACTCCGCGACCTGTACGACCGGGTCGGCGAGGAGGGGTTCGAGTGAGCACGACCTCGCGCACCCTCGTCCAGGCGGTCCGGGACGGCCTCGCCGGCGAACTCGCGCGCGACGACGACGTGGTCGTCCTCGGCGAGGACGTGGGCGAGAACGGCGGGGTCTTTCGCGCGACCGAGGGGCTGCTCGACGAGTTCGGCCCCGACCGGGTGGTCGACACGCCGCTCGCAGAGAGCGGGATCGTCGGGGCGAGCGTCGGTATGGCGGCCTACGGTCTCCGGCCCGTCCCCGAGATCCAGTTCTCGGGCTTTCTCTACCCCGGCTTCGACCAGCTCGTCTCGCACGCCGCGCGCATGCGGACGCGGAGCCGCGGGTCGGTGTCCGTCCCGCTGACGCTCCGCGCGCCCTACGGCGGGGGGATCCGCGCGCCCGAACACCACTCGGAGTCGAAGGAGGCGTTCTACGCCCACGAGCCCGGCCTGACCGTCGTGGTCCCGTCGACACCACGCGACGCGAAGGGGCTGCTCGCGGGCGCGATCCGTAGCCCCGACCCCGTCGTCTTCCTCGAGCCGAAGCGGATCTACCGCGCGTTCCGCGAGGACGTGCCCGACGACCCCTACACCGTCCCGGTCGGGGAGGCGGCGGTCCGGCGCGAGGGGGACGACGTCTGCGTGGTCACCTACGGCGCGATGACGCGGCCGACGCTCGACGCGGCGGACGCGCTCGCCGAGGAGGGGGTCGACTGCGAGGTGCTCGACCTGCGGACGCTCTCGCCGCTCGACCGCGAGACGCTCGTCGACTCGTTTCGCAAGACCGGCCGTGCCGTCGTCGTCCACGAGGCGCCGAAGACGCTCGGGACCGGCGCGGAGGTCGTCGCGACGCTCCAGGAGGCGGCGCTCCCGTACCAGGAGGCGCCGATCGAGCGCGTCACGGGCTACGACGTTCCGTTCCCGCTGTACGACCTGGAGAAGTTCTACCTCCCGAACGCGGTCCGCGTGACGGAGGCGGTCGAGCGGGTGGTCGAGTATCGATGACCGTCGACTTTCGCCTCCCCGACCTCGCGGAGGGCGTCGCCGAGGGCGAGGTGGTGGCGTGGCACGTCGCGGAGGGCGACCGGGTCGCCGAGGACGACGTCCTGGCCGAGATAGAGACGGACAAGGCGCTCGTCGAGGTGCCGTCGCCGTACGCCGGCGTGGTCGCGGAGCGCTGTGCTGCGGACGGGGAGGTCGTCCCCGTCGGCGAGGTGCTGGCCCGGTTCGAGGTCGACGACGCGACAGACGAGTCGACAGGAGGGACAGAGCCAGAGACAGACAGCGGCGCGGAGGCGGACGACACCACGAGCGAACGCGACGGCCGGGACCGTCCGGTCCCCGCGCCGCCATCGGTCCGTCGGCTGGCGCGCGAGGAGGGCGTCGACCTCGAGACGGTCGAGGGGAGCGGTCCGGGCGGGCGCGTGACGCGGGCGGACGTCGAGCGCGAGATTCGCGGACGGACGGGGCGGCCCTCGGAGTCGGGCGCGGCGGCGGAGCCACGCGAAGGCGACGAACGTGGCGAGCGGGCCACGGAGGGCGAGCGGCGGGGCCGCGCGCCGGAGACCGGCGGCGACGGGGGCGCGAACGCCGTGGCGGCGCCGGACGCGGAGCCGAATGCCGCGGACGCGGCGCCCGCGACTCCCGCACGGAGCGCGGAGCGCGACCCGCGCGACCGGACCCTCGCGACGCCCGCGACGCGCCGCGTCGCCGACGAACTGGGCGTCGACCTCGACCGCGTGCCCGCGAGCGAGAAGCGCAACGGGGAGGCGTACGTCACAGAGGAGGACGTTCGGGCGTACGCGGAAGGCGACGCGGGGCGACCGGAGCGTCCACGAGACGGGAGCGACGAGGCCGCCGGCGGGCCGGAGCGCGAGTCGGCAGAGAGAGGCGAGGCGGCGACGGTCGAGGGCGGAGTCGAGCGCGAGGACGCCGCGTCCGAGCCAGACGGCCAGACGACCGAGGCGACGGCCGCCGCGGTGGAGGCCGCGGCGGCGGCGCTCGGCGAGGACGCTCCCGAGGCCGCGGCGCCGCACCCGGCGGCCGACGACGTCTCGGGCGAGCGCGTCCCCTACCGCGGGGTGCGACGGACGATCGGCGAGCGGCTGGCGCGGTCGGCACGGACCGTCCCGCACGCGACCCACCACGACAGCGTCGACGCCCGACGGCTGGTCGAGGTCCGCGAGTCGCTGAACGCCGAGACGGACGTGGGCCTGACCTACACCGCGTTCGTCGTCCGCGCCGTGGTGTCGGGGCTCGCCGCCCACCCGGCGCTCAACGCGCGGCTGGACGAGGAGGCAGAGGAGATCGTCTACCGCGACGAGTACAACGTCGGGGTAGCGGTCGCGACGGAGGCCGGCCTGATGGTCCCCGTGGTCGAGGACGCCGACGAACTGGGGCTGGAGGCGCTGGCAGCGCGGATCGCAGACCTCGCGGCGCGGGCGCGCGACCGTTCGCTCGCCGTCGAGGAACTCCGCGGCGGGAGCTTCACCGTCTCGAACGTCGGCGCGGTCGGCGGCGAGTACGCGACCCCGATCGTCAACCATCCCGAGGTCGCCGTGCTGGCGCTGGGTGCGATCCGCGAGCGCCCGCGGGTCGTCGACGGCGAGGTCGTCGCCCGGCCGACGCTGCCGCTCTCGCTCTCGATCGACCACCGCGTCGTCGACGGCGCGGCCGCCGCCGCGTTCACGAACCACGTGATGGAGCGTCTGCGGGAGCCGGCGCGGCTGTTGCTGTGAGAGTGAGAACGCCGCGGTAGTTTTTGCCCCCGCCACCCCTCGGCGGCGTATGGTCGTCGGGGACGTCGAGACGGGGACGGATCTACTGGTGATCGGCGGCGGACCGGGCGGGTACGCCGCCGCGATCCGTGGCGCACAGCACGGACTGGACGTGACGCTGGTCGAGCGCGACGCGTACGGCGGGACCTGCCTCAACCGGGGCTGTATCCCCTCGAAGGCGCTGGTGTCGGTCGGGAACCTCGCGCACGACGCCGGCTCCGCCGAGGAGATGGGGGTCCACGCCGACCCCGCGGTCGACATGGGCCAGACGGCAGCCTGGCTCTCGGGGGTCGTCACCCGGCTCTCGCGGGGCGTCGAGAAGCTCTGCAAGGCAAACGGCGTCGCGCTGGTCGACGGAACGGCCGAGTTCGCGGGGGACCACGAGGCGCGGGTGCGCCACGACGAGGCAGGGCGGGGCGCGGAGACGGTCCGGTTCGAGAACGCCGTCGTCGCGACCGGCTCGCGCCCGGTCGAACTGCCCGAACTGCCGTTCGGCGACGACCGGGTGCTCGACTCGGCCGGCGCCCTGGCGCTCGACCACGTGCCCGACTCGCTGGTCGTCGTCGGCGCGGGCTACATCGGGATGGAGCTGTCGACGGCGTTCGCGAAGCTCGGCGCCGACGTGACGGTGGTCGAGGCGCTGTCAGAGGCGCTCCCGGGCTACGAGGACGACGTCACCGAGGTCGTCCGCGGCCACGCCGAGGCGGTCGGCGTCGACTTCCAGTTCGAGGAGCGCGCGAGCGGACTGGTCGAGGGCGACGGCCACGCCGTCCTCGAAGCAGAGACCGACGGAGGGACGAACCGCTACCCCGGCGACTACGTGCTGGTCGCGGTCGGACGCGAGGCGGTGACGGACACGGCGAACCTCGACGCCGTCGGGCTAGAGCCGGGCGAGAACGGCGTCCTCCCGGTCGACGAGGAGTGTCGCACCGGCGTCGACCACGTGTTCGCCGTCGGCGACGTCGCCGGCGAGCCGATGCTGGCCCACCGCGCCTACCGCGAGGGGGTCGTCGCCGCGGCGGTCGCGGCGGGAGAGCCGGAGGCGGTCGACGACCGCGCGACCCCCGCGGCGGTGTTCACGGACCCCGAGGTGGCGACGGTCGGACTGACGGCCGAGGCGGCCCGCGAGGCGGGCTACGAGCCGGCGGTCGGCGAGATGCCGTTCCAGGCGAGCGGGCGCGCGCTCACGACCGGCCACACAGACGGGTTCGCGCGCGTCGTCGCCGACGCCGAGACGGGGCTCGTCCTCGGCGGTCAGGTCGTCGGCCGGGAGGCCTCGGAACTGGTCGCCGAGGTGACCCTCGCGGTAGAGATGGGCGCGACCCTCCCGGACCTCGCCGCGACGGTCCACACCCACCCGACACTGTCGGAGGCGGTCCACGAAGCCGTCGAGAACGCGTCGGGGCGGGCGATCCACACCCTCAACCGCTGACGGGGGAGCCCCCGGCCGAGACGGGGACTGTGTCCGCCGCGCAGAGGGAGCAAAACTGGCCGGTTCGGCGGGCGATCGCGATCGGTCGATCCGGGCCTTTTGGCCGGCCTAAAACCCCGAAAGCGCCGCGCTCGGCGGGGAGAACAACAACATCTAATGCAGTGCGGTCCCGAGCATCTGGTGATGCCTACGGTCGAATACCTGAACTACGAGGTGCTCGACGACCACGGGTGGTCGCTCAACGACGACAACCTGTTCGAGAACGCAGCGGACGCCGACCTCAGTGACGAAGACTACGGCTCGCTGGACGTCAACCAGGGCGAGTATATCCTCGAGGCGGCGGAGGCCCAGGGCTACGACTGGCCGTTCTCCTGTCGTGCCGGCGCGTGTGCGAACTGCGCCGCGATCGTCAAGGAGGGCGACATCGAGATGGACATGCAGCAGATCCTCTCCGACGAGGAGGTCGAGGAGAAAGACGTACGCCTGACCTGTATCGGCTCTCCGAGCGCCGACGAGGTCAGAATCGTCTACAACGCGAAGCACCTCGACTACCTGCAGAACCGCGTCATCTAGGTCGGACTGCCCGCGACTCGGCCTCTCCCGTTCTCACCCGCGAGCGGCGCCGCTCGCGCGACCGCAACCACTAATCGCCCGCCCGCCCGACCGCCGCCGTGGTCACGGCGAGTCTCCCCGACCTCCTGCGACTGGTCGCCGTCCCCGCGCTCGCGTACGCGGCGTGGACAGACCTGCGGACCCGTCGGGTGACCAACCGGCTCTGGCCTCCGCTTGCCGCCCTCGGAGTCGTCCTCCTCGTCGTCGAGGGGGTCGGTCGGGTCCCGCCCACGACGCTCGGCGGCCGGCTCTTTCTGGTCCGGACCGCCGCGAGCGTCGGGATTCTCGTCCCGCTCTCGTATCTGTTCTGGCGCCTCGGCGGCTTCGGCGGCGCCGACGCGAAGGCGTTTATGACTGTCGCCGTCCTCCTCCCGACGTATCCGACGTACTTCCTGCCGGGCGTCGCGCTCCCGCTCGTCCGGACACGGGTCGGCCTGTTCTCGCTCACTGTCGTGACGAACTGCGTCCTGATAGGGGTGACCTACCCGCTCGCGGTCGGCGTCCGAAACGCCGTCGCCGGGGAGGTCGACCCGGTGATGTTCCTCGCACGACGGGTCCCGGTCGCGTCGCTCGGCGAGCGCCACGGGCGGCTGTTCGAGACGACCGAGGGCCGGACGCGCCGGGGACTCGACATCGACGCGCTCCGGATGTATCTGCGCTGGCGCGAGACGACCATCTCGGCGCTCCGGGCGGACCCGGCGGGACACCGTGACCCGGCGAGCGTCGGCGAGACGCGAGAGGTGGGCGACGGCGGGGTAGACGGGCGGCCGGTCACGGACGGCGGTCCGGACGCGGCCGACGACCCGTGGGGCGCAGAGCGGTTCGCCGCGGAGGTCGGCGAGCCGTACGGCGCGACGCCGGCGGTCCTGCGCGAGGGGCTGGAGGTCGTCGCCGACCCCGAGCGCGAGCGGGTGTGGGTCAGCCCCGGCCTGCCGTTCGTCGTCCCGCTGTTCGTCGGGGTGGTCGTCGCGTTCACGTACGGCGACCTCCTCTTTGGCCTCCTCCGCGCGGTCGGCGCGGCGTGAAAAGACCTATCGGCGCGAGGAGCGACGAGCGGGCGTGACTCCGGACATCGACGTCGACCTCGACTTCGGGGACGACGGGCTGGTCCCCGTCGTCGCGCAGGACGCGGACTCGGACGAGGTGCTGATGCTCGCGTACGCGACCCGTGAGGCGGTGGCACGGACCCGCGAGACCGGTCGGGCGCACTACTACTCGCGCTCGCGGGACGAACTCTGGGAGAAAGGAGCGACGAGCGGGCACACGCAGTCGGTACGGGACGTCCGCGTCGACTGCGACGGCGACGCCCTGCTCTACCGTGTCGACCAGGCCGGCGGCGCCTGCCACACCGGCTTCCGCTCGTGTTTCTACCGGTCGCTCGACGGCGAGGAGGTGGGCGAGCGGGCGTTCGACCCCGACGAGGTGTACGGGTGAGCGAGGCCAGCGAGTCGCCGTCGGAGCTCGCCGAGCGCGCCCACGAGGCCGCCGAGCGCGTCGAGCGGCTGGCCGAGGAGGCACAGCGTGCCCGCGAGGCCGTCGCCGACGTCGGCGAGGACCGGATCGCTGCGGTCGCGGACGCCCACGACCGCGCGGTGTCCCTGCTGGACCGCTACGAGGAGCGCGCGACCGGCACGGGCGACTTCGAGGCGTACGTCGAGTTCCAGAGTCGGTTTCTCGACCTCGTCGAGGACCTCGACGAGGACCTGCCCGCACACGACGCCTTCGAGACGGCCGGCGAGGCGATGGACCGCCGGCGCCTCCGCGAGCGGGACTTCGACACGGCGCGCGAGGCGCTCGCGGAGGCCGTGGAGTACCGCGACATGCTGGACCGCCGCGAGGAGGCCGCGGAACGCGTTCGCACGGCGCGTCACGACGCACGAGAGGTCCGGGACGCGGTCACAGAGCGAATCGAGACGCTGGAGCGGACGCTCCGCCTCGGCGACGCGGACCTCGACGCGCCGGTCGAGCGCCTGCGCGCGCCGGTGACGGCGTACGACGAGGCCGTGCGCGAGGCGTTCGACTCGCTCTACCGCGAGGCGAGCGCCCGCGACCTGTTCGACCTGATCGACCGCACCCGGGCGTTCCCGCTCGTCGACTTCCGGCGCCCGCCGCGGGACGTACGGGAGTACGTCCGGGAGTACGCGGCCGGCGACCACCCCGTTCCCGACCTGCTCGAGTACGCGGACTACTCGGCGTCGAAGCTCGAACACTACGTCGACGACCCCGGGGCGCTCCGGGCGAAGGTCGCCACCCACCGGACCTACCTCGAACGGCTGGACGCCGAGCCGCTGACGGTGGGGTGGCCGCCGCCCGAGGCGAGCCGGATGCGCTGGCTCGGCGAGGAGTTGGTCGCCGTCGTCGGTCGGTTCGCGGACGAAGAGACCGTCGCGCGCGCCCGGGCCGTCCGGGACCTGCCCCGCGAGACGGAGTACGAGCGCCTGCGCGAGGCGGCGGTCGCACGCGCGGAACTGGACGAACGCGAGCGCGAGCGCCTGCAGTCGGGAGAGGTCGAGGCAGAACTCGCGGCGCTCCGCGAGGCGCGCGGCCGGCTGGACGAGGTGCTGGCAGACTGACCGCGACCCTCGGCCCGAAGGGTCTCAGGGGCTGATCGCCTGTGCCGCGTCGTCAGCGAGCGTCGCGGCGCGGTCGGGGTCGGGCGCCTCCGCGTACACCCGGACCTTCGGCTCGGTGCCGGAGGGACGCACGAGTACCCAGCCGTCGCCGAAGTCGAGGCGGTAGCCGTCGGTGGTGTTGAGCGTCGCGCCGCTGGCCTCGGCGTAGGCCGCCGCGGCGTCGAGGATGCGCTCGCGCTCTGTGTCGCTCTCGTAGACGAGGTTCCGCCGGACGGCGTGGTAGTCGCGGTAGGGTTCGACCACCTCGCTCGCGGGTCGCTCGGCGACGAGCGAGAGAAACCGGGCGGCCGCGAGCGCGCCGTCGCGCGAGAGCCGGGCCTCGGGGAAGAAGACGCCGCCGTTGCCCTCGCCCGCGACGGGGACGCGCACGCCTTCTGCCCGGAGGTCGCGGACGCGCGTGACGATGTTCGTCGCGCCGATGGGCGTGAGTTCGAGGCGCGCGCCCGCGGCCGCCACCACGTCCGCGACCCGGCTCGAGACGTTGACGGCGCTCACGACGGCGTCGCCCGCCTCCACGGCGTCGGCACAGAGCGCGGCGAGACTCGACTCGCCGGGGATCGAGTTCCCCTCCTCGTCGACGAACACCGCGCGGTCGGCGTCGCCGTCGTGGGCCACCCCGACGTCTGCGTCTGTCGCGCGGACGAGCCGACGGAGGTCGCCGAGGTGTTCCGCGACGGGCTCCGGCTCGCGGCCGGGAAAGTGGCCGTCCGGCTGGCCGTTGACGGTGACGACGCGACAGCCGAGTTCGCGCAGGAACGGTGGCGTGGTGAGCGCGCCCGCGCCGTGGCCGGGGTCGAGCGCGACGGTGAGGTCCAGGTCGAAATCGACGGCCGAGAGCAGGTCGTCGACGTAGTCCCGGCGGGCGCCGTCGAGGCGGTCGACACGCCCCACCTCGTCCCACCCCACCTCGTCGACCGGCCGGTCGAAGACGTGTGCCTCGACGCGTTCGAGGGCGTCGACCGTGAGTTCGACGCCCTCGTCGTCGATCAGTTTCAGGCCGTTGTAGTCTGCGGGGTTGTGCGAGGCGGTGACGACCACCGCCGGTACCGCCTCGCGCGCGCAGTAGGCGGCGACGCCGGGCGTCGGGAGGACGCCGAGACGGTCCACGTCGACCCCGACGCTCGCCAGCCCGCTCGCGGCCGCGTCGGCCAGCATCTCCCCCGACGTCCGGGTGTCGCGCCCCAGCGCGACCCGCTCGGCGTCCCAGACCGTTCCGGCGGCACGAGCGACACGCAGGACCAGCGAGGGCGTCATCGCCTCGCCGACCGTGCCCCGCGTACCGCTCGACCCGAACAGCTCCATATCCCCGCTGTCGTGGCGACGTGGAAAGTCGTTGCGGGAGGCGTGCCACGACGCGAACCGTCGGGGCACGGGAGCGGGACGCGCGGACGCCCCCGACGAGAGCGCTTTTGTCGCCCCGGCGTCTCCCCACCGCCGTGTTCCCATCGTTCGAGGTCGTCCCCGCGGTCGACGTCGAGGACGGCGAGACCGTACAGCTGGTGGGCGGCGAGCGCGGCACGGGCACGCGCCACGGCGACCCCGTCGCGGCCGCGGAGCGCTGGGTCGACGAGGGCGCACGGACGCTCCACCTCGTCGACCTCGACGGCGCGTTCGAGGGGGAGCGACGGAACGCCGGGGCTATCGAACGGATCGCGGCGCAGGTCGAGGTCTCGGTCCAGGTCGGTGGCGGGATCCGGACGGAAGGAGACGCCCTGTCGCTCCTCGACTCGGGCGTCGACCGCGTGATCCTCGGGACCGCGGCGGTCGAGGAGCCGGAACTGGTCGAGCGGGTCGCGGAGTCGTACCCAGAGGGCGTGCTGGTGAGCCTCGACGCGAGCGACGGCGAGGTCGTCGTCTCGGGCTGGACCGAAGGGACGGGGATAGACCCCGCCGAGGCCGTCGCGCGGTACGAGGACCTCGGCGCGGCGGGCGTGCTGTTCACCGACGTCGACGTCGAGGGACAGATGGGCGGGGTGCGCGCCGACCGGGTGCGTCGGGTGGTCGACGCCGTCTCGATCCCGGTCGTCGCGAGCGGTGGGGTCGCGACGCTCGACGACGTGCGCGCGGTCCGGGACGCTGGGGCCGCGGCCGTCGTCGTCGGAACGGCGCTGTACGAGGGGGCGTTCACGCTGGCGGAGGCGATGGACGTCTGAAACGGGAAGGCCAACACCCAAGCCGTCGGGCCGCGATCGCCGCGTATGAGCGACCGTGCCGCCGCGCGGACCCGCGAGACGGCGGAGACGACAGTCGAGGTCACCCTCGACCTCGACGGCGACGGCGACAGCCGCGTCGACACCGGGATCGGCTTTTTCGACCACATGCTCGGCGCGTTCGCGAAACACGGCCTGTTCGACCTCACCGTCGACTGTGACGGCGACCTCGACGTCGACGACCACCACACGATAGAGGACGTGGCGATAGTGGTCGGCGGGGCGTTCGACGAGGCGCTCGGCGACAGGCGCGGCATCGTCCGGTACGCCGACCGCCGGGTGCCGCTCGACGAGGCGGTCGCGAGCGTCGTCGTCGACGTCTCCGGACGCCCGTACTTCGCGTTCGAGGGCGAGTTCTCACAGGAGCGAATTGGAGGGTTCACGGCCGCGATGGCGCCACATTTCGCGCGCTCGCTCGCGACGAACGCGGGGCTGACGCTCCACCTCGGTGTCGAGGG
Organism: Haloferacaceae archaeon; assembly: GCA_042217165.1. GTDB lineage: Archaea > Halobacteriota > Halobacteria > Halobacteriales > Haloferacaceae > A07HB70. The sequence goes on along the minus strand of JBDGTD010000035.1, from coordinate 733 downwards.
CGAGAACGCCCACCACGAGGTCGAGGCGGTGTTCAAGGGCCTGGCGCGGGCGCTCGACGACGCGACCCGGATCGACGAGCGCCGGAGCGACGCGCCGAGCACGAAAGGCGAACTCTGAGCCAGCGCGGGGGTCTCGTCCCCGCCGAAGGCGCCGTCGGACTGTCCGCGGACGGCCCCGTCGAACGCGGCCGGCTCTCCGGGCGGCAGGCCGACGTCGTAGAGCCGGGATCGGTGAACCGTCGGAGCCCCGCGAGTGCGAGGTCGCAGAGGAGACAGCCGTCCGGGGTCGCCCCGCCGACGTAGACGAGTCGCCGCGACGAGGGCGGGGAGCGCCGGTCGTGCCTGCGGAGCCGGTGGCACCGCCGGACGCGTCCTCCCGGCGACGAACGGGCCGGCGTCAGACGCGTCAGTCATAAGTCGGCGCCGGGCAACCGGTCGAGCGGCCAGTGTTCGACGAGATCATCGAAAAGTTCGCCGGGAGCCCGGGGCAACAGGCCGTCGTGCGCCTGCTCCTCGAACGGGGGTTCTCGGTCAACGAGGAAGGGCGCGTCGTCTCCGGCGGGATCGAGATCCCCGACACCGGGATCGCCCGCGAGGCCGACGTCGACCGCCGGGTCGTGGACTCGACGACGGACGCGATCCTCGCGGACCCGGAGCTGCGGCGGATCTTCCGGAACATCTCCGCGATCCCGAGCCTGATGGACCTCGCGCCCGTCCTCGACCTCTCCGTGCT
>JBDGTD010000060.1:24885-29202 GCA_042217165.1 Haloferacaceae archaeon | reverse complement strand
ATGCCACTCCACGAACCGGTACACCGCGCCGCCGACGAGGCCGGAATCGACGTGGTCGCCGCGCTCCCCGACGGTGCGCTCTGGCCGACCATCGAGGCGTTCGAGGACGACGCGAGCGTCCGCTCGGTTCGCGTGACCCGCGAAGAACAGGCCGTCGGCGTCCTCTCTGGCGCGTGGCTCTCCGGGGGCCGGGGGATGCTCGTCTGCCAGTCCTCGGGCCTCGCGAACGCGTTCAACGCCCTCGGCTCGCTCGCGGTGCCGTGGGGGTTCCCGTTCGTCGGCGTCGTCTCGCGCCGGGGCGACCTCGGCGAGCACAACGGCGCGCAGGTGCCCGCCGGCTACGGCCTCCCGCGCCTCCTCGACACCCTCGGGGTACGCAACCACCGCCTGTCCGACCCGGACGACGCCGAGCGGGTGGTGCGACGCGCCGCCGAGACGGCGTTCTCGACGGAGGAGCCGTACGTCGTGCTGGTCGACCCGGGGGCGACCGGATGACCGCCGACCAGACCGCCTGTACCCGGACCGTCGTCGAGACGACGCCCGACGCGGGAATCGTCGCGAACCTCGGGAGCGCGGCGTGGACGCTCCGGGCCGTCGCTCCCGACCGCGCCCGGAGCCTCTGTCTCACGGGCGCGATGGGGCTGACGACGGCAGTCGGGCTGGGCGCCGCGCTCCGGAGCGACGAGCAGGTGACGGTGCTTGAGGGCGACGGCTCGCTCCTGATGTCGCTCGGGACGCTCGCGACGGTGGCCGAGACGGACCCCGCGAATCTCGTCGTCGTCGTGTGGGCGAACGACGCCTACGAGACGACGGGCGGGCAGGCCGTGGCGGGCGCGGGCGTCGACCTCGCGGGCGTCGCCGAGGACTGCGGGCTGTCGGCCTGGACCGCGGCGACGGACGCGGAGTTCGTCGACGCGTACGCCGACGCCGTCGCCCACGACGGCGCCGCGGTCGTCGTCTGTGACGTCGAGCCGTCCCGTCCGGACCCGAGACCGGCTCTCGACTACGGCCACTCGCACGCGAAAGCCCGGTTCAGAGACGCGTTCGCGGAGTAGGACCCGGGGACGCGCCCGGAACCCGGTCAACGGGGGACGCCGACGGCCCGGACCGGCGCGCCGTCGCCGGCGAGCGCGAGCGGGAACGCCCGCAGGCCGAAGCGCGCCGGGACCGCGTCGAGACCGGTGAGGTTCTCGACTACGAGCAGGTCCGACCCGAGTACTGCGCCGTGTGCCGGCAGACCCTCGGGTTCGCCGGCGCGCGCGTTCCCGGTCGGCGTCGGGTCCGGACTCGGCGTGTCGAGCGCGACGGCGTAGCCACGGTCGGCACAGGCACGGGCGGCCGCCGGCGCGAGGTACGGGTGGTCGCGGTAGCGGTCGGTCCCCCAGTGCCGGTCCCACCCGGTCCAGAAGACGACGCAGTCGGCGTCTGCGCCCGCGTCCGGGACGCGGTCCGGGGGGATCGGGTCGCGGGCCGCGAGGTCCCGACAGTCGACGCGCAGGGCGTCGAACGCGAACGCGGCGACCGGGTACGTGTCGAGCGTCCGCCCGTCCGGCTCGGTGTGGGCCGGCGCGTCGACGTGCGTGCCCGTGTGACTGCCGAGCGAGACGGCGCTCACGCGGTAGCCGTCGGCCTCGTGGGTCGCGTGTGGCGTGACCTCGACGGGCGGGTCGCCCGGGTAGGTCGGCGTCCCCGGCTCGACGGGGTGGGTGAGGTCGAACACGGCCGGAGGAGGGGCGGGCGCGGGCAAAAGCGCTCGCCGCGCGCCGCGCGTCGCGCGTCGCGCCCGACCACAAGACCCATTCGGCGCCTGCGAGGGCGCCCGAACGTGTTCTCCCGCAGAGACTACCTCCTCCTCGGGGGGGCGGCCCTCGCCGGTGTCGCCGGCTGTGCGACCGGGTCGGGCGGGTCGACGCCCGACGAGACGGGGTCGGAGACGCCCGCTGGCCCCCTCGTCGCGGACGGGCCGACCCGGACGCCCGGCGACGCGCCCGAGCCGACGCCGACGTGGACGAGCGGGTTCGACGGCCGGAACGTCCTCGGACTGGACGCGGACGCCGACGGCCTGTACGTGACGACCAGCGCGGACGGTGGCCCCGCTGCGGTCGCGGCCGTCGCGCCCGGCGACGGCTCGACCCGCTGGGGGACGGAGCTTCCGGGCGAGGCGGTCGCCGGCGCGCACGCGGCGAGCGGCCCGAACGACACGTGGGGCGTGACGCTCGCCGGCGACGCCCTCTACGCCGTGAGCGGCGACGTAGAGAGCCGGGCGTGGAGCGCGGTCCGGGCGCTCGCCCGCGCGACCGGCGACCGCCGGTGGTCGCTGCGGCGCGAGCGCAGGCTGGGCGTCGCAGGCGTGACCGGAGACCTCGTCGTCGTCACCGCGACGGCGTTCCGCGAGCGTCGGCCCACCGACTCGGTGACGCGGGCGCCGACGGACGGCGGAGGCCGACCGACAGCGACGCCAGAACCCCTCGAGACGGCCGTCGTCGGCGTCGACGCGGCGACGGGCGAGGTCCGGTGGGAGGTGGCGTTTCGCGGCGTCGCGGACGTGGCGGTCGGCGCGGGCGGCATCCACGTCGCGGGCGCGAGTGGCCTCGTCTCGCTCGATCCGGCGGGGTCGCGGCGGGGACGGCCCGAGACAGCAGCGACGGACCGCGTCGTGACCGCCGAGGACCGAGTCTACTACCGGACCGTGGGTGGGACGCTCCACGCCGTCGGCCCGGACGGCGAGGCCGAGTGGACGACCCCGGTCCCGGCGCGGGACCTCCTCGTCGGAGACGGACGCCTGTACGTGGGCGGGGCCCGCGTCGTCGCCGTCACGCTGTCGGGCGAGGTCGCGTGGCGGGACGACGAGCCCGGCTACTGGCTGTTCCGCGACCCCGACGGCGAGACGCTCTACACGCGGACGGGGCGGGTCGCAGACCGCGCCGCCGCCTACGACGTGACCGGGAGCGAGCGATGGACGTTCGCGCCGCCGTCGGACAACGCGTGGCCGACGGCGGCGACGAGCGACGCGGCCGCCGTGACGGCGATCACCGGCGCGGCGGCCGGCGAGCCGTTCTACACCGTCTACCTCGTCGGGGCGGACGGACGCGCGACCGCCGCGCTCGGCCGCGACACCGTGTTCGACGCGCTCGGCCACGACGGGACGGTCTATCTCGCGGGCGGCGAGTCGCGGCTCCTGGCGCTGGACCCGGGTGGGTGAGCGGCGGCCCCCCGCTCACGCCTCGCCGCGCGTCACCACCAGCACGGGCACGTCGACCGTCCGCACCACGGCAGAGGCGACACTGCCCAGCAGCCGGCGGGAGAGATTCGACTGTCCGTGGCTCCCCATCACCACGAGGTCTATCCCCTCCGTCGCGACGTACTCGCGGATCCCGGCGGCCGCGCCGTCGAACGACTCCGTCTGGACGACCGCCTCCGTCACGTCGAGGTCGGAGGCGGTCTCGCGGAGGTCGGCCACGACGCCCGCGACCGACTCCTCGCCCGCCTCGACCAGGCGCTCGACGAACGCCTCGTCGAGGCCGCCGGCGGCGAACAGGCCGCCCGCGGCCTGGAGCGCCACGACGTTCAGCACGTGGAGTGTCGCCCCGGTCCGTCCGGCGACCGCCGCGGCGTGTGGCGTCGCGCGCGCGGCGCTCTCGCTCCCGTCCGTGGGGAGGAGGACGCGGTCGTAGCCCGGGTCGGCCGGTGCGCCGGCCGGGACGACGAGTACGGGGACCGCGCTCCGGCCGAGCAGCCCCTCGGCGACGCCGCCGAGCAGCCGCTCGCCCACGCCCGTCGCCCCCTGTCGCCCGACGACGACGAGGTCGGCGTCGCGGTCGCGCGCGAAGGCGTCTATCTCGGCGACCGGACGGCCCTCGCGGACCGCCGTCTCGGCCGTCTGGCCCGCCTCGGCCGCGAGCGACTCGGCCTCTCCCAGCACCGCCTCGGCGTTCGCGCGGAGGCGGTCGGCCTCGTCGTCGCCGCGGACGAGACTGAGCGCGCCGCGCTCGACGACGGTGAGGAAGTCGGTCGACGCGTCGACCCGTCGCGCGAGGGCGAGGCCGTGTCGGGCCGCGCGCGTCGCCGCGTCGCTCCCGTCCGCGGGGACCACGATGTGGTCGTACATCTCGGGTGACGTTCGTCGGGTGGGCTCTTCATCGTTCGCCGCCCGGCGCGCACGTCCGACCCGTGCCGACCGCTCGGCCCGCGCAGACGACGCTCTCGGGCCGCCCGGCGCTCGCCGGTCGGCCCGCTGTCGAGAACGATGACGGACTCGCGGCGCGCTCGACCGGCGCGGGACAGCCGGGCGTCCCCGGACCAGACCAGAGCCGACGG